>JAFGIS010000332.1 GCA_016929495.1 Polyangiaceae bacterium | reverse complement strand
GCGACGACCCGACAGCGAAGCTCACCCGCTGCTCCCTGTGCCCCGACCCCTCAGCGCGCACGCTGCCGCGAAGCGGCTTAGTCCAAGCTATCTTATGCGATCTTTCGGCCCAGTGACCCACCGCCGTGGACAGCGTCGTGCTGCGGCGAGAGCTCGAGGTGCCCGAAGCGGGCCTGACCAACCTCAAGCTGACGCTGCCCGCGCCCCGCCAGGCGGTTCGCGTGACGGTGCTCGACGAAAGAGACCAACCCCTGGACGCGGCGCAGGTGCTCGTCATGTCGACCGATGCGGGCACTCCGCTGAGGCGGACGTTGTTCACCGCTCCGGATGGCGGCGTGTCCGTGGAGGATGCTCGTGGGCTCGGCCTGCGCATCGTCGCCGAAGCCCCGGGCTGGATCCAGGCCGTTGCTGTCGTCCAGAGCGCACCCGAAGAGCTGAAGCTTCGCCTGGAGCGAGGCACTGCCGTCAGCGGTCGAGTCACGGCCGTCCGAATATAGAAAGCAAGCCAATGTCCCTCTCCTCGCCGCCTCTGCGGCGCGCAGCCGCCGCGCTGTGCGTAGAGTCCCGGTGCCGTTCCACCGAGGTCGGAATCCGCGCTGCGTGGAGATGGCGCTGCTACGCCGGCTGGGGCTGACGCGCCTGGTGGATCCGCGCGAATTGGGGGCCGCGCTGACGCCCCGCTCGGAGTTTGTGTCTACGGAGCCCGACGAAGTGGCGTAAATCATGCTCTTTCGTGAGCGGGGTGGTCAACTTGGGGTGAGTGGCCCATCCAAACGGGCTTGCGTCTCGGCACCTCGTCCTGCGCCGACACGGCGCGTTTGAGAGTGCCGGCCCACGGACCGCGCCTTGCTGGTCGAACACACGAAGTCCGAACCTGGCTTCCTGCTGCCAAGACGCCAGGCGCGGAGCACCCCGCCACAACCCCGAGTCAGGATGAAGCGACGCCAGCTCGTCGCAATAGAGACATGGTGCCGCCAGGGCGACGCGAACCTGAGCGATGGGTTTCCAGCCACGCCCGCCATCGTGGCATTCACTCGGCGTCGGGCCGGTCTCGAAATGGCGTGTCTTCTGAGGTCGATGGGCCGGGCCAGAAACGATCTCTACCCAAGTTCTGCCCTGAGGTAGATTGTCACGAGCGCTGGACCACACGGGGAACAGCATGTCCGAACTCGCCCTCCGGCTCATTGCTGAGAACAAACGAACCAGGGCCAGGTTGCTGGACCTCGGCAACTGCGGGCTCGAGGAGCTGCCACGGGAACTTGAAGAGCTCCTCTGGCTCGAGGAGCTCAATCTGGCGAGCGAGTGGTACGTCTGGACCGGGAAGCGCTGGGAGCACAAGAAGAGCCAGAACACTGGGGTGGCCAATGAACGTCTGTCCGACTTGGCGCCTCTCGCCAAGCTTGCGCGCCTACAGACACTGATCCTTCGGGGTAGCTCCGCATCGGACCTCACTCCGTTGTCCGAGGTCAGTCGCCTCGAAGTGCTGGACGCGTCAGGTGCAGCAATCGTCGATCTCACTCCGCTCGCGTCTCTCTCTGGCCTCCGGACGCTGGACGTCTACGACACACAGATCGCCGACCTCACTCCACTTGCTTCCCTCTCCGCTCTGCGGTTCGTGAACGCCTCGTATACGCACGTCACCGACCTCGCTCCACTAGCTTGCCTCTCCGGCCTGCAGTCCCTGTACCTCAATAGCACGCGCGTCGCCAACCTCACTCCGCTGGCTTCCCTCTCCGCTCTGCAAACCCTGCACATCAATGGCACGCGGGTCGCCGACCTCGCTCCGCTCGCTTCCCTCTCCGCTCTTCAGTCCCTGCACGCCAACAACACGCAAGTCGCCGACCTCGCTCCGCTCGCTTCCCTCTCCGCTCTTCAGTCCCTGCATTCCAGCAACACGCAGGTCGTCGACCTCGCTCCGCTCGCTTCCCTTTCCGCTCTGCGCTCCTTGGGCGTCTCGGGCACACGAGTCGCCGACCTCACTCCGCTTGCCTCTCTGTCTGCCCTCGAGGCGCTCCACCTCCGTGGTGCGCCAGTCATCGACCTCGCTCCACTCGCTTCCCTCTCCGCTCTGACGTCGCTCGACGTTGCGATCACGCGGATCACCGACCTCGTTCCGCTAGCTCACCATTCGGCCCTTAAGTGCCTGGATGTCTCGGGCACGAGAATAGCCGACCTCGCTCCGCTCGCTTCTCTCTCCGCTCTCGAGGTCTTGGACATCTCGAACACACGAGTCGCGGATCTTAGTCCGCTTCGCACGCTCATCGATCGAGGTTGCCCTGTTCGTTGGAGCACGGCCTCATCGAGGAAGCCTGCCGTCTACGTCGGAGGCTGCCCGCTGACGCGCCCACCTGTCGAAGTCGTCAAACAAGGAAACGAGGCGATCCTCAACTATTTCCGCGAACGCGAGACCGCGGATGTGGTCCACCTGTACGAGGCCAAAATGCTTCTGGTCGGCGACGGCAAGGCGGGCAAAACGAGCTTGCTCCGGCGATTGTTTCAGCCAGAGCTGGGCCTGCCGACCGAGGACGAAACCACGAAGGGCATTACCATCCATACGCATGAGTTCAAGCTCAAAGATGGACAGCCGTTTCGGCTAAATGCATGGGACTTTGGCAGCCAGCAGATCTACCACGCCACCCACCAGTTCTTCCTGACTCGACGCTCGCTCTACGTGCTCTTGGATGACACGAGGAATGACGACAAGTCCGTATCGGATGAACGATTTAGGTATTGGCTCGAGGCCATCGATCTATGGGGAGAACATAGCCCCGTCCTGATCTTCCAGAACGAGAGAGGGGGCAGGAGCAAGGAGATCGACCTTGCGGGCATCAAGGGCCGTTTCGACAATGTCATCGAGCGGTTTGCGGGGGACCTCTCGCACCCCGACGCTGCCTGCGGGCTCCGCGACGCCGTCGAGTACCATGCCAGCCATATGCGCCACATTGGGGATGAGCTTCCGGCAGGCTGGGTGAAGGTCCGCGAAGAGCTCGAGAAACGCGCTGCCAGCGTGCCGACCATCTCGGAGAGCGAGTACTTCGAGATCTACGGACGGCACCTGCCGTTCGATGCCGCGGAGGAGGCTGACCGCAAGAAGGCTCGATTCTTGAGCCAGTACCTGCATGAGCTCGGTGTCTTCCTGCATTTTCAGGAGCACGATCTGCTCCGGCGCACCGTGATCCTGCAGAACGCCTGGGCGACGGATGCCGTGTTGCGGATACTCGACGACGAGCAGGTCAAGCAGAAGCAGCGCGGTCGATTCACGCGTGCCGATTGCGACCGGCTTTGGCACGATCAAACGTACCAAGACAAGCACCTCGAGCTATGGGCCCTGATGCAGAAGTTCGAGCTCTGCTACCTGCTGGAGGGGAAGGCCCCCCGCACCTGGCTCGTGCCCCAGCTCTTGCCGGCGACCAAGCCCCAAGAGCTCAAGGACTGGGCCGAGCCTGGAGACCTGGTCCTGCGCTACGCGTACGAGTTCTTGCCCAAGGGCGTGATCAGCAGGCTGACAGTGCGGCTCCAACGGTTCGTGCGCGATCCAGAGCTCGCCTGGGTCACCGGCGTGCGATTCGAACGGGACGGCACAGAAGTGGTTGTGGAGCTCCTCCCCAACGGTACGGAAATCGAGCTTCGGGCGCGCGGCCCGGAGCAGAAAGAGCTCCTCAGCGTGGTGGTAGCGGACCTCGATGCGCTGAACGATTCGTTCCAAGGCCTGCGCGACCGGGTTGACAAGCGGATCCCCTGTCCCTGCGCGGAATGCTCGCGCCAACCGGTACCCCACTTCTTCGCGTACAAGGACCTTGTTCGACGCAAGGGACGAGGGCGACTGAGAGTCGAATGTGAGCGGAGCTACGCATCGATGGACGTCCTCGATCTCCTGCACGGGATCCGGGTCTCCAGTCCGCCAAGTTCGTTGCCGAGCCCCAGTTCCGTTCCTCGAACCGCGCGGACCCTTAGGGTCTTCCTCGCATCCTCGAGCGAGCTCAGGGACGACCGCGACGCATTCGATCTGTACTTCCGGCAACAGAACGACGAGTTTCTCCGTCTCGGTGTCTACCTGGAGATCACGCGCTGGGAGAACTTCCTCGACGCCATCAACGAAACCCGAAAGCAAGACGACTACAACAGAGCGGTGCGCGAATGCGACGTCTTCATCGGACTCTTCTTCACCAAGGTGGGCAGATTCGCAGAGGAGGAGTTCGATACGGCGTACGGGCAGTTCAAAGCCAGGGGCAGGCCGCGGATATTCACCTTCTTCAGACACAGTGACGTGAACATTGGAACCTTGCGCAAGGAGGACGTGGAATCGGTGTGGGCGTTCCAGGAACGGCTCGGTGCGCTTGGCCACTTCTGGACCGTCTACAGAAACGATGCGGATCTCAAGCTCCAGTTCCGTACACAACTCGACAAGCTCCTCGCCGAAGACAGCTGACGTCCGGAACGTGTCAACGGCTTTGAGACGGCGGCTTGACGAATTCTAAGAAGAGAAGGAGCCAGGCGGAGCCACGCCGGGGTCAGCGGGCTGGACACCTGGCATGGCAGGCAGATGATCGGCGCGGCGCCTGCCCGCAGCCCCTTCCCTGGTCGCCTCGCCTCCGGTATACTGACCGCTGCTCACGCGGCTCGGCCGCGCCCCACTGGGCGGGCCCGATGGCGACCTCGAGGGGGGTGGCCCCGATGGAAGCCCTGCAGGTCAGCTCGCCAGACTCTACGCTCCCTGAATGACCGACGTCTTTGTTCTCTACGAAGCGCTGTGGCGAACCCTTGAAGGACTCGGAGTCGCCGTCGTCTACGGTGGCCTCTGGGAGGAGGACGGTGACTTTCACCCGGACCCGTGGGAAACGGGCAAGGACTCACCCAAGATCACAATCAGCAGGCCGTACTACGCCGACCCCCCGTGGCCCAACCAACACCGGAATCGCGGAGGTAGCGCGCTACCACCGCCGGACCTTCTCCTTGAACTTGTGACTCTCGCCCACGAAGGTGGGCACTTCCTGTCCTGGAAGGAGCGCACACCTCGGAGCGAGTGGCAGCGGTACTTCGGCGCGGCGAAGAAGCGCGACCAGATCATTGCCGAGGTACCAAGGGGCGGATCAACTGACGAGTACAATGATCGGCTCCGCGCTGCGATGCAGTCTTCCCTTCGTGCCGAACAGATAGAACTGATCCTCACGGAGGAAGCGTTGGCGTGGCGAATCGCCCAAGAGCTCTTGGCGGGCGTCGGCTTTGACGACTTTGAGTACTACGAAGCCGCAATGCGCAAGGGGCTGCACTGCCACCGGTATCGACTCGGATTGGATGAGCTTTGGCCCGAGGACCGGGCTAGCAACGGCGGTGCGGCCTGACGAAGCGGCGTTTTCGCGGAGGAGCGCGCGAGCAAGGCGAGCGCGCGGAGCCCTCCGAACCACCGCCTGACTGAACCACGCCCCGATCGTCCACCACGCCACGAGGTCCCTCCGGACCCTGGCCGTCTCGAGTTCGATGCTGTGGAGCTTCACGAGGATGGAGTCGGTGGCCAAGTCGTCCAAATGTGCTAGGGCAATTTTAGCGTCGAGTGAGATGCAATTTGTTTACATAAGCTATCTTATGCGATCTT
>JAFGIS010000331.1 GCA_016929495.1 Polyangiaceae bacterium | reverse complement strand
GGCAGCGCTCCAACTCGGTCGAGCACTGCTCGCAGTCGGTTCCCTCGGAACAGCCGTCTCGGCCACCGTCGGGATAGCTCGTGTCCAGTCGGCGGTCGGACTCGATCCCGAGCACGGCATTGCAGGCGGACAGGGCCGCCAGCGGCACGCTGACCAGCACGGCGGCTGCCAGCAGAGAAGTCGCTTGCCTTGTCACCACGCACCTCCGAAACGCACGCCGGCAAGCCGTGGCCCGAAATCGGCCGACAGGCTCACCTTGCCCCTGTCCTTGTCGTCGCCCAAGGGAGCCGTCCAAAGAAGCACGCCGCCTGTCACGAGCAGAGCTGCGCCGAGTCCGGTCGCGAGCGTGGCAGCGTTGCCCCTTGCGGTGGCCGTCTCGCCGAGAGAAACGCCCTCCGAGCTGCACAGCGTTGGATCGTCGGGGCGGCACTCCTTGCTAGCCTCTTCATCTGCCTTCTTCGCGAGCAGTGCGAAGACCCCACCGACCAAGAGCCCCGTGCCGCCAGCACCGATCGCTACCCAGCCCCAGGTCCGCTGCGTCCGGCCCGGGTTCGCGTCGGCCTGCGATGGTTGCGCTGGCGGCGCTGGTCGTGGCTGAGGCGGGGGTGGCGGCGCCGGAGCCACGGCGCGGGGAGCCACCTGCGCCTCGGTCAGCGGCGGTACCTGCACCTCGATGTTGCCCGGACCCGGCGGGACATTCACGAGCCTGCTCCAGGCCTGCGCATTGGGGCGCTGCGCCTGGATGCGGTGCTCGCCCGGATCGACCGGCACGGGGACGCCCCACGTAGCCGCCCGAACGACCTGTCCGTCGCGCTGCACTTCGAGTCCGGGAACGTCCGGCTCTGCGACGCGCAGCGTCAGGTACGCGAGATTCGGCTTGATGGCGTCAGCGCGATCCTGCGCGACCTCTTCTCGATCTTTCTGGCCCGAGTTCGCTGCGGCGTAAGCGGCATCCTTGAACGTCGCCCACGCGCTCGCGGTCTTCCCGAGCTGCTCGTAGCAGTGACCCAGATACAGTAGCGTCCCGACTCCGGGATCGAGCCTCTGGCTTTCCTCGAGTTTCGGGCAGGCCTCGGTGTACTGCTTCTCTTCCATGAGCCGCAGAGCCTCGTTGTACAACGCTTCGGCGGATGCGCTGTCGACGGCACTCACCTGGGCAGGTGCCACGCGCGCTGCCGCGAGCATCAAGAAAACGAGGGCAGTGCCGAGGACTCGGCTCAGTCGTCGTGCGGGGACTGTCATTTGCGCTTTCCGAATTCTGGGAGCGGCGCTGCGCCCGAGTCCCTCCGTTTGCTCACCGCGGGTTTCGGGGAAACGACCTTGGTGGCGGCGGGCTTGGAGGCGCCTGTTTCGGGGTTGGCTACCGCCGGGCTGCCGGTCGTGTCGCCAGGACGCGTCGATGTCGGCGCGGAGGCGTGTCCGGACTGGGCGCGCGCTGTCGTCGTAGAGGCGAGCGCAGCCGCAGCCGGCTTGCCGCTCGCCTTGCCCGTGTTCGTCGCGGCCGCATTGGGCCGGGGGGACTCCGCCGCTGGACTGGCCGCTACAGCCGGTGGCTCTGCCGCGCCGCTCCGTGCCGTCGCTGCGACGCTCGTGCTGGGAGTGCGTTGCGCTGCCCGAGGCGCTGCGCCCGGCGCCACTTCGGGCCCCGGCGTCGGCGCGTGAGCCCCCGGCGAGGGCCTCGAACCGAGCGCAATGGCGCCCACCAGACTTCCCACCACCAGAACGGATACACTCGCTGCCAGCACCCAGGGCCAACGCGCTGCCTTGCGCGGCTGCGCAGGCCCCTGCGTGCCTCCCCAGGCCCCCACCGTCTGAGCGCCCCTGTGGCCTGCCGGCAAGGAGGGCGGCACGTCGAGCGCGCTCGTGGATAGCCCGGCGGCCTGCAGAATGCGAGTGATGTTTTCGACGACGCCGCGTTCGCGGCGCGGCGCAAAGGGCGCCAGCGCCACCGCGAACTCGGCGATGCTCGGATAGCGTTCTTCGGGATTCTTGGCCAAGGCTTTGAAGACGACCTGCTCCAAGCCCTCCGGGACATCCGGGCGCACGGAGCGAATCGGCGCCGGCGAATCGAGAAGAACCTTGGCCGAGAGCTCCGTGATCGACTCGCCCTGGAACGGCGGTTCGTGTGCGAGCAGCTCGTACAAGATCACGCCGAGTGCCCAGATGTCGGTCCGCGCATCCACGTTGCGCGTCGAGCGCATCTGTTCCGGAGACATGTACAGGGGCGAGCCCATCAAGGCCGCGGTCTTGGTGAGCGACGGAGCAAAAGGCTTCCCACCGATGATCGTCTTCGAAATCCCGAAATCGAGCACCTTCACTTTTCGCGTCCCGCCCGGCTCGACGCTCAAGAACAGATTGGCAGGCTTGAGATCTCTGTGGATGATGCCTCGGGCGTGCGCTTCGGCCACGGCCTCACACGCTTGGAGCACGTAGCCGGTCGCCTCCTCGACCAACAGCCCCGCAGGACTCCCCATGACTGCGGCCAGATCGCTTCCCTCCAGATACTCCATCACCATGTAGGGAGCGCCCGTTTCGAGCGTCCCCACATCGATGACCCGGGCCACGTGTTCGCTCCGGATCTTGGCGGCGGCGCGCGCTTCGCGCAGGAAGCGTTCCGCCGCCTCCGGATGCGTCACGTACTCGGGCAGAAGGAACTTGATCGCCACCCGCCGCTCGAGCTGCGTGTCCGTTGCCGCCACCACCACGCCCATGCCGCCTTCGCCCAGGACCTGGTCCACGCGGTACTTGCCCGCAAGCCACTGCCCTTCACTGACCGGAGCTGGCATGTTTCGGTGCCCTTGAGCGAAACGGCCGACACGGCTCGGCAGATAAGCAGACGGGGACCGTAGCCTGGTCGGTCCGGCTCGGCAAGGCCACCCGGGTGCGGCAATGTGGGTCTAGGGGCGCTGCTGTGCACTCGAGACCACCCACGGTTGCTCCTGCGCGCAACAGGTCCTACCAAGCGAAGCAGCTTCCATGGCGCCGACGAGCATCGAAGCCAAGTCACTTCTGCGCGGTCACGGATGGACGGATCCATGGTTCGTCGGGACCTGGGGCATGAACATGTATCGAGGCTGCGCCCACGCGTGCAGCTACTGCGACGGCCGAGCCGAGAAGTACGGTGTGCAGGGCGACTTCGCCGCCAGTATCGCGGTCAAGCGCAATGCTCTGGAGCTACTGCGCCAGGAACTCGGCCGCCAACGCGAGCCCGGGATCCTGTTCGTCGGCGGCGGTGTCTCGGACTCCTACCAGCCCCTCGAAGCGGCCGAGGGGCTCACGCGCAGGGCGCTCGAATTGGCGCTCGAACTCGAGCGGCCCGTGCACGTGCTCACCAAGTCCGTGCTGGTGGAGCGGGACTTCGACCTGCTGGAAAAGCTCGCGCGCGGTCCGGGCGCGGTGCTCTCGTTCAGCATACAGACCGTCGATGAGTCGGTGCGGTCCCACTTCGAGCCCGGAGCTGCGCCCGTGCACCAGCGCTTCGACCTGCTCGCCCGAGCCCGGGAGCGCGGCATCGCCACGGGCATCATGGCCATGCCGATTCTGCCCGGGATCGGCGACAAGGCGGGGCAGATCCTGTCGCTGCTTCGAGCCGGGCACGAGGCAGGCGTCGAATTCCTCTGCCTCGCCGGTCTGACGCTGCGTCCGGGTCGGCAGCGCGAACTGTACCTCCAGAGCGTCACTTCCTACGACGCGGCGCTACTCGCAGGCTACGAGAGGCTCTATCGGGCGCGCCGCCCGTCGGGGGCTCCAGAATCGAGCTATCTGGACCGAGTGACCCAGCGCTACGCGAATGCGCTCAGAAGCTGCCCGCTGCCCGGACGCATGCCGCACGCGCTCTTTCGCGGCAAGCTCCCGCTCTACTCGGAACTGGCCGTCTTGGCCGAGCATGAAGCCTTTCGGCTTCGCCTCGAGCGTCCGCATGACAGCATCGCCAGAGAGCTCGAGAAGGCCAGCCGCGACCTGCAGCTTTGGTGCAAAGCGCGCCGCACGCGCTCGAGCCGCAAGCGAGGCTGGAGCTACCGTGCTCTGGAGGAGGAGCTGGTGGAGCTTCTGTCGAACGGAGAGCTGTCGCGTGCCCTCGGCTGGTCCGCTGAGCTCGACACCGCGGTGCGGAGTCTACTCGAGCGGTGCGCGATGGTGGCGCCGCAACAGCGGAGTCTCCTGTGAAGGCAACGCTCGGCCGACGTGCGCTGCCGAGACGCGTGATGTCCGCAGAGCGCGTTGCTCGAACACGCGGCGACGCATGACCCTCTCAGGGACAGCCATCCCCGGGGCGTGCCAGGAAGACAGGGAACCAGTAGTTGAGCGCAGTGCACGTGTCCATACAGATGCGCTGGCTCGGCGGCGGCAGCGTCGTGCCCGGCGGCGGACAGAATATCCAGCGATCTGTGGTGGCACCGGGATCGCACCTCGCGGGCGTGACCCAGCACAAGCCCGGCGGGAGCTCGGTCCAGCCGTTCAGGGCTGGGCAGGTGGGGTACTGGAAATAGAGCCGCGCACAGGCGGCCACCGTCGACCCGCAGTCCGTGCGGCTATTGCAGGCCCTTGCGCTCGCGCCGCACTCCCCATCGAGGAAAGAGCCGGTCCCCACCTGGCGCCAGATGCACTCGTTCCAGTAGGTCGTACCATCACAGCCACACACGGGATTGGGCCTCGCATCGCAGAACACCTCGCGCGGTTCGCACTGGCCCAGCGCTGCGGCGCAGTCCGGTTTGTGGCAGAACCAGCCCGACGCGCATTCGGCATCCGTCGCGCAAGCGACCGCGGCGCCTCCCGATCCCTGCCCCGCTGCTTCTGCCCTGCCCCCGATCCCCGTTGTGCCGCCCTGGGGTCCGCTGGGCATACCAGCGACACTCGAGCCGCCGGAGGCCTCAGTCGGCGTGCCTCCCGTGCCCTGGTGCGAGCCCCCGGAAGCCGTCGTGTCGCCGCCTGTTTCCTGGCTGCCAGTCGACTCTGGAGCGACGTAGAAAAGGGGGACGTCCCGCGCCGAGCAGGCCGCAGAGAGCACGGCCACGGCGCCGATTGGAGAGAACGGGCGAGCGATCATGGTCGTGCTCCGGGCTGGGGGAATCCCGAAGAACGAGCCACCGCCGTGGACAGCGCGAGCCACAACGCGGGTCGCGCGCGTGGCGCCCTGAGAATCGACTTTGCCGAGCCGGCCTCGCTCAGGGCTACGAAGCGGCTGGGAGCCAGATCGACGTCGAGTGCAATGGCAGCCGTGAGCAACGTGGAGCCAACGAGTCGCGCGCGGACGCCCAACGCTCCGCTGAGCGCCGGGTCGAGCGCCCAGCCTCCCGTCCTGGTTCGGACACGGGCCGCCGAGCGATGCGGCTCGATGCGGTAGCCGTCGAGGCCGCCGCCTGCCCCGGCCACCAGTGACAGGGTGGAGTACACGGGGCGATCGTACGTCAACAGCAGACGCAACACAAACGGACGCACGCCGGAGCTGGCATCCGCGAATACGAGCTCGCTCGACGTGTGCACGGCACCTGCGCCGAGGATGCCGAGACTCTGGCGGTCTTTGGCCAAGCGAGTCTCCAGCACGACGCCGGCGCCGGGCAGGATTCGATCGGCTCCGAGCGACGTGATGGTGAGAGCGAGCCCTGCGTCGAGCCCGAGAGCGACAGCCTCTCGCGGGGCAGAGCCCCGATCCCGGACCCCACCGGCGCCGAACGGCGTCTGGTCTTGCTGCACCGACGCCGGCCTCGGCGCGATGGGCGGCTGCGGCGGTGTCGGCGCCGGTTCCGGTTCCGGTGCCGGCGGCGGCTGCGTTTCGGTGCGGGCAGCCTGATGCTCGAGCAGGCTCTCGACCATCAGGTAAGCGATGTGGATCACCTCTTCCACCGACGTTTCGAGCGAAGGGGTGGCTGGCAGGGCGCGGCGGGCGAGCTCGCTGCCGCTCGACCCCTCGACGACGAGCAGACGCGGCTCGAGCGGCGAGCTGAGATCCACGTGTACGACCGCGAGCGGAGGCTCGGCACCGATCCGGTCCGAACGAGCCTCGTCTTCCGGGCCCACGTGGACAGCCATCCGGAGCCTGCCGAACAGCTCCTCGGCCGTAGCTCGGGTCCTGTCGATGGTCTCAGCGTCGCCAGCCACGTAGATGTCCACACGTTGCCGTTGCGCTTGCGCAGAAGGCGCTGTCTCCATGCCCGCGAGCACCGTTTTCGCCCCGAACACGAACCACACCGCCGAGCAGGCGGCCGCAACGGCAAGCGTCCTACGGAACACTCAGCGCCGACAGCCTTTCAGTCGCTTGCCGGGCGTACGTGGAGCCGGGACACCGATCTGCGACCACGCGCCACGCCGCTGCCGCCTCGTTCCGGCGCCCAAGATGCTCCAGCGCGGTGGCGCGTCCCACGAGCGCCTCGGCTTCGAGTGGCCCCCCCGCACGCGCATACCGTTCGAACGATCCCAGCGCAACCGCCGCATTGCCGCGATACAGGTCCAGCTTCGCACCAATGACGAGCGACAGGAGTGCCTCTTCGGAGCTCGGGAACTGTCTTCGAAGAGCACGATAGCGCGCCATTGCCGTGCCGACCTTGCCCTGGCGGCGGGCGAGGTTGGCTGCCGCGAAGAGCGAGGCTGGCGACTCGGCGTGCCCGTTCGAAGCCGCATTCGCCTCGGTTCGCGAAACGGGCTCACGCGTTTCTGGCTTGCTGGGCGGCGGTGCGGAGGACACGCGCTCCTGCTCGGCATCCGTCACGACTGGCTCCACCGCCGGTCTCGGCCTCGCCGTGCTCGAATGCTTGGCAGCGCGCGATATGGGCACCGCGAACTTCTGGTTCATCGTGCCCGCCGTCTCGTCGCGTTGCAGTTCGGAACGAACCCACGTCAGTCCTGAAGCGACGGCGGCAGTGGCCGCCACGAGTCCGGCAGCCGCTAACCCCCAGACTGCGAACCGCGAGCGGCGTGCGGGAGGGCATCGTGAAGGGTTCGACACGCTTCCTGCCAACACCCGTCCGGGCAACTGGGGGACCGGGAGCCGCGCCGCTTCGAGCTCGAAGTCGCGCCGCAGCTCGAGCTCCAAGCAGCAGGTGGGGCAGACGGCCAGATGCGCCTCGAGGCGCCCGCGTTCGGCCGCGGACAGCTCTCCGCGCGCGTGCTTGTCCAGCAACTCCTCGGGATGGAGATCTACGACACTCATGTCCCCCCCTCGAGGGCGTCCCGCAGTGCTGGCAAGGTCGTGATGCGGCGTCGCAGCGCCTCTTTGGCGAGCCGTACGCGGCTACGGACCGTGTTGAGCGGAACCCCGGTCGTTTGTGCCACTTCCTCGAGGGACAGACCCAGAACCACACGCAGCGCCAAGGCTTCGGCTTGTGGTTCCGGCAGGCGCACCAGCAAGTCTCGAACCAAACGCCGCCGCTGGCAAGGATCGTGCAGATCGAGCGTATTGGTTTCTGTCGGGCCGAGCTGCGCGAGGTAGTCGCGCCGAAGCCGATCGGTCTGCTGACGTCTGCGGTGCTTGAGGGCGACGCGGAACGCAATGCTCGAGGCAAAGCCAGAAGGCTGGCATTCGCCCCGAAAGCCCGGAAGTGCGCCGAGCACCGCAATCAACGATTGCTGAACCACATCGTCGAAGTCCGGGTTCGACGGACCGAGTACAGCCGAGGCTACGCGAGCGACCGTGGGTGCCAGTTGTTCGAGCAGCAGCTGACTGGCGCGCAGGTTGCCCGCTGCCGCACCTCGCGCGAGATCCATGCTCTCGGCTTCTTCGGCAAGCCGCCGTCTAGCGGCACGGTCCCTGGCACGCTTCGAAAACACCAGCAGGAGTGTAGCTCCTCTGCCACGGGTGCGCTCGCCATCGGATCGTTCCGGGGCCAGAGGCCCGACGTCCCCGGTTCGATTGGGGGGCGCTGCGGCTGTTTTTGTACGGCCGCAATAGACGGTTTGGCCAATTCTCGTTTTGGGCGGCGGCGAATTGATCCATAACCGCGCGTCGCGAACACTACATTTTGGGTCTCGCGTGTGGGCCTGGTCAGGTCCGGCGACCGGCAACAGGTGCCTGCTGGCTAGGGCTCCGGCGGACTCTGGCTGGCCGAGCGCAACCCCGGACCAGTGAACATCGGGGGGCGAGCCCAGCGTCGACCTGGGGCATCTCGAGCGTGCGCTGCGGTCGAGACGACCACCATGAACGGGGCGGCTCCGACAGCTTCGACGGTCTTGCTCTGCATTCCTGACCACCATTACATTAGCGTTGCGTAGAGCGAAACGCTGCGCGACGACGACGAGCAAGCGCTTCGCCGAAGCGAGACCTCACCCGGGTTGGGGACCAGGACCGCCGCCGCATCGACGGCGGCGCGACAACGGCGCGGCGGTCGGCAGCGCCGGACGGCAACTCGCAGTCGGCGAGCCTGGCTTGCCCTGGGCTCGGCGGCCGACCGCCTGTTGGGGGGTGGCGCGTGTTTCGCGAGCCACTTCTCCGACCCAGCCACACTGCCCGGAGCGACGACGACTTGCGCCCCATGCCGCCCCTGGCGTCGCGGCGCGGCAGAGTGAGCCGAACGCGCCGGTCACCACGGATCGGTGACGTGTGCAGCCGTCTTCGCAACTCGAAATAACGTGCAGAACCTCGCTCAACGACTCCGGCAGCTTGCCGTCAGTGATTCCGGGTTCGTCTTCGATCCGTTGACCGGGCATACCTATTCGGTCAACGGCGCAGGACTCGAGATCCTGGAAGGGCTCAAACAGGGGCTCGCCCCGTCCGACCTGGCTGCCCGCCTTTCGGCGATGTACGAGTTCGACGCGGACGATGACCCGCTGCGCGACATCGAGGAATTCATCGCGCAACTCCGGAAGAATACCAACCTAGGCTAGGACAAGACGATGGATGGGATCAGACCGGTCGTGGGCGTGACCGGGATGAACGCCACGGACAACCCTGCCCCCGGCGTTGGGGTGGCACGTTCACTTCGCACCGCTCCGCAGTTCAAGGGCAGGATCATCGGCCTCGGATACGATCCGCTCGACCCGGGTTTCTATGCCGAGGGCTTGCTCGACGGGGGCGCCATTCTGCCGTTCCCGTCGGCTGGACGCGAGGCCGTATTCCACAAGCTGCGGCATCTGAAGAGCGAATTCGGGCTCGAGGTGCTACTGCCCACGCTCGATTCGGAGCTGAGGGTGGTTGCCGCTCTGCAGCCGGAGCTCACCGAGCTCGGTATGGCCGTGCTGGTGCCGGAGCTCGAGTGCATCGAGGCGGCCTCCAAAGCTCGGTTGCCGGCGCTCGCCGAGCGGGCACAGCTGCGGGTGCCGGAGTCGGAGGCGATCACGACGCCCAGCGCGATGGGTCGCTTGTTCGATCGTCTCGGTGCACCCCTCGTGGTCAAAGGCGTCTACTACGGAGCGAGTATCGCGCACAACGAGCTCGAGGCGGTGGCCGCGTTCCACGGGCACGTCGCCGCCTGGGGGCTGCCGGCCATCGTGCAGAAGCACATCCAGGGCGAAGAGTACAACGTCGCGGCTCTCGGCGACGGCACGGGACGCACCGTCGGCGCCGTGCCGATGCGCAAGATGGCCCTGACCGACAAGGGCAAAGCCTGGGCCGGCGTGACCATCAGAGACGAGCAGCTGCTCGACACGACTCGGCGCGTCATCGAAGAGCTCGAATGGCGCGGCGGGATCGAAGTCGAGCTGATGCGGGAGACCAAGACGGGAGAGCTCTACGTGATGGAGATCAATCCGCGCTTCCCAGCGTGGGTCCACCTGGCAACCTCGGCCGGGCAGAATTTCCCCTTCGCCGCCGTCAGGCTCGCGATGGGCCTCGCCGTGCCGACGCTCGGCGACTACCGGGTCGGCACGCGGTTCGTTCGCATCACCTTGGACCAGACGGGGGATTTGGCGACCTTTGGCGCCCTGAGCCAGCAGGGGCAGGTCGACTTCGCCGGGAGTCCCGCATGAAGCCCCGCTACGAACGGCCTTTCATCGTCCGACATGGAGTGACGACCTGGAGCAAGGGCGGCGCGTTCGGCACCCCGTCGGCGCTGTCGAGCTTCGACGGTGTCGCGGTGGCCGAGCTCGTCGAGCGCTACGGATCGCCGCTCTTCGTCCTGTCGGAACGCAAGATCCGAGAGCGAGTTCGCGAGCTGTCTTCCGAGCTCGAACGCCGGTTGTCGGACAGTACGGTCGCCTGGTCGTACAAGACCAACTACCTCGATGCGGTCTGCACCATCATGCACAGCGAGGGCGCATGGGCCGAGGTGGTGAGCGGCATGGAGCTCGAGAAGGCTCTGCGTCTGGGCGTGCCGGGACACGAGATCCTCTTCAATGGTCCCGGCAAGAGCGCCGCCGATCTGGAGCGTGCCTTCGGTGCCGGAGCACGCATTCACATCGATCACCTGGACGAGCTCGCGCTCGCCGAACACGCTGCCGCCAAACTCGGACTCGAGCCGGAGGTCGGCGTCCGCGTCAACTTGACGGGGCTGCCCGTCGCAGCCTGGGACCGGTTCGGCTTCAGCCTGGAAAACGGCTCGGCGCTACACGCGATTCACCGCATCCAACGGGGCCGGCGGCTCAGGTTCCGCGCCCTGCACTGCCATATCGGGACGTTCATTCTCGATGCCGACGCCTATCGGCTCGCCGCGCGCAAGGTCGCCGAGTTTGCGCGCAAGCTCACCACCTCCGAGGGCGTGGTGCTCGACAGCCTGGATTTTGGCGGAGGCTTCGCCTCCCACAACACGCTGCACCAGCAGTACCTGCCCGGGAAGGAAGTCGCGCCCTCGCTCGGCCAGTACGTCGAGAAGATCGCAACGGGGCTCGCAGAGGGTCTCGATGGGCAGCCTCCGCCGCGCGTGGTGCTCGAAACGGGCCGTGCGCTGGTCGACGACGCGGGCGCGCTCCTGTCGACCGTCGTTGGGACCAAGCGGCTGACGGACGGGCGACGGGCCGTGATTCTCGATGCGGGCGTCAACATCCTGCCCACGGCCTTCTGGTACCGGCACGACGTGCACCCGGCGCAGGAGATACGGGGCATTCCCGAGCCGACGGTCCTGCTCGGACCCCTGTGCATGGCCATCGACGTCGTGCGCGAAATGATGCTGCCGCCGGTCAAGGCCGGCGATCGAGTCGTGGTCAATCGAGTCGGGGCCTACAACATGACTCAGTGGATGCAGTTCATCATGTCCCGTCCAAACGTGGTGCTCGTATCCCCGCACGGCGAGCAGGCCGTGATTCGCCACGCCGAGTCGCTCGAAACGCTGACGGCTCAGGAACAGGTGCCCGGATGGCTGCGCGCCTCGTAGAGCAGCGTTTCGCTTTACGCCACGCTGCCCGACAACGAGACGGAGCGTCGGTCACACCGGCGCGCGCGGAGGCACCCCGCCCGCTGACCCTGGTTTCCCAGCGCGCCTCGCGCGGGCGAGGACTGCCGTCGCTGCTGCCTCGCCCCGCGGAGGCGCCCGACTCGCAACGAACCCTCGCGATGGGTGCACTGGCCGACGCCATGACGCTGCTGCTGCGGCCCTACGCCCGCATCGTGTTTTCGCGAGATCCGCGTGTGGGAGCGCTGATGTTCGCCGCGGTGGCTACGCGGCCCTGGGTCGGTGTCGCGACGCTCGGAGCCGTGCTCCTGGCGCACGGTACCGCCCGGCTCTTCGGACTCGGTGCGCACACGACCCAGGAAGGCACCGCTGCCACGACCGCGGTCTTGACCGTGCTCGCGCTCGCGTACTTCGGCCCTCCGGGGCACCCGGTTTGGCTGCTGCTTCCGGCTGCCGTGCTGGCGGTTCTGCTGGAAGCAGGCTGCGAGACCGCATTGGCCGGGTTCGCGCTGCCCACGCACGCTTGGCCCTTCGTCCTGACCAGCTGGATCGTCATGCTGGCGGCTCGCAGTCTGCCCGTATCCTCGACGCCGAGCGAGTGGAGCACCGTCGCCGCCTGGCTTCCGGCCTGGTCCACGGCGAGCGGTCCCCTCGATGCGGCCGCGGCGATCGTGTTCTCTGGCGGAGCACTCGCCGGGGGACTGGTCGTGGCTGCGATTGCTCTGCACAGCCGCATTGCCCTGCTGCTCGGCGGCACCGGCGCTCTGGTGGCCTTCGCGATGCACGCCGGGCTGCGCACTTCGGTCGAGTGGTCGTGGCTCGACCTGACGGCGTCCTTCAACGCCATTCTCGCAGCCATGGCCACGGGAGGTGTCTGGTTCGTGCCCTCGGGCGCGAGCCTCCTGCTGGCTGCGCTCGGTGCAACCGTCGCGACGATCCTGACCTATGCGCTGATGCCCGTCGCGGGCGCCGTGTTCTTGCCCCTTCTGTCGCTGCCCTTCGTCTTGACCACCCACATGGTACTGCTCGCCGCCCGCCGGCGAGAGAGGGACAAGAGCCCGGCGTCGACCGTCCCCGGTGACCGCCCGGAGGACAGCCTGGCCAGGCACCTGATGCGTGTGCGACGCTTCGGTGAAGCAGCCTGGCTCCCGTTTCGCCTCCCCTTCCGCGGACAGTGGGTGGTCACCCAGGGCAACAACGGGCCCCACACACACCGCGATCAGTGGCGCTTCGGCTTCGATTTCGAGGTCGCGCCGCTCGGCGGTACGCCCGACGCCGGCGAGCCGCGCGAGCTCAAGCACTACGCCTGCTACGGCTTGCCGGTGCTCGCCGCGGGAGCGGGCTCCGTCGTGAGCGTGGTGGATGGCATCGAAGACAATCCACCCGGCGAGGTGAACACGCACGACGTTTGGGGCAACGTCGTCGTGATCGCGCACGGTGTGGGCCTCTACTCGGCCTACGCGCACCTGCAGCCGGGCAGCATCGGCGTGCGGCCGGGTGAAACGGTCGCCGCGGGCAAGGAAATCGGCCGCTGCGGCAGCTCGGGACGATCTCCGGTGCCGCACCTGCATTTCCAACTCCAGCGATCGCACGTCATGGGGAGCGCCACGGTTCCGGCGGAGTTCGGCGACGTGGTGCGCGGGGAACGCGACAACGCGCGCCTGGAGCTCCACGGGATCCCGAACGAGGGTGACGTGGTCCGCCCGGTCGTGCGCGACGAGGCCCTGGTGCGCGCGCTCGCATGGTCACCGGGGGAGCATTTCGAGCTCTCCGAGGCCGATCGCGCCGAACGGGTTACCTCTGAAGTGGACCTTCTGGGGCGACGCAGCTTGTCGAGCGAGCTCGGGCGCCTCTGGTTCGAGCTCTACGACGGGGGATTGGTCCTGCTCGACTTCCAGGGCTCGCCGGATTCGCTCCTGCGCTCTCTTCTGCTTGCTCTGCCGCGCGTTCCGTTCGATCGCGCGACCTCCCTGACGTGGCAAGAGCACCTCCCGAGGCGTCTGTTCTTGCCGGTCTGGGTGCGTTCGGTGGGCGACTTGCTTGCGGCCGTCGGGCTCGACCTCGGAGCGCAGACCGTTGACTGCCAGGTCCGTCGTGCACCCGGCACGG
>JAFGIS010000330.1 GCA_016929495.1 Polyangiaceae bacterium | reverse complement strand
GTCGAGAAAGCCCTCATTCAGCAAGCGCTTCGCAAGCATCACGGCAACCGGGCGTTGGCCGCCAGCGAGCTCGGCATCAATCTGAGCACGTTGTATCGGAAGATCCATCGGCTCGAGATCGATACTCCCGAAAACGATGGCCGCGGCAAGAGGTCCCGATAACTCGGTTGAGGGGTTCGGCAGCAACCCTGTCAATCAGCAGAGGTGACGCGCATTCGAAGCAAAGCGCGTTTTCCTGGGCCAAGTCTCTGTTGCTGGCACTACCAGGCTTATCGACGTCTTCATCGCGGTGGCGCTGTTCCGGACCAGTGTGTTACCAGCGGCCAGGATGCGATCCGAAAACAGCGCTTCCATCGGGAGCCAGTGATCCACCGAGAATTGGCGGCAGCAGCAGGGGCCGGGTGAAGATCCACGTAGCGCAGGCAGGGGTGGAGGGTGCGGTAGGGGCCGCAGTCCTCCACGGGGATTGACGGAACAGGGAAATGATCGTCTCTCAGGCCCGTCGGGTCCAGTTTTCTGCCTCGCCGGGGATCGACGGAGCTCCTGGCCATCATATGCCGCACTTGCGGCGACGTCTTCGTTGTCCATCGGTACTGCTTTCGAGGGCATGCCTACTGCGGCGACCCCTGCCGGCTGGCGGGGCGCCATAGGACAGCCCGGGAGGCCCGGCGGACGCACCGCCGCTCAGACGAAGGGCGCGATGACCACCGGGACGCCGAGCGGGAGCGAAGGAAGGCTCGGCGTCGGGCGGCAGCTGCAAGCGTGGCGGATCAAGGTTCCAAAAACTTGACCTCGGTGGCATGTGTCGTTGCCGAGAGCAAGGAGGAGCCTGATGCCGCAGGACAGGATGACCGCGCGACTGTCGCCGCTTTGGGGCGGGTCCTACACTCACGTGAGGATCGAGGGAGTTTTCCCGACGGCATTGCCGCTACGGGATCTGCGGCGGTTGGCTCGAGGTCTTTCATTCTGGAGCGGCTATCCAGTCTCGTGTGCGTTGTCTGTGGACGGCCAGGCGATGGGCTGGTGTGGCTGGTGGCTCGACCATCTGGGGCTCATTCCCGCGCACCACCTTGAGCTGCAGTGCGTGCGGGCAACAGCAGGGGCGAAGGGGTCCGATGAGCTCCGATGACCCAGGGGATCGGCGCTCGCAGATGCTGTCGGAGGTGCTCCGGCTGCACCTGATCGAGGGTTGGAGTGCCCGCGCCATCGCACGACACCTGGGGATATCACGCAACACCGTGCGTCACCTGCTGGGGCGCGGGAAGGCCAACCGGCGGCAGCGACCTTCGGCGGATAGGGGGCCACGGGAGTCGATGCTTGCCCCCTATGATGCGGCGATCCGCAAGCTGCTCGACGAGGCGCCCGAGATCAAGGCGCCGGCGGTGGTCGAGCGGTTGCGGCCACTGGGCTACAAGGGTGGTATCACCATCGTGCGCGATCTGCTCCGACGCATCCGGCCACGGACGCCACGAGAACCGTTTCTGACCCTGGATTTCCATCCTGGCGCGGCGATGCAGGTCGACTGGGCGGACTTCGGCTTCGCGATCCCCGGCTGTGCCCGACGGGTGAGCGCACTGGTGATGGCGCTTTGCTACTCGCGTTACCTGTATCTTGAATTCACGCTGAGCCAGGCGTTTGGCACCCTGGTGCGGGCCATGGATCGGGGGCTGAGATTTTTCGGTGGTGTGACGACCGTCGACATCTTCGACAACATGAAGACCGTGGTGCTCAAGCACGGGCCACCGACGGTCTTCAACCAGCGCTTCCTGGCCTACTCGCGAGCACGTGGTTTCGGAGTGGTGGCCTGCAGGCCAAAGAGGGGCAACGAGAAGGGGCGCGTCGAGCGCCCGATCGGCTTCGTGCGAGAACGCTTCTGGCCGGGGCGTCGCTTCACGGACTTGCTCGACCTGAACCGACAGGCGGCGACCTGGCGCGATGACATCGCCAACAACCGTGAGCACGAGGTGACCAACAAGGTCCCGGCGCTGGTCTTCTCCCACGAGGAGCGGGCAGTGCTCAAGCCGCTGATGGACGTCTACTTCGAGACTGACGACATCGACAGCTACACCGTGACCAAGCGCTTCCGGGTGCACTTCGATCGCAACGACTACTCCGTCCCGCCGCGTCTTGTCGGCCAGACAGTGGTGATCCGCGCCAATGACGAGCTCGTCGCCGTCTACCTCGGCCCCAAGCAGGTGGCCCTACATCGGCGCAGCTTCGGCATCGGCGAGGACATCGAACACACCGCGCATCGGAAAGAGGCACTCGAGCTCAAGCCGCGAGCTGCCGGGCGCACGATCCCGCCCAGCCTGGAACGCCTAGGCCAAGCGGGCACGACCTACTTCAAGACCCTCGCTGCAGGGTGCCGGTCGCTCCAGCGCGAGACAACCCGCCTGGTCCTGCTCGTCGAGCTCTTCGGCGAGAAGGCGACCGCTTCTGCCATCGAAGAGGTCATGCGCACGGGTCACGTCGGGGTTGAATACGTCGAGTACGTGCTCCGACACAAGCGTGGCCTCGTGCCCAGCGCGGCACCACTGCGGCTGGGTGACCCGGAGCTCGACAACATCAACTTCGAGGAACCCGACCTGTCCGTCTACGACGTGCTGGTCCCCTCGCCAAAGACACGCGACCCGGGTGCCCCCCCACCGGAGCACGAGCCATGAAACGCCGAGACGACGATACCCAGATCGAGCTGCTGATCGAGAAACTGCGCTGGCTTCGGCTACCGGGCATGGCCAACGCCCTACGGCCACTGCTCGAGCAGGCCTCGAAGCGAAACCTGGTCGTCACTGATATCCTGCATCGCTTGTGCGACGAGGAGAAGCAGAGCCGGTCGGCCGCCGCGGTCGCCCGGCGAATCAGGGATGCGCGGTTTCCTCAGATCAACACGGTCGACGCCTTTGACTTCGACTTCTCGCCCTGCCGCAAGAAGATCCGCAGCCGCTACCTTGCCCTGCACGACATGAGCTTCCTGCAAAAGGGCATCAACCCGCTCTTCCTCGGCAAACCGGGCACCGGCAAGACGTTTCTCTCGCGCGCTCTCGCCTACCGCTCGTGTCAGGCGCAGAAGCGCACCGTGCTCGTTTCCGCACCCAAGATGCTCAACGACCTGGCCGGGGCCGAGCTTCACGGCGCCATCGATCGCGTCATGCGTCGCTACGTGCGTGCGGAACTGCTCGTCGTCGACGACTTCGCCGTACTCGCCATGGACCCTACCCAGGCCAAGCTGGCCTTCCAGGTCATCTCCGAGCGCTACGACTACCGACGCGCCACGTGCATCACCACCAATCGCCCGTTCAAGGACTGGACCAAGGTGTTTCCCGACGCCCTCAATGCCCAGGTCATCGCCGAGCGCCTCACCGAACGCGCTGAAGTCTTCGTGCTCGAGAAAGGCTACAGGATGGCAAACCGCTGACGCCCTGGTGACGTCCCACCGCCCTCGACGGGGAGGTCCACCATTCCCGTGCCCTGGACCTTGCTCTCCACCTGACCCAAGGCCGGGCGAACAACCGCGACAAAATCAGCGGGTGGATCAATGGATCCCGCTGATCCCGCTGAAACTGGCTCCCTCAAACGCCGCTGGCGACAGCACAGGAGGTTGACTCTGC
>JAFGIS010000329.1 GCA_016929495.1 Polyangiaceae bacterium | reverse complement strand
GAAGGTGGCGGAACTGGCAGACGCGCTAGATTCAGGTTCTAGTGCCCGCAAGGGCGTGGAGGTTCAAGTCCTCTCCTTCGCACTGTATTTTCGCGCACTTGGCTCGCTGTAGTCCCGTAGGTCGTTGCATAGGCCTTGCTCCTCGTCGAAATCGGGCGCGTCTTTTTTTGCTCACCCGGGCGGCCCGTGGAGCGACGTTGCCCGCGTCATCGGCGGAGATGGTCTCGTGCCTGGCTACCACCGTTCGCCTCGTCGCCTCGACGGCGCACGTCTTCGTCCAGCGGTACCGCATGCTGGCGGATCGCGCTCCGACCGTCCTGCTTCTGCTGTCGCGCCAGCTTCGCGATTTCCTGCTCGCGTGTCAGCTGACGTCGGGTATCGTTCTTCTTGGTCGTCATCATGTTCGACCCACCCGCCCGGGCTTTCGCAGTGCCGCGGACGTTCCTTTCGCGGTTCACGTGTTGGGTGTGCGGCCGTCTCACTCCCGGTCAAGCTCCAGGGTGTTTCGCGCGCTCCCCCGCATTCGTAGCGACTCTTCGACCGCGTACCTGAGGCGGATCACAGGACCGTCCGCGACTCTCTGGTGCGAAAAGACGGTGCGGCAACCGTTGCGCAGTAGCACGACGTTGTGGAACCGAACCAACGTCTCGCATAGCGTCCGAAATTCGGAGCCCTCTGGCGACCAATGGGGTGCGTCCGACGGATGCATGAGCAGCAGCTTCGAGGGGTTCAGGGGGACGCTCAGCATTTGGACCTGCTCGAATCCCTGGATGCTCGTGTCGCGGTAGAGAAGCGCTGGCGGGTCCCCTGTAATGAATTCGTACCCCGGGTGTGCGTCGAGAATCTCCCACTTGAGGCCAAGCAAGCGATCCACGAACGCAGAATCCCTGATCCGTCGGGCCATGACCGTTCGGCGGCCGTTGTGCATCATCGCCTCGAAGTTGATGTCCTCGAGGGTTCGGTCCAGTCTTGCGAGACTGTCCGCGTCTCGACAGGTGGCTCGAAGCTGTTGGGTCGCATGGGTCCTGTACTGCTCTACTTCCGACGTCGGCACCTCCAGGGTATTGGGATGGCGCTCCCGGAGGGAGTGAAGAAACTGAGCCCACGCCTCGCGGTCTTCGGCGGACATCTCAGCCGGATTGGTGATGAGCTTGCGGAGCGCGCTCGCGGCTTTCTCGTCCAAAGGCGCCAGAAAGTCGGTCTCCATTTGGTCCGGCCGAGTCTGTGGCATGTACGACACCTCGCTTTTCACGGAGTAGAGGTACTCGCGATGCGCGACTGCTCCGGGCCCAACCTGCTTCTCGTCTAGACCTCCAACTGGGTTCAGGTTGTATCGCCAGAGTCCGCCAGCATCGGCCGCCCAGCCCTTGAGGTAGAATCGAGGTATGTAGTGCTGCTTCCTCGGGCGCTGGTTCTGGGTGGCTCGTGTCATCGGTACCGATCCGCCGCCCCGGACGTTTGCACGTCGCAGGGCGTTTCTACTCTGTCACGTCTGAACCCCGCTTGCTTCTCCTCGGCCGAGGACCGAGGTAAACTCGGGGTCATGAATCAGACTGAGGCGGAAAGGGTGCTCCAGAAGTGCTGGCCTATGTACAGCGGGTGCGCTGAAATCGAAGGAGGGCTCTACCGCGTCTCTCTCATGCCGCTTGCCTCGGATCCCCCTCCAGTCGTGAATGTGGCGGTGTGGCACGAGCACAACGTCGCCGAGTCCAGGGAGTCGTTTGAGGAGGCGCTGAAGCGCCTCGCTGACAAAGTGCATCCACGGACACCTTTGCCGTTCTGAGGGCCCCTGCAAGCTCCGACGCGAAGAGCAACCGAACGCGGGACGGGCTTGTGAAGCGCGCGCAGGGCCCCGGCAGGTCATGCGTTCCCTTTCCGCCTCGCCCTCTCGGCCTGCTTCGGCCCCTTCCAGTCCTCCGGCAGCCCGCAGGCCTTGAGCACGGTCCGCACGTACCGTTCGCTGACGCTGATCGTCCCGCTCTCGGCGCCGCTGACCATGGGTTGGCTCTTCTTGAGTGCCTTGGCGAGCTCGGCCTGCGTGAGCCCGGCATGCTCACGGGCAGCTCTGAGCGTGCCCCCAATCGACGCGCGGGCGTAGTCGATGGCGTCGACCGAGCCGGCGGGGATCCCTGCCATGGTCTGGAGCCGGAGGTACTCGGCCTTCGTCAGAATGACGTACTCGCTCTTGCCAAGCTTGATGGTTTGCGGATGGCTCATGGCTAGTCCTCGTAAACTTCGGAGCGGTGCTTGATGCGAACGACGATGATGTGGGGCGTGACGACCTGAAAGACGATGCGCCAGTCACCCGTGCGGATCCCGGTAGTGCCCAGCCCAGTCGCCCGAGAGAGGCTTGGCGCCCGATACCTGGGGCCAGGAGGCGAGGCGCTCGAATACCCGGAGCACCCGAGCCCGAATCGTGGCCGGGAGGCCGTCGAATTCGGCGCGGGCGTCTGGGGCCAGAAGGACCGTCATCGTTCGATTACCTGATATCAGCTAATGTGCATCCCGTCAATGGGCCCCCCGCCTTGCCCTCTCGGCCTCGAGACTCGCCACCTCCGGCGCCACCCTGAGCCGTTGCCGCTCCGCCAGCACCCGCCCGAGCTCGGTCACGACGTCCCATTTGCCGGCCAGGACCGCTAGCCGAACGGCCGCGCCGAGGGCCGCTTCGACAGGGTCCGCCGGGGCCATCGGCGCGGGGGCCGAATCGTCACAATCTGTCACCGAGGGGGTCCCGGTCGGTTGGCTTGCGTCGTCTTGTGACAGCATACGGTCAGCCGGGTGGTTACGAATCGAGCCTTTTTGATGCTGATTCGTGCAATCCGGCTCAGGTTCAAGTCCTCTCCTTCGCACCCCCAACGCGAGATCTCGTTCTCGAGGTGTCGCTAGGATTGTCCCTGTGAATCGCGGACCCTGCACAGCGGGACATCGAAGCGTCCGGTGATGCTCGTCGCCTCGTGGTCTGCGTCGCCTGGCGACTCGAACCCGAGGAGGCCCGCCACGCGGCCCTCTCGCGCGAACTCGACACGGCGCAGCTCCACGCCGCCCCCGGGCTCGATGAGGTGGCTCTTGCGTCCGACGCGAACGGTCGGCAGCGAGTACGCGCGATCCGGTTTCGTCGCAGTCCCGCCATGGGCCTGGTGCCCTGCCCAGGGATAGGTCGCAGCTACGAGTCGGACGCCTTGCGGAGCGAAGACGACGACCGTGACGGCTACCTTGCCTTCTGGCGGCGGCACATAGCGCTCGCACGAGGCTTCGTAGTTGGCGAGCGTGATCGTCAGCTCGCCTCCAGCGCCCGGCAGCTCGACGTACTGCGCGAACCCGGTCTGCGCAGTGAAAGCGTGTTGGCCGTTTGCCCGCGAACCCAGTCGAACGTCGAGTGTGCCGGGGGGACGACTGTCGCACGCCGACAGCAAGAGGGCCGTCAGGAGCCCCACCGAGCAGCGAGCCAGCATGTCGTTCACCGCTTCTACGGAGCACGAACCTGCGCCGGGCGCAAGTAGCGTTCAGCCTGACGTGAGTGACAGGGGCCAGGGCGCGTCCTGCAGCGAGGGAGCGAGTGCATCAAGCCGGCGGCGAGCTTCAGGTGCGCTCGGTCTGCGCTGGGGGGCTGAACGTAGACAGCTCGACAGCAGAATGGCAAGCTCGGTTGTCTCGGCAATGCCTGCCAGATGACGCAGCTTCTCGGGCCAGCCGTCATGGGAGACGTGGTGGCTGACCAGCGCGAGTTCGTCGTCTGCGTCGAACAGCGTTTGCGCGGTCAGTAGCTCGAAAGCCACGGCGCCGAACGCGTAGAGATCCGCCGCCTGCGGCAAGTTGGACCCCGATTCGAGCCCGGCCCCCAGGACCTCTGGTGCACAGTAGTCCAGGGTCCCGCAGCCGGGCCGCAAGTGACGGCCGGCCAGACCGAAGTCCACTAGCACGGGAGTCAGGCCGTCGCGCAAGATCACATTGGATGGTTTGAGATCGAGGTGTGCTACCCCCGCTGCGTGCATAGCTGCCAGCCCGTCGAGAATGCCACCCAGATACTCGAACGTCTTGCTGACCGTGAGCGATTGGGTTCGAAGTAGCCGGTCCAGACCGGTGCCGGCGATGAGCTCCATCACCAGGATCGGCTTGGGACGAGCGGCCAGGTCAAACGTCACGAAGCCGGCCAGATTGGGGTGGTGGGGCAGGGCGAGCAAAGCCGATGCCTCCTCCCGGAACAGCTGCAAGAACTCCTGTTCGCTCAGGCTCCGCGCTGTGCTCGGGTCGTAGTTCGGCACTTTCAACGCGTACAACCGCGCCTTGGCGTCGTGACGTTCCTCGATGCGCCGGGCGACGAAGACCGAGCTGCCGCCGCCACTGCCCAGCGCGCGCACCACGTAGAAAGCGCCGATAGTGCGCCGAGGCAGCAGCCAATCCGGGAGCGCGGCACGCCGTCGCTCCAGAGGGATGGCGAAGACCTCGCTCGCAGGCGACGCAGGCAACGTCGTCACGCGGCCCGCCACGTGGGCCACGGTTGCGGCGAACGGTTCAGGCAGACCGTTGGTCAGCGCATCCAGGCACATGCCGGTCTCCGTGGGGTCGGGCAGCACAGCACCGTTGGTCGCCCGCTCGATCAACAGCGACAAGGAGGGTGTGGCGGTCGCGGCACGTTCGACGGGAGGCGGACCGCCGACGAAGAGCCGCCGCACGGCACCGTCCAACATCTGCCGCAGGTCCAGGATGGCTTGCTCGAGGTCGCCCAGCGGAGAGGAGCGGCCGTCGGTCGTATCCACCAGCTCCGAGAGGCAGCGTGCAGCAGCAATGCTCTCGAGCGCCCTGCCCATGCGCAGTACCGTCTGCCGCAAGGCTTCGCCTCGATACATGCCGCCCGTGCCCAGCGAATGGCTCAGGCGGACCACGCTTTCTGCGGTGCCTACCTCATCTTCGCTGGCAGCCTGGATCATCCGGGCCACA
This sequence comes from Polyangiaceae bacterium, assembly GCA_016929495.1. GTDB lineage: Bacteria > Myxococcota_A > Polyangia > Polyangiales > Polyangiaceae > JAFGIS01. Next base: position 1,250 of record JAFGIS010000329.1, on the reverse strand, counting down.
CTGCCTCGAGGCATGCGCGAGGGGGGACTCTGGCGTAGGGGACTGGACGGGTCGATGAAGGCCAGGTACGCTAGCAGTGGTCTGCGCATGTCGGGGTTCGTCGAAGCGTCGGCGATGGCAGCGATACTCTCGGGATCGTTGACGTGTACCAGAACGCCAAGCAGTAGATCGCTCGGCTCTGCGATGCCCCCGCGTGCCGCGGCGTCGAGACTGCGGGCGAGCGCAGCGCAGAGCACGCGGTGCACGGACGCACGTGGATGAGAGGCAAGGCTTCGAATGAGGGTGTGCACGGCACGGCGGCGTGTGTCGTGAAGCCGGTCGCGTTCCTCCTCGGAGTCGCTGCGCGGCGTGTCCAGGTCGACCAGGTGCAGCAGCGCACGAAGCCTCCGCTGCCATACGAGTTCGTTCGTGGCGCTGGCTGGCAGGTCGCACGAACGTTCCTCCCAGCCCAGTGCCCAACTACCGAGGTCCGCATAGAGCCGTTCTACGCGCGGAACCAAGGTCTCCGTTTCGCCGGGACGGCGGTTGAGCAACAACAGGTTCCAGAGACGCCCGCGCTGGAGCAGCGTAGTGTCCAGGTCGGAGACAAGCGAAAGGAGTCTCGATGTCGAGGAGACATCGGGACCGCCGAGCGTGATCAGCTCGGCGGTCGCCGTGGCGGCGCTGGCCAGGGTCGTGAGCGCCAGGGCGTGTGCCGCGGTGGCTCCTTGCGTTTCGAACGCGACCAGCGCTTGACGCAGTGTCTCGGCTATGCTGGTGTCGGACGGGTCACGGGCCATCAGGCGTAGGGCGCGCCGAACGAGCACGCCGCGCGCGGAGTTGCTGACCGGCCCGGATGAGTCGAGCGTCGAGCGCAGCCGTTCGACCGCCCGTCGTCCGAAGTTCTGGTGAGCCGCGTCCGAGAGCAGCTCGGCGATGGCCTCGAGTACGTCCAGGCGATCGGTCGCACTCAGCCGCTCGAGCAGGGCCTCGGCCGCGTCCGGCTCCGCCTCCACCACGCGCGGCAGGCCTGCCAACATGCTGGCAGCGATGCCCGGATCGTGCTGCGCGATGGGCCCCAGCAGCAGCTGGCTACATTGCTTGAGCGCCGTTTGCGGATCGAGCGCCATCAGAGCGACCAGGGACACAGCGGCACGCCGCCATTCGGTCGGGGTGAGCGCTGGGTCGAGCGACGTCTCGATTTCCTCGCGTATGCTCTGGTCGGTTCCGGCGAGCAGCCCCCGCGCCACGGCCGCATGTCGCCAGACGAG
>JAFGIS010000328.1 GCA_016929495.1 Polyangiaceae bacterium | reverse complement strand
GCTCGGCCGACGCGATCGCCGCTCGCAGAACGTGAACCGGCGCCCCCGAGGCGATCAACCACGCGCTATGCGCTTGTTTCGGGACTAGTGAACGCCGGCTTGAGGGCTGCTTCCTGCTTCGCGTTGGCCGGCGTATACTAGCCCGCGCTACGAGCGCATCCAGCCCATCGCAACGCGAGGTCATGCATCATCATGAGATCCACGTGCGCCATTCTCTTCGCGATCATCGGGACCGCTCTTGCGACGGCCCAGGGAACATCATCTCCTCCCGTCCCGCCCGTCATCCACTGGCTCCGGGCAAACGCCGTCCCTCTTCAAACGACGGACCCAGAAGCCCCGCTCGACGATCTGGAGCCGCTGCGAGAGATAGTAGGTAACGCCCAACTCGTATCACTCGGCGAGCCAATCCACGGCAGCCGTGACATCCATCTTCTCACCCGCCGCTTCGTCCAGTTCCTAGTCGAACATTTGAGATTCAACGTTGTTGCCTTCGAGATGCCGTACCCGATCGGGCTCCGCTTCAACGAGTACGTTTCGAGCGATCACGGAAACTCCGAGGATATCCTCGTCGACCTCTTACATCTGGACAAGGTACATCTGATCCGCTGGCTGCGCAAATACAATCACAGTGTGCCCCCAAAGTGGGCAGTTCGAATCTATGCCATTGACGTCGCGCAGATTGCTGATCCTGATCCACCGGTAAGTTTCTTGTGCAGGAATCTGCCGCACAACGCTGAGGTAATCCTAAAGCAGATCGCACCGTTGCAGCGGCGATCCGACTCAGTATGCATGATACCGACATCCCAGAAGGACCAAACGGAATACCAAGAGGCGCTGGAAACGCTTCTCACCCTGTTCGATCGATACCGAGTAGCGCTCGTTCGCTCTTCGTCGCGTGACGCGTGGCAATCTGCTCGTGAACACGCGGTCTACTTGCAGCAGGCTTACCGATTCTTGCGCCGATCGATATATGCGGAGGCAGAGATCCCGCCAGATGTGCTGAGCGACATGAGCGATGAAATACCCGGCGCGTGCAAGACGTTGCTTGAGCTGTTGAGCCGCAACGCTCCCGATGCCGCGAGTGCTGTCCGACAAGTCCTCCGCGAGATTGGAGAATTCGCATCAATGGGGCGACGCACATCTGAATCGATAGGCGAGTACGACCTCGTTCGATGGCGGGAGACTCTCCATCCCATCTGTAACCGAGCCGTCAAATTCACAATGTCAAAGCCAACGCCAAGAGCGACGGAGGCGCGTGAAAGAGCACGAGACATGGCGCTCCGAGTCGACCGATACCTAGAGTTGCTCCTGACCAGGAGGCGTGCCATTGGCGAGGCGTCGAGTAGCCGCGACCAGAGCATGGCGCAGAATCTCGAGTGGATCTTCTTCCAAGAGGGGCGAGGTGCACGAGTCGTCGTATGTGCACACAACGGGCACGTCAGCCGCCGCAGCCGGTGGCTTGGTAGCGCCGTCCACTCGTTTGGGGGGGAGCTCGACCGTTGGTCCAGCGTCAAGCCGCTAGTGATCGGCTTCTCGTTCAATCGGGGACCCCCTGCGTCAGGATAGTTGTCGCCTCGGATAAGTGGAGACCGACAGCGGTCTGAGTCTTCCGGGACCCGGCAAAGGGCGAAGCCCTTTGCTGGGCATCTTTTCCCGCCCCATGGCGGGAACGCCCCCCGACGGGGGGCGCGTTTTCGGACCCGGAGATCCGGTCGTTGTCGGTGCGTGACCCAGGGGGCGACGGAGGCATCCGATGACGACGTATTCCCAGGGCTTCAAGGCGCGGATGGTCCAGCGCATGCTCGGTTCCGAGGCGATCAGCGCGACGGCGCTCTCAGGCGAGACCGGCATCGCGCAGCCCACGCTCTCGCGGTGGGTGCGGCAGGCGCGTAAACTGCCGCGTATGAACGATGAAAAGAAAGCCCCCACCCCGTCGCGCCCGTCGTGGACCGCGGAAGAGAAGGTCCGCCTGGTGCTCGAATCGGCCGCACTTTCCGATGACAAACTCGGCGCGTTCCTGCGTCGCGAAGGTCTGCATGAAGCGCAGCTCGATGAGTGGCGCAAGTGCATCACCACCGCCGGCGCCGAGGCGCTTCGCAACCGCAACAAGAAGGTGTCGGACCGGACGCCGGAAGCCAAGGAGATCCGCGAGCTGAAGCGCGAGCTCCGCCGCAAGGACAAAGCACTCGCCGAGGTGGCCGCGCTGCTCGCGCTCAAAAAAAAGTCCAGGAAATCTGGGGGGACGAGGACGACGACACGCCCACGAGGAGCGGGACATGATCCTGGGCCTGGTGGACGAGGCGGTAGCGGCCGGTGCCCGGCAGGCCGAGGCGTGCAAGCTCCTCGGTCTCACCAGCCGAACGCTGGAACGGTGGCGCGCCGAGGGCATCGGCGAGGACAGTCGCGCTGGCCCACTCACACCGCCAAGTCAGAAGCTGTCGCCCGCCGAGGAGCAGAAGATCCTCGAGATCGTGAACGGCCCGGAGTTTCGCAACCTCTCGCCCAAGCAGATCGTACCGGCGCTGGCGGATGATCACGAGACGTACGTGGCCTCGGAGTCCACGATCTACCGCGTGCTGCGCAAGGCCAGGCAAATGGCACCGCGCGGACACGCGCGACCTCCGCAGCCACGTCGTCGTCCGACCGAACACGTCGCGACCCGCGCGAACCAGGTCTGGTCGTGGGACATCACCTACCTTCAGTCGCCGGTGCGCGGGATGTATTACTTCCTGTACCTCATGCTCGACGTGTGGAGCCGCAAGATCGTGGGCTGGGCGGTTCATGAGACAGAGAGCAGCGAGCAGGCGGCCCTGTTAATCACCCGCGCCAGCGCGGCCGAGGGCGTGAACCCGCGCGGTCGCGTACTGCACGCGGACAACGGCGGCGCGATGAAGGGCGCGACCATGCTCGCCACGCTGCAGCGCTTGGGCATCGTGCCCTCGTTCAGCCGGCCGAGCGTATCCAACGACAACCCATACTCCGAGTCCGCCTTCCGCACCGTGAAGTACCGGCCCGAGTTCCCGCGAGGCGGTTGCTTCACCTCCCTCGAGGATGCGCGCAGCTGGGTCGCCGCGTTCGTCGCGTGGTACAACTTCGAGCACCGGCACAGCGCGATCCGGTTCGTCACCCCGAACGACCGTCACACGGGCCGGGACAAGGAGATCCTCGCGAAGCGCAAGGCGCTACTCGAACGCAAACGCCAGCAACGCCCGAACCGCTGGTCCGGCGAGACCCGAAACTGTGAACCCGTCGGTGAAGTCCGGCTCAACCCGGCACCGACGGCATGCCACGATCCGGTGGCGTGAAATGAAGACCTCAGGCGACAACTATCTTGACACTCACCGGGGGATCATTCGAGGCATATGCACCAGTGACTGGCGACGATGGCCAGGACGATTTGGCCCCGCGGGTGTTCTCTGTGGGACCGGCCGCCAGTGGATCTGTCGATCGGGTTCTATCTCTCGTGGGTTACCCGCACTTTTTCGTCGATGTCCGATCCGCACCGCTCGTCGGTCCTGTCCGAGCATGGCTGCGATCCACGTTGCCGATGCGGAGTATTGGATTCGGACTCTGCCCCGGGCTGGAGGAGTTGCAGTACGAGGATTCTGTGCTGGAAGATGCGTTCGACGTGCTCGTGTTCCTTGACCATGCGTCCGAAAGTGCTGAGTCGCAGTTTCGGTGACCCGATTCGCCGCCGGCGGTCACGGAGCGCCGAGGTAGCATGGTGCCGGCCCCGGCGGTTGGGTCAGGGGGAGCAGGTAAGCTGCTGAGTCCCAGATTGGGTGACCCGATTCCCCGCCGGCAGTCTCGGATTGCTTGACCCCGCCCCCCCGCGATCCAGCCCGCCGATCCCGCTCTTGAGTGATCGGTTGATCGGATCCTGAACCCGAAATCGGCTCCTGGGCTCGATCCCGCCGACGAGACCTTCCGGAGGAAGCCCTGGAGACGGTCCTGCCTACTTCGCGCTCCAGGCCATCAGCCCCCGCCCTTGACCCCACTCCGGCTCTCCGATACCCTGGCCGGTAGGCCAGAAGCGCGTTTGTTTGTCCTATCCGCCCAGGTCATCGAGCCGCGCCGTGAGGCGTTCGACGGCCTGCTTCAGGCTCCGGAGTTCAGCAACAAGCTCCGTGGACTCCACGCCCGCACTCCTCGCCGGGCCAAAAATCGCGGTGTCGGTCTCGGTCCCGCCTTGGAGGAGGATCACCACGAGTCCAGCAACAGCGACGACAAGGACGACGAGGACGATCGGCAGCATGCGCATGGTTCGGCTCCCTTCGCTACAGCGGCTCCTGGCCTGGATTCTACCGCTGGTCGCGAGAATCCTCCACCGTTGCTCGGCTCGGTCCACCCGCTCCGACCAACCCAGGTGCGCGGAATCGCCCCTGGCCGCTGCTTGACCACGGCCGCGAGGGGCGGTAGGGTTGCGTTCGGTGTGGGCGTTCCGCGCTTGCGGTAGGCGGATCGAGTTCGCGGTTTGCGGGCAATGAATGACCTCCGGCGCCGTATGTACCGCGATGCCTCAGGGGCCAGAAGTGCTCCGGTCACGGAGGGTTTGGATTCGCCGGCGGGCGAGCGAAGGTCGCGGCGACAACGGAATCAACCGAAAGGAGGGTCGGCGGGATGAAACACCTGCTGACGTGGTCGTTGCTCGGGGTTCTTGCGGGATGCTCCTCGGAGGGCACGCCTACCGTTCCGTCTTCTGACGCGACGCGAGATTGCACCCTTCGGGGGAAAGTCTTGCTCGGTGGCAAGGCACCGGTCGGCTGGAAGGCTCAGATCGGATTCTCAGCCGAGACCGGGTTCGAGGGCGAGGAGGCCGTGATCGACCAGGACGGCCGTTTCACGCTGCGCACGCCAAGGCCGGGGCGGTACGGGCTCAGCATGTCTTCGCCGGAATCGGGAAACGGCATGCACCGCACCTTCTACCGTTGGCTGGAACTCCGATCCGGCCCGAACGATTGGACGTTGGATGTTCCGGTCGGGACTGTGGTTGTTTCTGGCCTCCAGACCCTGCCGACTCTGCGAGGAATCAGTGAAGGACCGGGGGATCCCAAGCAGGGGTACTCTCTGGCGTGGAAAGGCGGAGACGGTACGTGGTGGAGCGCAGAAATCATGGTGCACACCGGGCAGCCTTGGACGGTTGAGCGAGTCCCGGCGGGAGAAATCGTGTTGAGCAGGATCACCCCACAGAATTACCACCTTGAAGCATGTGAGCGGGAGCCACTAACGCGCTTCACGCTCAAGGGGCACGAGACGAGGAAGCTCGATCTGGGCGAATGATAACCCCACTGTGCCGCGCACCCCCGCGGGAGGACGAGCCCGCGCTCGACCTCTTCGCGGACGATCCCTTCCCCAACGAGTCGTGACCTCCGGCGCCACGCCGGCGACGAAACCCGTCCGCCCCCACCCCTGCTCAGCCGCCTGCCACGACGCCCTCAGGGCGCTCGCAGCGCACG
>JAFGIS010000327.1 GCA_016929495.1 Polyangiaceae bacterium | reverse complement strand
CTTCGGCTGGATTCGGAGCTCGTGGTCCGGGACATGGCCGGCGCGCTTGCACTCATTCGCGCGGCGCTCGGACAAGCCGGATGATGCCGGTGCAGTTTCGACCCCGGCACACATCCGGCCATCCGCCTCTTGCCTTCAGTCGAAGGCCGCCTGATCATCGTACGATGCCTTCCTCTGGCTGCCCGAAGATCCCTTTGCCCAAAGGCTGGCCTGCCTGCGCCACCAGGGCCTTGCTTCACGCCATCGCTGTCGCTCGCCTCGCCCTGTTGAACGTTGTCACCGACTTCGAGCACAGCGTTCTACCCCGCGCTCGCTACACGGCCGAGGTTTCCCGTCTGCGCGAACAGCTCACGCAGCGCGACGAGGAGCTCCGGATCCTCCGTAGCCGGCTCGAGGGTATCCCGGCACCGAATCGCCCCCACTATCCTCCGCCCGAGCGCCTCGCCATCCTCACGCTGCGCGCCGCCACTGGCTGGACTCTGGCGGAAACGGCTCGGAGGTTTCTCGTCACCGCGAAGACTGTCCAAGACTGGGTGCGGCGGCTCGATGAGCACGGCCCGGACGCTCTGGTGGCATTGCCGGTCCCGGTCACCCGCTTCCCAGACTACGTCGCTACCATCGTGCACAAGCTCCGGGCCACCGTGCCCGCTATCGGGACACGCCGGCTCGCCGACAGTTTGGCCAGGGCCGGCCTGCACCTGTCCCGGAGCACTGTGGGCAGGCTGCTCACTCGGCCGCTGTCCAAGGCTCCTGCGCCGCAGGAGGCAAGCTCCTCCCCGGACGCCGACGATGTCACAGCCGACGGGGCCAACAGCAACACCAAGACGCAGCGCACGCGCACGGTGACGGCTCGCTACGTTCATCATCTGTGGCACATCGATGTCACGCTTCTGCCGACCGCCGGGGGCTTCTGCGTGCCGTGGGTGCCGTTCTCGCTCCCTCAGTGCTGGCCCTTCTCGTTCCACCTGGCTGTCATCCTGGACCACTTCTCCCGGTCGATCGTGGCTTGGAAGCTGTTCTACAAGGAGCCCACTGCCCTGGCCATTTGCTCGTTGCTCGACCAGGCGCGCGACGCCGTGGGCCGGGCTCCCAAGTACATCGTCTCTGATCAAGGCGCGCAGTTTCAGCACGACTACCGGATTTGGTGCGACGACAACGAGGTCGTGCCGCGCTTCGGAGCGATCGGGCAAAGCGGGAGCATTGCAGTGCTGGAGCGATTTTTCCGCGCCTTCAAGCAAGAGATGTTGCGACGACTGCTGCTGGTGCCTCGGCGGTTCGTGGCCATGCAGAGGGAAGTGTTCGCCTACGCTTTCTGGTACAACCAGCATCGCCCGAGCCAGGCGCTCGGTGGACGGACTCCGGCCGAGGTGCGCGACGGCGGTGTCGCAGCATCCGAAAGGACGCGCTGGGAGACGCGCGCTCGTGTGATGCTGCCGCGCGGACGAGGAGCTCGCGCACGCCGAGTGCAGGGTACGCTTGAGCTGGTGGTCGAGCGGGTCGATGGGCGAGAGCACCTGCCGATCGTCTCGCTTCGGCAGGCGGCTTGAGGCGTCAGGCTTCGGGTGCGCTCTTCTCGGCGCACCACGGCGAACGTGTGTTCGTGAGCATGGTTGGGACGCGAGGACGCGTTGCTGGCACTGTGGGTCGTGTGCTCACGCGTGGTCGTGACGTGGTCTGAGACCTTCGTGCGCGGCGTGCGAGTGCTTGGGGGTACGCAAAGCTCAGCATGTTTCTCTGCAGTTTTTGCGGGGAAGACTCGGTGGACCGCTACACGCACAGCAGAAGGCTGGTCCAGAGCAAATGCGGTATTCGAAAACGCGGGCACGATGGCAACATGGTCTTCTCCTCGATACGCTCTTGGTGACAGGCACAATCGTCAATCGTCAGCAGGCTGCTCGCTCCGGACACGACCTCTCGCAACCCGTGCCGGACGGCGCCGCTGTGGAACGTGGGTCAGTCGACCGGTCTCTTTTCGCACAATGTCCTCTCCGCCGAGGTCGTCGTATGACGATCGGCTGGATAGGCTGATAGACGCAGCAGTGGCTCCCGGACGCTCTTCTCGCTTGCACGGCAGAGGTTGCGTCTGACGGAAGAGTGCGTCCGAGCCAAGCGCCCGTCTGGGCCGCGTCACGCGCCGCACGCACCTTGACTCCGACCAGACGTCTGTATGTCGAGACCCTCGTGTTCATGGACAGGTTTCCTCGCCCGTGCCGCTCAGGGCCTCGATCTTCATGTTCGTTGGCGGCGCGCTGGCATCCTCTGTCGAGACGACGACGCCATACCCGCCGGGTTTGTCCGCGATAAGGCACTGCCCACCGGCCGGAGTGCTGCAAGCCTCGACGAAGCCGTATCCTTTGATGGTCCAAGGGGGCCTCACGGTCAACCGCAAAGGCGGCAACCTAGCCGGACTGTAGCTGATCGTGAAGATACGCGTCCCATCCCCGCATTGGCACGCGTCGGCTGCTGCTGGGGTCCGGATGAAGTCGGGCAGCGACAGCTCCCACTGCGCCGACGGTGCATCGAGAATAGGGCAGTCCTGCCCACTGGTCGCAAAACCTTCGTCAAGCGTGCAAGCATACTCAGCGTCCGCGCAGTCCTTCGAGCAATTCACCCAGTTCGTCCCGGACGGGCACTCTTCCCTGTCGGCGCACTGTCCGTCGATGCAGAAGACACAATCTTCGGCCACATACGCGGTGATCGTATCCGGACCACAGGCGTACAAGTCCTCGTTCTGGCAGAACGTCTCCCCCGGCTCCTTGCCCACGCATTCCGCCACCGGCTCCTGACAACTCCCCAGCGTCGCCCCCGGCCGCGTGTCGCAGTACTGCCCCACCGGACAGGACTCGAACGCTTCCCACTCTCCGTCGCCGTTGCACGTCACCACAACGCGCTGATGCGTTCCCGCACACTGCAGCGCGCCCGGCTCCGAGCACGACGTCCCCACCGTCCCAACCTCGGGCTCAGGCAACGTCACACCGCCGGTGCCTAAGCTCGCGCCTGCTGCAGACGGGGTACCTCCGGTCGGAGGGCTGCTCCCGCCCGTGCCACCGTCCGGGGCTTCGCCCGCGCTGTGAGAAGTGCCATCCGTTGTTGGGCCTGACCCGCCCGGCGACGATCCAGCAGAAACAGAAGGCGCCCCGGCCTGCGCAACGCCCCCGCTTCCCTTCCCTCCACTCGCCTTCCCCGCGCTCGCGCTCGTCGTTCCCCCGCTCCCCCCCGCCCCATCCCCCGCACTCCCGCTGTTGTCCGCCTCCTTCTCCCCCGAACTCCCCCCGCACCCCGCACCCACAAGCACGCCCACCGCCACGACCACCGCCAACCTCGACATACCCAAGACAACTCGCTTCGCCATAGCCGCATCTCCTCGTTCTCGGAGACCCAGCCCAGTGCACGTCGCCGGCTCTCCGTACCCCGAGAACATCACGCCTTTCTCGGCTTGGGAAGCCGGCCGACGCTGGAAAGCGAGGAAGAACGTCATGGATAACTCGGCTCCTGTCCCCACACCAGCGCCCCGCCCCGACGGATCGCCACCTTCGGCGCGTTGCTATACGGGCTCGTCTT
>JAFGIS010000326.1 GCA_016929495.1 Polyangiaceae bacterium | reverse complement strand
TCGTCGCCCGTCGTTCCGCCAGCGGTCGTGTCGTCATCGTCGTCATCGTCGCCCGTCGTTCCGCCAGCGGTCGTGTCGTCATCGTCGTCGTTTCCGGCGCCTCCCTGGCCCGCCGCGTCGTCGTCATCGTCGCCAGCGGGTTTCTTGCCTCCGGTCGCCGTGTCGTTGTCGTCGTCGTCGTCGCCCGCGGACTTGCCTCCGGTCGCGGTGTCGTTGTCGTTGTCGTCGTCATCGTCGGCCAGCGTGCCTGCGGTCCCTGCCGTCGAGGCGGGGCCGTGGCTGTCATCGTCATCGCCGCCGCAACCAGCGCCGCCGAGGGCGACAACGAGCCCCATGAACACGAAAGAAGTCGCATAGCTTGAAAGCCTAGTCCTCATATCTGTTCTCCCTGTTTCGTCTGCCCGCGTCTCGATCACCACGTTCTCATGACGCCGTCCCGAGCACCGGGCTCGGAGCGTCGCCTGCCAGACTCCTGCGTCAGGATTCGCGGAGGTCCCAGGATAAGGGCAGGCCGCGCGGATGTCGATGATTCACGCCAACCGTCGCAACCCCTTTTCGTTACATTTCAGCAGCATCGAAGTGAGCTGCGGCTTCGGGGCCACCACGTTCGTCGAAGGCTGGTGTTGCGCTGAGATCGGGCCGGTACTTCGCTTGCTGTCGCTTCAGGTCACCGGCCGGCCTGCGAGGCAACTGGGCAGCCTCGCGTCCGTGGGCGGCGCCTCCTGCCTACTCGAGAGGTCCCGCTTGGGCGGCACGCCGCCCAGCCGGTGCTGGGACGTCGTACCCCGTGGGACGGGTCGACGGGCGGCTACCCTTCGCCTTCCAACGGAACGCAGTGGGCGTCATGGGAACGGCGAGCGCGTAGAGCACGCTCGGCTCGTAGTCGGCTATCGGCGGCGTTTGTGTTCCGGTGCGATGCACGAAGGCCGGGTGGTGCGATCCTCGGTCGAGATCGACGACGCGTTCGCAGCCCGCCTTCAGTAGGAAAGACGCAAGCGGAGCGCTGCTGTCGTGGCGAGCCAAGGCAATCAGCACCTGTCCGGTCGACGTGACACACAGCGCTCCGCGCTGGCGCAAGGCGCCGTGCTCCTGGGAAAGCGGAGTGAGATCGCCTCCTTCGGCGAGCACGGGCAGCTGCACCGCTTCTCCGTGAGCTGCAGGCTCCAACGGCTGTCCCGGAGCCAAGATCTTCAGGGCTTGGCCCTGCTGGGCGACCAGCGTGGCGTAGCCCGCGCGCATCGGCAGTGACGCTCGACCATCGAAGGCGAAGCCACCTCCGTTGGCGGAGGTACCATGGCCCAGACCGATGGCAGCGATGACGCGCTTGGCTTCTTCCGGGACGAGTCCGGTCTTCATGGGCGCCGCGTCGAGCAGCGTCGGCTCCTTGGTGCCTGCGCGGACGAGCCAGCCGACCCGGTCGCTGGCAAAGCTGCGGAGCTCTATGTCGAGCCCGCCCAGGGTCACCTTGCCGCTGTGCACGGCTGCAAGCCACGCGGGCAGCGGCTGCGCACCGGGGTCCGGAGCGAACGCTACCCCTGCCAGATTGCGCGGAGTTGGCTCGCGCAGCATCACGTAGAAGAAGTCCTTCGCCGACCAGCGAACGTACTTGTCGGGCGCTATGCCCATGTCGCCGTTCGCGACCTTGAGATGGAACTTGTTCGCCTTCGAGTCGACGATCTGCGTATACACGAAGCCGCAGTGCCCCGGATTCATGTCGAGGTGGATCCCGTAGGCGCAGCCCGCCTGGCGCAGCGCCTTGCCGAGCGTGGGCCCGTCGATTTCTTCGGCCCAGGCGTAGTAGAGTTGACCAGCGGGCGTGACGCACAATGCCGTGCGCTGGGTGAGCACGCTGGTCCCTTCGAGCTGCCAGCCCCAGATGTAGCGTCCGGTCGGGTTGGCTCGACCGTCCTCGACGAGCGGATCCAGGTTCTGTCGATAGGACATGATCCCGGCCGGGACATCCGGAGGCTGTGGCCAGCTGCCGAGACCCGTGCGTCCGTCTTCGGTGATCACGACGCTGGCGGCGCCCGGCATCGGCGGAAGCAGCACGCGGTGGTTGACCATCATGCCGTAGGCGCCGTGCGTCGTCTTGAACGCCCCATTGAACGTGGCCACGACGCGCTCGAGGATGCGCGGTTCGTTGGGCAGGCGCCCAGACCCGGGTGGCCCGGTCAGTGGTTCCGGGTCCTCGTAGCCGGCTTGCATGCCCAGCTCGAGTTGCCGCATGTCCATGGCGATGACCATGAGTTTGGCGTAGGGCCGCTTCGGATCGGGCCGGATGAAGGTCTCGTAGAAGTACGCCGGCGGCGGCTCGACATCACTCGGCACTTTCAGGCGCCCGAGAAACGGATGGCTCACGGGCCGCCATTCACCTTCACCGGGCGACGGCTTGTCCCAAAGGGACGGCACCTTCGGAGGAGGCCAGATCTCTTTGCCTCGTTCGAGAGAGTTCAGATCGAGAGCGGGCAGCAGTCCGCGCTCGACCGATCCCTTCAAGTGGAAGTCGCTTTCGGAGGCCCACAGCGAGTATGCGGTCCGCTTGAATATGTCCCTGGCGCCGAACACCTTCTCTTCGAGCCAGGCAACGGGCCCAGGGCCCACTTCCTCCCGCACCGTGTCGACGGCCCATAGGATCAGCGGCTTGGAACCACGCACATGCGGAACAAGACGAGCCGTGAAGCACTGCCCCCCTTCGATGGCTCTCAGCTGGCGGTCCGCAAGGTGGTAGGTCAGCCCCTGCCCGGGCTGGCCGACGTCCACGTCGAGTCGAGTATCTGCGAGCGTGAGGCTCGCGCTCCGCGGCGGCACGGTGAACACGATGTCCGAACGACCGAGTCCACCCAGATCGCCGGAGCGCTGGAACTCCGACAGCGAGAGCAACACGCGGTCCCCCCGGCCTGATGGGCGGTCGCGGTCCCTTGTGCCACCCAGCTCGAGGTGCGTTATCGACTGTATCTTGCCGTACGCCGAGGTGGCGAAGACCGCGTGGTCGCGCCGCGCCAACAGTGCGGATTCGTCGCCGAGCGGTGTCCGGGTAAGGTTGCGCAGGCGCGCCACCGACAGCGGCGCGCCATCGGCGGACACACGGACCCATGCTCGGTACAGGTCGCGGGGCTCGCCGGGCCGCTCAGCGGCAAGGAACAGCACACGGCGCCCGACGAGCAGGTCCAGCAAGACCCCGGAGCTCGGCTCCCAGGCGATCTCCTTGGGCTGTACCGTGGCGTGCGCCGCTTCCCCAAGCAGCTCCGCGACACCCTGGAGCGTGCGCGGCGGAGGAGAGCTCTTCGAGCACTCTGCCGCCACGGCCACAGCCGCAGACAGGAGGATGAGCGGTGCCCGCCTCCGCAGGAAGGGCGCAATCGGGTTCACTGGAAAGGCACCGCGGCATCGTCTACCGGGCCTCGGGGCAGAGCGCAAGCGAACCGCAACCGCCTGCGGGCGCCGGCGGCGTACCGCGCTTTCGACTTGGTGGCCGAGCCGGGCTCAGAGCCGAGGGTGACCCTGCGACTGCGCGCACCAGCGCAACCAGTGGTCCGCCAGGACGATGGCCACCATCGCCTCGGCGATGGGGACGAAGCGGGGGAGCAGGCATGGATCATGTCGGCCCGTCGTGCGCATCGTCGTGGGCTCGCCTTCGCTCGTCACCGTCGACTGTTCACGGGGCAAGCTGCTGGTCGGCTTGACCGCGGCGCGCAGCACGATCGGCATACCTGACGAGATGCCGCCGAGCATGCCCCCGTGCCGGTTGGTCGTCGTGGCGATACGTGGCCGTACGCCCTGCTGCTCGCCCACGGGGACGAAGAGATCGTTGTTCTGGCTGCCCCTCAGTGCGGCGCCGGCGAACCCGACACCGTACTCGACGCCCAACACAGCCGGTATGCTGAACAGCGCCTTGCCCAAGTCGGCTTTGAGCTTGTCGAAGACGGGCTCCCCAAGACCAGCAGGAACTCCCGTCGCGACGACTTCCGCCACGCCTCCGACCGAATCCAGCTCCTTGCGCACCCGTTCGATGAGCTCCACCATGGCTCGCGCGGCTTCAGGATGGGGGCAGCGCACGATGTTGGGTGATCCGTCGGGCAGTGTCTCGACTTGTTCGATCACGACGGCCGCTGGCTCGGTCACGGATGCGTGAACATCGCCCACCTGGACTACGTAGCCGACGATTGTACCGCCGAAGGCGTCATGGATGAGCTTCTTGGCTATGGCTCCGGCGATGACGCGCGCCACGGTTTCGCGAGCGCTGGCACGACCGCCGCCGCGGTAGTCGCGAAACCCGAACTTCGCGTCGTACGTGAAGTCCGCATGGCCGGGTCGGTACTTGTCCTTGATGTCGACGTAGTCCCGACTGCGCGCGTCGGTGTTGCGAACGAGCACGGCAATGCTGCTGCCGGTGGTGCGCCCTTCGAAGACTCCTGCGACGATCTCCGGCTCGTCAGCCTCACGACGCTGGGTAACCAGATGGCTTTGGCCCGGACGTCGACGAACGAGCTCGGCTCGCAGATCCTCGATCTCGAGCGCGACGCCAGCGGGGCAGCCATCCACGATGACCACGTTCGCAGCGCCGTGAGACTCACCCGCCGTGGTCACGCGAAAGAGCTGCCCGAAGGTGTTTCCTGGCATAGCGGCCCTACGTTAGAGTGTTCTCGGCTGGAAAGCCACGTCGGGTGCGGTCCCCTGGCCGGCACACGTCGCGCTGGCGAATACCCTCGGCCTCTGGGGACGCTCAACGCGCTCTGAGCGCCTCGACCCAGGATGTGCCCTCGTCGGGCACCCCGGATGGCCCCAACGCGGCGTGCAGCACCCCGATGAGGCGGCTCGGCTCAACGGGTTTGGTCAGAACGACATCCGCCAGCTGAGCGACCCGTTCACCTCCCATTTCTCTGACCCGTGCCGAATGCACCACTCGAATCGTATCGGGGTAGCGCAGGGCTACGTGCATCAGCAGCTCAACGCCATTCGACCCCGGCATGTCCAGGTCCGTTACCAGGACGTCGTAGCGCGCCTGCCGCAGGCACTCTACGGCTTCGGGCACGGTGCTGGCGGTGGACACGTCCCACTGGGGACGCTCCACGCGCAGCAGCCGCACAAGCGTACGCGACACCAGGGGCTCGTCATCTACCAGGAGAAACCTGGGGCGGCGACGCGTCGCTTCGGAGCGCGGAGGAGACGTGTCCGATTCGATTGAGTTGACCGAGCCCATCAACCGTGCACCTTGGCCGCAAAGGAGCAGACAGTAACCGCTGCCGAGCGACTGACAAGGGTCGGCGGCGACCCTCCCAACGTATGTGGAGAGTACCCATCCGGCGGTTCGTCCAGGGGCAATACGTGACGAGCGGAGAATGCTGATGCTGGCGGATTTCTGTGCACTCATGCGATGGGGAGGGTCCACGGCCACTCGCTACCCGTGGCGCTGACGGTCGAGTTCGGGTCTACGCTGACCGGGTGCTTCGCCATAATCCCGATTCCGTTGGTGCTCGTGCGATGCGACAGCGGCCCCGAGCAGCCACACGGCTGACCGGAGCGTTGAGCCTGGCTGCAGCATGCGCGTGTTCGACCGCCCAGATGCCGGGCGCATCGGCGCAGGCGCCGGTGGTCGTACGGGCACCCGAGCGGATGCTCCGTCGCGGCCAGGTCGTCCCCGACTTTCGCGTCGAGACCTTCGATGGGTCCACGATCGACTCACGAGACTGGGTCGGCAGCGGCGCGTTCGTGCTGGTGTTCTTCGCGACGTGGTGTCCAGTCTGCCGATACAAGCTTCCCGTCGTGCGAGGCCTCGCCGCCGAGTACGCGCACGACGTGCCCTTCCTCGGGGTGGTACTCGATCCGCCGGAGTACCGCGATCGCGTTCTCGGCTACGTGGCTCGATACGAGCTTTCCTTCCCGCTGATCGATGGCCATCGCTTCGCGCGCTTCACCGCTTCCTACGACCCGTCCCACACCGTTCCCGTCGTCATCGTCATCGACCGACGCGGCTTTCCGGTCGAGTATCAATCCGGTTTCTCGTGGCGCGACGCAGATCGGCTGCGCGCCGCGCTGGACGCGGCACGAAGCACCCCAGGCGACGCGGTCCGAACTGGGCCGGACCGCGCTCCTGTCTCAGCCGGGGCCGTGCCAGTGTCCTGTCTTGGAGACAGGGAACTCGTGCGTCGTTTCGATTGAAACGATGCACGCGAACCAGGGGTGCCGCGGGTCGGATCGGTGGGAAGCGGCGGGCTATTCGCCGCCCTCGCCCAGTCGGGGGCGGCGAACAACTCATCGCTTCAATCGAAACGCGGCGCTAGACGACCGAGCGCGTCTGCAGCTCGGCTGGCTCTGCAATGGGCCGCCACGATTCGAAGCCGAGTGTCTTGGCGCCATCCATGGCGGCCGCGAACGGGTTGAGGCACACTGGGCTCTCTCGTTGGGGGCCCACCAACATCACCGGGGCTCCATAGCGGTACGCGAACTCCTCGATGGGCATGTTGCCGAAGCTCACGCCCTCACGCAAATACGGGATAACGAGGAGCTGGTACTCTCGATGCAGCAGGCATTGCCTGAGCTCCTTGTTGTGACGCCCGCTCTCGCAGACCCGAAAGCGCACGTTCTCGAAATCGCCCAGGCGGTCATCCAAGTGCTCGCGAAGCTCGCGGTCCTTCTGCACCAGGATCGCGGCCTCGTGACGGTGGGCGGACAGATCAGCGGGAGCCACGTCCAGAGGTACTTCGTACGGCGACTCCAAGAAATGGTACACGTTCAGCGTGGCCTCTCTCGCGCGACCCAGCTGAAGCGCTGCCGAAAGCGCCCAGTCTCCCTGCTCGGAGAAATCGTACACGAGACCGATTCGTTCGATTTTCGGAACAGTCATCGCCCCGTGCCTCCTGTGCGCAAACTGACGGCCTTCTGAGCGCCTGGCGTCACCGGCTTCTGGTGCCGGTGGCAGAAGCCGCACTCTGCCATTCGGGTCCCGTTCTTCTCGTCCTGCCGCTGATGGCAGCCCATGCATTGGCCGTGCATCGCGTCGGTGTAGGAGCGCGCTCGGTAGTCGTAGCCAGCGGCTGATGCCTCGAGCCCCATGTCCTCGTGGTGGCAATCGGCGCAAGGTTTGGAATTGCCGTGATTCTTGGGTCGATTCGGTTCGTGGCACTGTGTGCAAGACCACTTGTCGTTCAGGCGGGCCACGTGGCTCGCGTGATTGAAGATCGAAGTCTTCAGTGCCATGTCGGCATGGCAACCGTGGCAAGCGGAAGCTTCGTCGTGAGGCAGGTTCTGGTGATGGCACTTCGGGCACGATTGCTGGCCGCCCAGCTTCTGCTTGTGGGTTTCGTGCGGGAAGAGCACGACGTCCTCGTCACGGTCGCCGTTGAGCGCCAGCACGCTTCGCGTGGCGTCGACGCCGCGCGGAGCTTGCACCGGGGTACGCCGGAGCTCCATGCCTTCGAGCGCGTCGGTCGAGAACAGGCCCAGCGCCGCTGAGGCCGCAACGACCACGACGAGCGAGATTCGAGTACGGCTCGCCATGGGGCCGAGAGCCCAAACTCGCCCCATGGCGTCGGAGTTCTTGACATCGCCCTCGAGCGCCGCCAGGTGCTCCCGGGCGGGGGTGTTCTCGAAGACCCGGTAGTTCTCGACGAGGTAGAAGAAGACGAGGGCCGCGGCTGCGAACGCGCCGACCGACAGGGCGATTTCCGCAAGCGACGGGAAGTAGCTGGCCCCTGCCGTGCGCACCAGCCCGGTGATACCCACGTTCAGACGGTTGAGGAGCGTGCCGGCGACGGCCGAGCACGCCGCTGTGGCCAGACCCGCCGCGCTCCTGCGCGCTCTGGGCAAGGCAACGAGTACGATGGGAATCACTGCGCCCAGGAGCAGCTCGGCCACGAAGAAGCCCTCCTCCCACTGCCCGGACACGAGGGCCCGGAGCTCGCCGCGCAGCACGAGGTCTAGGATCTTGCCGATCAGGTACAGCCCGAGGATGACTGCGCCGGCGCTGCCCAGCCTGCCGAGCATGGACAGATCCACCGGTCGGCGGTAGAGGCGACCGTAGGCGAGGGTGACCGCAATCACCATGAATATGCCGGAGCCCACGGCCGACAGAATGAACAGCCAGGGCAGCCAGCTGGTGAACCAGAGCGGATGCAGGCGCGCCGGCATGGCCACGAACAGCGAGCCGAGGGACGTATGGTGCAGCGAGGAGAGTGTGATGCCCACGATGACCAGAGGAAGGGTCACCCGATGAAGCAGCCGCACCAGCTTGTGCAGCCCATGCTGCTCCAAGACGGTCGGCGCGACTTCCAGCGCGGTCACCGAGAAGTAGAGCATCACGCACCACGCCACCTCGAACAGGAACGAGTGGTGGTTCCAGAAGATGATGGGCTTGTAGAATGCGTGGGGCAGTCCGATGTCCATCACCAGCGCAAAGCAAGAGGACCCGTAGCCGAGAAAGGCGATGACGACGGCTGGCTTGAGCACCGGGCGGAAGCGTTCGAGCTTGAAGACGTAGACCGTGGCGGCGAGCGCGAAGCCGCCGGTCGCGATGGCCACGCCGGCGACCATGTTGAAGATCTTCCACATGCCCCAAGGCATCGTGTCGGACAGATCGGTGACCGCACCCAGCCCGCCCAACAGCCGGACCACGATGGCGACGACGCCCACTGTCGCAAGGATCCACAGCAGCTCCTTGAGGCGAGATAGCGCGGTCACTGTGCCTCCCCCTTTCCTTCGGAACCGTCTGCTCCTTCGGAACCGTCCGCCCCGCTGGGTGCGACCTCGGAGGCCCCTTCGGCCGAAGCCCCTTGTTCGCTCTGGGTCGAAGGGTCCGCTGCCGAAGCCGCAGCCTCGGCAGCGAGCCGCATGCGTCGTTGGATGATGAACTGGGTGCCGACGAGGAAGCTGGCCACGCCGAGCGCCATCCAAGGCGTCTTGGAGATCAGTGGCCAGGTGAAACTCGCCAGGGCCTGGTCACCCATCTGATCCGGCCATCCCAGGACGTCGAGCGGCTGGTTCGCGAGGTACATCACGGACGTGCCGCCGAGCTCTCGCTCTCCGAAAATATGCTGCACGTATCGGGCGCGCCCCTGCGCGAGTCGGTGGTGGGCTTCTCGTAGCAGCGCGTCGCGTTCGCCGAACTGTAGGACACCGTAACTGCAGGCTTGCACACAGGCCGGAGCCTCACCTCGCTCGAGCCGCGTGTAGCACATGTCGCACTTGATGACATAGGGCAGCGTCTTGTCCCACTCGTAGCGAGGGATCCCTACGGGGCAGCCCAGCATGCAGTACCTGCATCCCATGCACTTGTCGCGGTCGTAGGTGACCGGCCCCGCAGCGGTCTTCTGCATGGCACCCACCGGACACACCGTCACGCATCCGGGCGAGAGGCAGTGCAGACACTGTTTCTTGGCGAATCCGCCGCGGGGCAAACTGACCACGCTGCTCATGCGGCGCGAAGACAGACCGTCTTCCTGGAGCTTGGGCTCGGGGATCTTGGGAGGCAGCTCGTTGACCTGCGTGCAGGCAGACACGCACTGCTCGCAGCCCTCGCATTTCGTCGTGTCGACGAGAATTGCCTTCATACCCGTCGCTCCTCTCCATAGAGCTCTTGTGCCACTCGGTCACCGGCTCCCACCGGCATCTTCCAGAACACCTCGGACGAAAGGCGGTCGAAGAAGAAGAGGACCGCGTGAGACAGCTTGGTGGTCGGGAGCAGCAGGAAAACGAGCTCGGAGCTGAGGACGTGCACCAGCATGATTCCGTCGTAGCTCGCGGGGTTATAGGCGGGGTGCATCGCCATGAACCCGCTGGCGAAGGGGACGGCCACTGCCACCAGGAGCAGATAGTCGCCCGGCTTGCTCAGCGCGCGGCCAGCGCGGTCGAACGCGCGGAATCCGAGTAGCACGAGCACGCCTGCCACGGTGAGAAGGGTCAGAACGTCGGCCAGCCCGGGACCGATTCCGGGCCAGGCCAGGCCAATGCCGCTCCTCCAACGGTCGATGTGGTTGACCAGGAAGACCGGAACGACCACCAGGCCCAGGTGGAACACGAACGAGGCAAGACTGACAATGGGCCGGTTCCGGTAGAGGTGACGCACGGGCAAGAGCCACAGCAGGCTGTCCCGAACATTGACGCCGATATTGATGTTCTGGTCCGGCAGGCGCCGGACGCTGCTGCGGAACTGTCCCAGCTGGCTCAGCAAACGGCGCAGCAAGCCGAGCACCATGAAGGAGAAGGTGAGGACGAACAGCGGCCCTTTGGCGAACTCGAGTGCGGATGAGACGGTCACGGCGACACCTCAGATCTCGACGGCCTCGTAGAGCAGATCGTGCAAGCCTTTGATCTCGACCTTCAGCTCGTAGTGCTGAACCAGCTCTCGTAGTTGTTTCTTGCAGTTGGCGCACGGAGCGACGACGATGTCCGCTCCGGTGGCTTTGATCTGGTCGGCCTTGACGCGGCCGCCGATCTCCATGCGAAACTTGTGCATCTCGTCGATGGAGACCGTGCCGCCACCGCCGCCGCAGCAGTAGTTCTGCTCGCCGCGCGGGGACATCTCCACGAAATCCTTGGCGATGGCCCGCAACAGCTCCCGTGGTTGCTGGACGATCCATCCGGACCGGGCGATGTTGCAGGGATCGTGATAGGTCACCCGCCCTTCGATGGCTCGGGGTTTGAGGCGCAGCTTGCCCTCCCGGAACTTGCGGGCGGCGAGCTCCATGCAGTTGATGACGGGCGGAGGGTTCGGGCCGCCGAAGATCGGGACGAAATGCTTGGCGCTTCGCGAGGCGTGACCGCACTCGCCGACCAGAATGGTCTTCCCGTTGAGCCGCCGGACTTCGGCGACGAGCCGCTTGATGTTTCGCTCCAAGATCCAGTCGCTGTAGAACAGGCCGTAGTTGATGGCGTCGTAGTTCTGCGAGCCGATCGTCCAGTTGTTGCCTTCACCGGCCGCATGCATCACCAAGGCATTACCCATCAGCGTGTCCGCCTCCATGAGGTAGTCGCTGACCGGCGCGAAGAAGACGTAGTCGACGTTCTCCTGGTCGAGCGGCAGCTTGGCAGGAATGCCTCTTCCCTCTTCGATTTCCTCCTCCAGAAACTCGAGGTTGCCCTTGAGCGCTCCGAGGGGGACCGCCGAAGTGTTGCCGGTTTCCCCTTCGAGTTGTTCTCGTGACGAAATCTGGAGGGCGCGGGGGGGCAGCCTCATTTCGCTCAAGATGTATCGTCCCAGATGGGTGATCAGGGCGTGGTCGATGCCCATCGGGCATTCGAGCGTGCACCGGCGGCAGGCCGTGCAGCGGTAGAAGCTGTCCATCATCTCGTCGATGTCGAATTCGGTCAGGTGCCCCTCTCCAGAGAAGAGCCCGCTGACCCAGCCCCCTATCGTGAAGTACCGCTGGTAGACGCTGAGCAGTAGGTCCGAACGATAGCAGGGCACGTCTCGCGGATCGCGCGTCACGTGATAGACGTGGCAGACATCGGCGCAGCGAGTGCACTTGACTCGAGAGCGGGCGTACAGATCGAGCAGAGCACGGTAGTTGGTGTGCCGGAGGATGGCCTCGAACGCCTGCAGAAAGCGTTCGACGCGGTTCGACACTTCTCGGACTTCCACGCGATAGAGCGGCTCACGAGCCGGGCGGGTCGGGGGTGTAGCTTCACCCACGGGCTGGACGGAAAGCGTCATGGCATGCCAGGGGTCGGGCGAGCTGGCGCGGCAGCACGAGCTCGGTAGCTGGGGTTCGCGCGTGCGCTCAGCAAACGCCGTGCCGAATTCCGCTCGGCAGCTTGCCACCAGCGGCGCGAACAGCTCGTTGGGCCGTCGCGCCACGGAAAATCGTGCTCCCCAGCAGGCGTTCGCTCACGGTCCTGATCGGGGGTGCGTGTGTCGCCAGCGTTGCATCGAGCTGCAACACCGCGTTGTCCGCAACACTCCGTGCAGCACACGTCCCGGCCCGGTCCTCGAGCATGGAAGTGCCTCGCCCCGGGTCGTCCTCGCATTCGCCGCGCGGACTTGGAGACTGAGTTGGGGTTCGAGCTCGGCGCCCTGGTGGACAGCTGCCTCAACGGCACCGCTCTTGCAGAGCGCTGGCGACATGCGCGTGGCAGTACCCGTGTTCGGCAGCCGAGTCGCGCCGAATTTCATGCACAGCAGGCAATGGGTACTCGGCCGCTTGGACCAAGAGCGGGTCGTCGAGGTCGCCAAGCTCGATGTCGCCGACCTCGACGACCCATGCCGCATTCAATTGCTGCAGGAGCGCGAGATCAGCGTCCTGGTCTGCGGCGGCATCGACCACGAGCTTCTGACCGAGCTTCGTTGTCGCGGCATCGACGTCGTCCACAACGTCGCCGGAGAAATGGACGACGTGCTCGCGCAGTTCGCGCGGGGGAGGCTCCGGGCGGGATACGGCATCACCTATCGACCTGACAGCCGGACGCAGACCCCGGATGAGTTGGACAAGAATGGTTTCGAGTCCCCAGAGGGCTCACCCGCGGCACTGTCGACGCCCGACGAGGCGCAGCTCATCATCGACTGCATTGCCTGTGGGCGTCGCACCTGCCTTCAGGGCGCAGGATGCCGTGCCGGAGGCCATCCTCCAAAAGCGGAGCCGATAACGGCTCAACTCCACCAACTGATGTCGGCCGCGCTGGACATCAGCGCCGAGCCAGAGCGGGTGCTTTGCCGCATCGCGGAGCTGACGTACTTCTGCGTCGAGATGCAGTACCAGCACGTGGGCCTGGCCTTCTGCGCGGACCTGTTCGCCGAAAGCGAGACGGTAACGCGGCTGCTCAGAAGATTCGTGCGCGTGACGCCGGTCTGCTGCCGGGTCGGCGGACCGTGGGCAGGACCCGAGGAGCAGACGCCCGCTACGACATGCAATCCATTTGCAATGGCTCACGCGCTCAACGAGGCCCACACGGATCTGAACGTAGCGGTCGGCCTCTCGATCGGATGTGACGTGGTCTTTGATCGGCTCAGCCACGCACCGGTCACCACGCTGTTCGTCAAGGACAAGTTGCTCGCCAACAACCCCGTGAGCGCGTGTCATTCGCGGTACGTGCTGGAGCGTATTCTGGCAGCGCCGTAGTGCATCGTCTCGTCGGAAACGATGCACTGCGATGAAGTGCCGTGGGCATGCGTTGTTCGGACAGCTGCGTGAGGTGAGCCGGCCGTTCCAGACGACGCCGGGCGCTTCCTTCTCGCGCCGGAGAGGAGGGGCCTGTCACATCCTGTGCCACTGTGTGCCACGCGACCGGGCCTTTCGCTGCAAACCGGCGGAAAGCGGAACGGCCGTTCCTGGCACGAGAGATGCTTGGGCAGGCGCTCGGAGCGAACGGATGAAGAACACATCGCGATTCTTTTGTACGTTGGCCGCCCTCGGTCTGGCAGCAGCCTGCACGGACAGTGACTCGACGGGGGGCTCCCACGCAGAGGGAGGCACGAGCAATGTCGGCACCGGCGGCGCAAGCGATGTCGGCACCGGCGGCGCAAGCGATGTCGGCACCGGCGGCACGGGCGACATCGGCACCGGCGGCGCAAGCGATGTCGGCACCGGCGGCACGGGCGACATCGGCACCGGGGGCGCAAGCGATGTCGGCACCGGCGGCGCGGGCGAGTTCGGTGCCGGCGCCCCGGGCCATGTCGGGGGCGGGATCGCGACCGCGGGCCGTGCGGCGGCCGGTGCGGCCGGTAGCAGCGGGGTTGTGTCCACGGGTGGATCCGGTGGCCTCGACCTGGCGTCGCCGGTGGACATTGGCTACGTCGCCGCGCCAATCATCGACAGAGCCCCACTGCTCAGCGGCACCACCTCGGAGGTCGTCTACTCGGCCGTGGTGCCCGGCTATGATCTTCCCCTCGACGTTGCAGAGATCAGCAATCTCTCTACGGACCTGTCGGGCAGCAGCCTCATCGGCTGGACCGCCGACGCAGAAGCCAAGCTCGCCGCACACGGCATCGTCCTGCTGCCGGGCGGGGTCGGGCTCAAACGCTTCGACCAGGCCTACGCACGCCTGAAAGCGGCGGACGCCCCGACGCTGGTCACCACGGACTCGACGCTTCATCTCTACCACCTCTTCTTCGACCAAGTGCTCAAGAGCCTGGAGATGAACGAGCTCATCCCCGTGTACGAAACGCTGCTGCCGGCGGTGGTGGACAGGCTTCGCGGTCTGTACGCGGCGCTCGACGGGGACACCGCCGAAGCGGCGCGCCGCTCGACGGCGGCCTTGGCCGTCGCTGCCAAGCTGATGTTTCCGGACACGTTCAGCGTACCGCCGGAAGCAGCCACGGAAGTCAACGACGTCATCGAGCTGGTGAATGCGTCCCAAGGCTTTGCTCCCGAGCCCATCTTCAACCACGACTGCAGCGAGGACCTTGCCTGCTCGGGTCACGATCTGTCCGACGAGGATTACGAAGCGGGCGCGGCTTGCTTCTGTGAGGACTACTCCCAGTACAAGCCCCGGGGGCACTACACCGAGCATCCGGCGCTCGAGCGCTACTTCCGCGGCGCGATGTATCTGGGACGCATCGGGCTGCGCCTCAAGAGCCCCATGGAAACGCGTATGGCTGCGGTGCTCACCTCGGCCATGGCCGCGACGTCGGTGCCGTTTCGGGGCGCCGAGCTCCCGGCCATGACGCTCTGGGACCGCCTCCGTCGGGTCACTTCCTTCTTCGTCGGTGCTCCCGATGACCTCACCTTCATCGAGTACGATCAGGTTCTGCGGGAGGTGTATGGCGAGAACTTCCAGCTCACGGCCCTGGAAGCTCAGACCCAGCTCGATACGCTGCGCACGCGGCTGCGCGAACTGCGGGCCCCCAAGATCCAGTCCGGGATCGTGCAGTCCTACGCGAACCTGACGGAACAGACGCAGGGCCTTCGTTTCCTGGGACAGAGCTTCGCCTTCGACTCCTACGCGCTCGGGCAGCTGGTGTTCGATCACGTCGGCCCCAACGTGGACCACGCGGACTACCAGTACGTCGTCGACTACCCGGATGACGTGATCATCAATGGCAACTACTGCAGCAAGGGTGCGGGCTACACCGGCAACTTCGCTTCCTGCGACGGGCAGTCCGAAGCGGACTGGGCCTGGCTCTGCTGCAAGGCCCTCGCCCTGGCCTCGCTGGAGGGCCGCCCGGAACTGACGGATCTCTGCCGCCTGCTCCCCAAGGGACTCGACGTGGCGGCAGCGTACGGATCATCGCGCGCCGAGGAGCACCTCGCACCGGACCACGGCTATTGCGGCTATGCCGATCAGCTTGCCGGGCTGCAGTCGGAGACCGCCGCGTTCACGGACGAGGACCACTACAGCTCTCTGTACACGGGGTGGCTGCACTCCCTCAATCCCCTGTTCGAGCGGAACTACACCGGTTTTCCCTCCTGGATGAGCGCTGACGCCTACCGCGACAAGGCTCTGCAAACCGGGCTCACCTCGTGGGCCGAGCTCCGGCACGACACGATCCTGTACGTGAAGCAGTCGTATACCTCGGGGGTCGGCGGAAGCGCCACGACCGGTGGAAACGGCCCCGTGGCTCCAGAGGTCAACCGCTACTACGTGGAGCCGCAGCCGGAGGTCTACTCGCGCCTATCGGACCTCACTAGACTCACGCAGAATGGACTGAGCGAGCTCGAGATGCTCGCGGAGGGGCTCGACGGCCCGATTGGACGGCTCGAGGTACTGCTCGACCGGCTGAAGAGCATCAGCATCGCGGAGCTTCAGCACCAGGTTCTCGAGGACGCAGACCAGAACTACATCAAGGGGATTGGCGCGACCTTCGAGTCCATCATTACCTCGATCGGCAGCGCAACGGCCATCGCTCCCGAGCCCCCTTCGGGCCCAGCCGTCCTGGTGCAGGCCGTCGAGGGTGACCCGTACAAGACGACCGTGGTCGCCGACGTTCACACCGACGGCAACACCCAGAGGGTGCTGGAGGTGGGTTCGGGCTATATCGACTGGGTCGCGGTGGTCAACCTGGACCCGACCGGTGCTCTGGTAGCGAACATCGGCCCCGCCTTCAGCTACTACGAATTCCCCCAGCCCCTGTCGCAGCGGCTGAACGACGACGAGTGGGATGCGATGCTCACCGGTCCCGAACCGCCGGCACGCCCGCCGTTCGTGGCGGAGCTCTATGCCGAGTAGTCACCACGGCGGGCCCCTTGATGGCGGGCCTGTCTGAACCGGGCACTTGCACCCCACTCGGGTCCGAGACGTCTCTCAAGCACGCCCAGAGTGCGACCGTGGCCACTCGCGTGCGCTTTCCTTTCCACGACCCATTGGCCGCACGGCAGGCGATCGCGGAGGCGCTCGAATCGACAGGTGGCAACCAAACCCGGGCGGCGAAGCTGCTCGGCATTTCCCGCCGGGCGCTGGTGAACCGTCTCCAGGACGGAGGCTTCACCCCGCCGTGCCGAAGTTGCGGCACGAATCGAGGCGTTATCGACGGTGGTCCTCGGCGGCGAGCGCAGCAGTTGCCGAGCGGCGGGCACAATCTGCGCACCATGCGCGCAACGCTGGTGCACCAATTGGGCGCGAGGTGCGCAGTTCCTGTAGTCCTTGCTGTGCCAGGCCTTCTCCCCTGGCGGGACCAACGGGTCACACGGGAACGTTTCGACGACTGGGCCACTCGGCATCCGCAGGCCCCGACAGAAACAAAATCAACCAGTCGCACGACCTTCTCCGTACTCATCTTGTTAGCCAAAAACGGACCTACCTGGATCTGCACTGGAAGCAGGTCAAACCCCTAGAGTGTGGAGGCAAGGAACATGAATACTGTACGCGGTCTTGCGAGTGCTTCTTCGATCCTGATGCTACTGGGCGCCATCGGTTGCGGAGCAGAACCCATGGCCGACCCCACCGGCGATGGAGAAGACGTCGGAATCTCTGAGCAGTCGATAATCGGCGTTCCGGCATGGGGCGGCATGGGGGGCAGCTACTTCGAGACCCCCTACGGAAACTTCTGGAACAACGACAACATCGTTGGCCAGTACATCAGCCAGCTATGGCTGCAATATGACGTCGGGGGTAGTCAGAACTACTGGGCTGGACCCTACGGCAGCGGAGGTGGACAACCGGACGGGCCGAAGTCCTGCACGATGGTGGACGAGTACTTCGTCGGAATCTACGGACGGTACACGCGCGGCAAGTACGTCGACCAACTGGGCTTCATCTGCGGCACAGCCGATCGCAGCAGGCCGACCTACGACCTGCCTGTCTCTGGAAGCTCGCCCGGTACCTACAGTTTCAGGCACACCTGCGCCCGTGGACAAATCATCGTCAAAGTGGGAGGGCGCGCCGGTAGCTGGCTGGACCAGATCCAGGTCCTTTGCGGTTTTCCCAGAACGACCCTTCCATGAGGAGTCCACCGCGCCTCTGAGCGCTAGCCATCCGGGCAGGTCGTTGACGGGCGCGGCACCGTGTTTTCCTGACGGGGCCAACTGGGGGTGAGGTCCCTGGTTGGTCCCGAGGTTGCACGTCTGACCCGAACTGCGCACCGAGGTCAGGGTGCCGCAGGTCCCACTACGGCGGCGCTGTCGCTGGCATGCGCCGCTGGAGCGTCGTCGCAGCAGGGCAGCGCGAACGGCGCTTCCCGGGCCGTAGCCATGACTGACCACCGCAGCGGAAGGAAGACCATGAACAGTTCAAGAATAGACAAGGAATCGGCGACATTCGCTGGCGTCGCGCCGGCGTGGGCCTGGACCAACCCCTCGGACATCATCCGACGTGCCGTGAACGATGGGCTGGTCCCGACCTCTGGCGATTGCCCGGACGGCCTGGCGCGACTGGCCTTGGTGATCAGACCGACGACTTCGCCAGACTACCACTGGTACCGCGAAGACCTGAACCCAAACGGGAGCCGCACCTGGTCGCACAAGCGGGGCAGCGACTATGCGACGAATCTGGACGATTCCAACCAACCCATCACCGATCCCCGCCCCGGGCACGCGAATACCGGGGAGTACACCTACTGGGGAGGCTACTTCTGCACGTGCTCGAGCGCA
This sequence comes from Polyangiaceae bacterium, assembly GCA_016929495.1. GTDB lineage: Bacteria > Myxococcota_A > Polyangia > Polyangiales > Polyangiaceae > JAFGIS01. Next base: position 7,230 of record JAFGIS010000326.1, on the reverse strand, counting down.
ACCGAGGGCGCTGGGCATGCGGTCATCGAGTAGGCAATCTCGCTGAAGGCCCTCCTGGGCCCGATCCGCCTACCCTCGCCGGAATCCCGGCACAATGAGATGAGCAAGGCACGCCGGGTTCTGCACGCCTTGCTCACTCATCCACCCATGGGCGCGCGCGCATCTCCTCGCCGCGGGCGCCGCCCACCAGCTCGCCCAGCCACCACCGCCCCGACTGTGCCAGGAGCACCGCGCCCACGGTTTCTGCGGTTGCCACCATGCGCTCGAGGAGGAGCAGGGCCTCCTGCTGCTTTCCTCCAGGCCCCAGCCATGTTGCGGCGGCACGAAGAGCGGTCTCGAAGGCCGCTCCAGCATCAGGCTTGTCGCCAGCAACCCGGGCGCTCCGCTCGGCTTGTTGGAGGAACGGCAATCGTTCGCTGGGGGGTAGCTTTTCGGCCATGGCAAGAGCCGTGCGGCCGAGTACCCCGGCGGAGGGATCCACCACGATGGGAGCAGGGGGATCCTCGGTCTGTTTCTTGAGAAGCAGGTCGCTCAGGGCGCCCGCGAAGGGGCAGCGTCCGGTCAGCGCCTCGTAGATCATGATCCCGACCGCATACCAGTCCGCGGCCGGCAGGGTCGGCTTCTCCATGGCCTGCTCCCGCTCACCAGTCGTTCCGCCGTGGACGATTTTCTGGTAGGGACATGCGAGAGAGGACGGACCGATGGTCACCAAGAAGAAGGCGGACGCAAAGAAGGCCAGCAAGCGGCCGACGAAACGGGCAACGAACGCGCGGTCAGCCGCGGCGGTTCGGCGGAAAAAGACCGTCAAGAAGGCGGCTCCCGCGAGACCGGCGGGTCCAGCATCCGCCGAGGCTCGCAAGACCCGCAGCATCGCCCGCCTCAGGCGCGAGAAGGTTCCCGTCCTGCCGTCGCTCCCACGCGTCGAGGACGAATCCGAGGCCAGGGTTCCCGCCAAGGACGCCGTCGTGGACCGCGCCATCGCCCTGTTCGCAGTGGCTGCCCGGGGAGCGCACGCTCCCGCCGAGTTTTTGGCGACGTTTGCCAGGGAGTTCGACCTCCTCCCGAAACTCTCCCGCGAGGAGAAGGCCTTTTGGAAGCAGGCCAAGCCGACTCGACAGAAGCTGTCCGCCTTCTCCTGGCGCTGGGAGGCGCTGGTCGTGCTGCTCTGGGCCCTCGGTTTCGTCCCGAAGCTCACGCGGCCGGAGAAGCTCGTCGATGTGCAGAGACTCGTCGCCATCGTCCGGGGCAAGGGCCCGAAGCGCTTTAGAGCCGAGGCCAGGCTGCGACCTACCAAGGCACTGCTCGACTTCGCCGACCTCATGTACCGCTACCACTGGGCGGTGCGCGACGCCCGGCTCAACGGTCGTCCCGCGCCGGCGCGCCTGAATCCCGACATCGTGATGGAGTGGGACCACGCCGCCCGTTGGCTCGTGGGCTACAGCGGGCAGAAGTGGGACGACATCACCCTCGACACCTGAAGCGTGGGCCACGCGCAGTGCGTGCAACGACGGTGATTCGCGCTGCGGCTTCGCGTTCCCAACGTCCCCCGGGAGGCAAACGGTACATCTCGGTGTAGGCGCATTCGGCCGCTGCATCCAGCGATTGGTGCACGGCAGGCGGCAGTCTGCAGGGTGGCGACATCGGACTCGCGACGCTGCCGAAGCGCTCGGCAGCCTTCCTCGAGATCTTGTTCGGCAATGATTTCAATGGGATCGGTGTTTTCGTCCCGCAGCTCGATCGGCGTGTCACGTGACTTTTCCATGCGACGAAGCACGCAGGACCCATCCATAGAGATGAACGACTCGATTCCGTCGGTCCAGGTCTTGTCAGGGAGAACTCCGATCGCCGGCCCGCTTCGGCCGGCAAGCGCATGTTGCCAGCGCGAGGCTCCTCATTGCCGCGCGGTCGTGCGGCACCCGCAACCGCTATTCCAAACGCCATCTGAAGGTACACCATGAAGATTATCAAGCAGGGTACGCTGATTGCACTGATTCTGTCCGGATGCACCCAGGAGGTGTCGGACGTCGCCTCGGAGGTCACCGATTCCACCGAACAGCCCATCATCAGTGGCACGAGGGTTGGCTCGAACTCCCAGTTCGTGGCGATCTACCACAAGAAGTCGCCGGATGCGTACGTGAGCTCTTGGTACTGGTACCCCCGCCCCTGTAGCGGAACCGTGATCTTCCAGAACAACGTCCAGTCGGTCACTCTGACTGCGGCTCATTGTGTGACCCACGACCTCAGTCACAGCGATCCCAGCAGAGTTCTGGACCCGGGGTCATTGCGGCTCAGCACCGCCTCGTCTCCAGGCATCGTGCCATTCAACGCCGACGGAAGCCAGACGGCGAGCCCACCAGCGACGTCCGTGACGCCCAGCTTGGTGGTGATCCACGGCTCGCTCGACGTGGCGCTCATCTTCAGCAACCCACTCAGCTTCCCGGGGGGCTCATACCGAACCGTCGCACTCGGGCTGCACTCACCGGCGTCTTCGGATGTCCCCTACGGGACGGCCCGTGACTACGGCTATGGGCAGGTCAACTCCTCGGATCCCGACCCCGAGAACCCGAAGCTCGAGTCCTCCGCCTACGGCGCCGGAACGCTTCGCTACGGCACGAGCGCCTTCAGATTTGCTCCGTCGAGCACCTGCGCTGCGAGCATCGGGTCGGCGGCCGCGGCGGAGCAGGTCGACTACCCCTCGACCACCGGGCAGCCGTGGCACGGCGACTCCGGCGGTCCAAGCTTCGACTATCGACAGGTCAACGGCGCCAACCGTAGCTGGACATACCAAGCTCTGCTCGGGGTACACAGCGTGTCCAGCCTCGTCAACCGGTACATCTGCAATGTCCTAACCAACAGCTATGTCACCTGGATGGACGGGTGGATGGCATCGATGACCGGCCGCTCCGGGTTCATCGTGGCCCCGTTGGTCGCGCCTCGCAACCGAGCGCTCTACGTCACCAGTGGCAGTTCTGGGAACCTTGCGGACCTCACGCTCGACACCTGGCCGGTTGGAACGCGTTGGACCTACGATCCTTCCACCCGAATGATGAGGGACTGGCAAACCAGGGAATGTCTGACGGGGTCTGGGAGTGGAGCCTCGGGCACGAACCTCTACACTGCCGCGTGCAACCTCTCGGACGCGCAGAAGTGGACCATCACGGGGAGCATGGCGCTCAAGAACGTAGGCAACGGGAAGTGTCTAGTGAACGCCACCGTGCAATCCGGCAGCGTGCGGGTCACCTCCAGCGACCAGTCCACGGGGCCGAAGAAACCGTACTTGGCCAACTGTGACCGCGCCTACGATCAGATGTGGTACTTCAGCTACAATCACTGACGCGCGCCAGTGCCTCACCGACTCGGATGCCCGGGTGGGCGCTCAGGCCGACAGGACTACGCACTGGCGAGCATCGCTCGACCTCGAGTAGCGCCTGGCTCAGGATCCTCGTCGCGTCCTTGGCCGCGGCTCGGATGCGGCGCGCGGGACATTCGAAATGTCCGTGGAGGTCCGAGCCCGTCCGTTGACGCGCCGCCCGGCCCAGGCGTGGTCTCAGGTCCGTGGCCCAAGGCTCGAAGGTCCAAGCTCGCCTTGGTTGGCATGCGGTCCGGGTGATATCGTGCCTGCCCCAGATCGATCGCTGCTCCCGGAGGGAACGCCCGCACAAGGAGCAAGAAGAGGAGTCTTCAAATGGCCGAGCCCATCATTGCCAACAAGTTCCCCGCGGTTGTCGAACTCGAACCCGGCACCTACCACTGGTGTCGATGCGGGCGCTCCAAGAACCAGCCCTACTGTGACGGCTCGCATCGGGACACCGGCCTGACTCCGATCGAATTCAAGGTGGACGAGAAGAAGAAGGTGGCCCTTTGCCAGTGCAAGCAAACGGGCAACGCCCCGTTCTGCGACGGCACCCACAAGAAGTCCTGACTGACGGAGATGGTTCGGCGCCTGCCCCTATCACTGGGGTTCCTCTCGGTCGGCTGCGCGTCCGCGGGTACGCCACACCCAGAGCCTCCGCAGCAGCATGCTTCGAGTGCGGCCGCAGCGGCAGCTACCAAGTCGGGGCCAGCGCAGGCCGAGAGATCTCCGGTTGGTGAGCGGCCCGGGCGCGCATCTCACGGTGTTCGGCACGTCGACAGAGGGCCGTGTACGCTGGCTGGTGCTGGACCGTCGGGGCAGAATCATACACCAAAGGGAGTTCGGGTCGCTCGAGGTTCTGGATGGACTTGCGCTCGCAGCCGATCGCATGGTGATCCTTGCCAAGGAGCGGTTTCACCCACGCATGCTGCTGATGGCTTGGAGACTGTCCCTCCAGGATTGACGCCCGGCACAGATGGCACATTCTGTGCCGCGAGCGGCCAGCCACCGCCTCACCACCACAAGAACTGGCGGAGCTCGGGCACGGCATGGGAATTGCTTGTGCACTCGAGTTCGTCCCAATGTGAGTGCCTATGGCGATGCGTGCTTCGGTTATCGGTTCCCTGCTCGTCCTGACGCTATTGGCCGCTTCGGAAGCCCGGGCACTGGCTCCGCCGCCGGTCTACTTCACGTTCGGCGAAACGTATCCAGAGCCCGGCGCCACCGACGTGCCGCTCGACACAGCTATCCTTCTGTACACGCGCGTCTGGCCCGAAGACATGTCCTGCTGTGCTGAACCGATGGCCAGCCTCTCGTTCGTCGATTCCGGGGGCACGGATCTCACGGTGTCGTACGTGGACATGAGGAGCAACGCTTTCATCAACTTCTACTCCATTGCTCCGCTCGAGCCGGGTGCAACCCATTCCGTCGCCGTGCCGCTCGAACCGAACACGACGTACACGGTGACGGCCGAGCTCGAAGAGCTCTACCCGCGGCCAGACGATGCCACGGGTGAGACGTCGATCGAGTTCTCCTTCACGACGGGCGACGAGCTCTTGCCTCCCATCGAGTTCGCGGGCCCGCTCACCGCAAGCATCTCCGAGGGCGAACGGCCTGTGACGCAGTGTTCGGACGCCGGTACGTGCGAACAGGTCGGAACAGAAGCCGTTCTCATCGCCAAGGTGCAGCTGCCGGCCGTGAGCGGCGGGTTCGACCGCGCAGCCGTCGATGGCATCGTGATCATGACGGACGCCACACCCCCAGAATTCAAGACCTTCGGAGGCCTGGACGGCACGGCGACGTACAACGTCATGGCCGCTTCCTCCGTGTCCTATCAACCGAGCGACCCCCCGGAGATAGAGCTCGTGATGCCAGCCTACTCCGAGCCCTACGTGCCATGCTTCGGGCTCAACCTGTGGGACGCGGCCGGGCACCGGGTCGTCGCCGAACCGGTTTGCCTGGACGCCATCGACACGACCGCTCTGGTCGATGCCGACGCCGGGGTCGATGCCGGCCAGGACGCGGGCAGCGATGCGGGCAGCGACGCGGGCGACGAACCGCTCGACGCTGGACAGGACGCGTCCGACGCAGACCTGGATGCCGACGTCGGCCCGAAGGACAGCAGCACGGATGCGACCGTCGCCGATTCCGGGGGGCACGAGTCGGACGGTTCGACCCATGTTGGCGCCGCCGGCTCGACCGCCCAGGACACGCCGGACGGCAAGGCAGGAGCCACGAGCGTCAAGGACGACGACGCTGGACAGGTCGACGCGGGCAGCACGACCACCGCTGGCGGCAACCAGCAGCCGAGCGGTGGCACGGGCAGCGACACGGGGAACGCGGCGACGTCCCACGCCGGTTCCGACGCAACGGGCGCTGGGTCGGAGGTCTCGCCCGATGACGATCGCGGGTGCGGCTGCAGACAGGCTGGCCGCGGCCCGACGACGAGCTGGGCGCTCGTGTGCTTGGGCCTGTTCGGAGCCGTCAGCTGGCGGCGGCGCACCCGAGCGTTCGGAACATGTCCAGATCGAGCGGACGGCGCCCCGTCACGTCGAGGGCTGAGACATCGACGGTCCGCGGAGCCCGGCACGCTGCTTCCAGGAGCAGACTCGGCGTGTGCCGAGTGCATCCTTCGCTGAGCCTGCTAGGGTGGGCTCGTGCACTGCACTGGCAACCAACCTCGTTTGCCGGTAGTGTGGCACCCAATGCGAGCAGTGTGCCTGCGGTGCTCAGCGCACCCACTGGACAAGGTGCAGTGCCAAGGCGCAACCCCCCAGGAGGTTTTCATGGCAAAGGCTCGATTCGATCTCGTGGCCGTCTTGGCACTCGTGGGCGCAATCGCGTGCGGTGGCACCGACGCCGAGAATACCGACATCATTCATCAATGACTGCGCCAATGGGTTCTGCCTGACGGTAGGCACGGATCCAGCCAGCCGCTACTGCACCGCCCCCTGCGCGAGCGCCGAGGATTGCCCCACAGAACTGCCAGCGTGCGGCTCGGTCTCCGTGACCCTCCCCAACTCTCAGCAGCAGCAGTTCCCGGCGTGCTTGCCGTAGCTCCGTCGGCGCTGCTACCGTGGCAAGGCTTCCTACTCCACGGATTCGCTGGCGATGGGCGTTGGGCGAAGTATTTTTCACCTTGTCCGCGTCACGCCGGCCCGTACGCTCTGAGTCACCATGGACGTGCAGCTGCTGACTCAGTACCTCGTCCGCCAAACCACGGTGCTACTCGCTCAGCTATCGACGGCTGCGGGCGTGCGCGCCCCGCTGGCACACATCGCGGATCAGGTATTCCTCGACCTGGCACGTGAAATCGAGGCTCAGGGGGTTCGTCGCACGGTCGTGGCGGACATGTTCGGGCTGGCGCTGAGATCGTACCAGCTCAAGGTGCAGCGCCTGGTGGAAACGGCGTCGGTACAACGCTCGCTGTGGCGTGACATCTACACCCGCTTGGAGGAGAGCAGCGCAACACGCCGAGAACTCGAGCAAGCGTTCCCCACGGAGGAGCCCAAGGAGGTTGCCGCCGTACTCAACGACCTGGTCGACAGCGGTCTGGCGTATTCGAGCGGCCGCGGCGCTCGGGCGGTCTATGGCCTGACGTCGGAGAAGGACCGCGCGCGCCTGACCGAGACGAGCAACACGGAAACCCTGGCCAACATCGCCTGGCTGTATCTCGCCACCCAGGGCGAAATGGAGCAGGCCGAGCTGAGACGGCTGCTTGCCTGCAGCGACGACGCCCTCGCCCGCGCGGTCACTCGACTTTGTGCTGACGGGCGCATCGATCGCCGTGGGAGCGAGCTGCAGGCCCTCAACTTCGAAATCCCCGTCGGCGCGGAAGAGGGTTGGGAAGCGGCGGTGTGCGACCATTTCCGCGCAGT
>JAFGIS010000325.1 GCA_016929495.1 Polyangiaceae bacterium | reverse complement strand
TAGGCAGCTACCGCCTGGTCCGCTTCATCGGCGCTGGTGGCATGGGAGAAGTGTACGAGGCGCACCACACGACGCTGGGTACGCGGCAGGCGATCAAGTTCCTGCGCGGCGACATGGTCCGTCGGGTTGACCTGGTTGCGCGATTCGAGCAGGAGGCGCGCATTGCCGATACTCTGCACAGTCGCCACATCATCAAGGTTCGCGAGTTGGGCAGGCTCCAAGACGGAACGCCCTACATGGTGATGGACCTGGCCGAGGGACGGAGCCTGGCGAAGATCCTCGCCGAACAGGGGAGATTCGAGGTGGCCAGAGCCGTAGACTTGGTCCAGCAGGCTTGTGTTGGTTTGCGCGTCGCACATGATGCCAAGATCATCCATCGCGACTTGAAGCCGGAGAATCTCTACGTCTGCTCCGAGGATGACAGCACTGAAACGCTCAAGATCCTCGACTTCGGGATCGCCAAGCACTTGGGCGCTGGCGACCAGGGCCCAACCACCGAAACCGGCAGCAATCTGGGTACCGCGCACTACATGTCGCCCGAGCAGGCGCAGGGCGCCAAGCGCGCCATCGACCACCGGACGGACATATACTCCCTGGGTGTGATTCTGTACGAAATGCTCTCGGGCACGAAGCCGCACGACGGCGAATCGTACAACGAGATCCTGATCCGAATCGTCACGCAGAGCCCTGTTCCGCTCGATGCACTCTGTCCCGACCTGCCGGCGGGGCTGATCGCGGTCGTTCGTCGGGCGATGGCCAGGGAACCCGCGCAGCGATACCAATCCGCGTTCGAGTTCGCCAACGCCCTGGCGACGCTTGGGGCCTGCCACATCGAGTGCACGGATCTCGGACCCGCGCTTCGGCCAGCCGCTAGGCCTCGCAGCTCGGCCATGGTGACTCTTGCATCGGGCTCGGAGGACTCTTCCGCCACTGCGCCGGAAGACGCGGCACTGCCAGCGCGGGAGCGACTCTGGCCATCGAGTCTGGCACGGCAAGTCTTCCGTTCTATCGTTGCCGTAGGAGCCGTCGCGGCTGCCGCGCTTGCGCTGCGCGGTGCGTCGACAGACACGCGAACGCCGTCCATTGGCTACGGTGCGCAGCCGACGTCTCCGCTGCTCCTGCGCCAGGACAGCAAGCGCGGCGAAACACCGCCACACGCCGGGACCGGTGAGCGCCTTCCCGGGCAAGTCTCTGCCGGCGGGGCTCGTCCGGCACGCCAGGCCACGCTGCTCACTCCAGAGGTTCCGACGAGCCTTCCTGTAGCGTTCGCGAAGTCGTCCAGCAGAACGTCCACTGGCGGACAACACGCCGGACAGCCGAAGGTGATCCGGCCGTCCCGGTCGGTACGGCCGAAGCGAACGAGGGCAACCCCGCGGCCAGCTGACGAAGGCTCGCCAACCAGGCCGCCTACGATCGACGAGCCACTTCCGCGAAGCCCTCACGCGCCTGGCGTGTCGCCGGTGATGGAATGACTTACCCCGTATCGCTGCTTCTGGCATATTGACGCAGACGGAAAGCGAGCCACTGACTGCAATGCTCAGGCGATTCGAGGCGCTCCCCGTGTTGTTGGCTTCCTGCTTCTACGCCCTCACGTCGTTCGCTGGAGCGCCGAACCCGGAAGCAGAAGCGGCCATCAGGGATGGCAAGAACAGCTACAACTCCGGCGACTACGAAGCCGCGATCGAGGCGTTCAAGCGGGCATATGCCGTGGAGCCAGACAGCGAAACCCTCTATCAACTGGGCAAGGCGTACGCCATGGCAGATTGGCCAGTGGAGGCGGTCGACGCATTCGAGCGCTATCTGGATGCGGCTCCGCCGAATCTGTCTGCCGAGCGCAGAAGCGAGCTCGCCGGGGCCATCGAAGGTCAGAAGAGACGTGTCGGTACGATTGTCCTGCAGGTCACGCCAGAGCAAGCGAGTGTCACACTGGACGATACGCTGCTGGATCGGACTGCCGTTGCCGGACCCTTGGCCGTGCGACAGGGGTTCCACGTGATTGCGGCTTCACTGGACGGCTACGTACCCCAAGCTCGATCGGTGCAGGTGCGCGGTACAAGGTCCGAGCTCATCAGACTCATCCTTGTGCCAGAGAAGCCACCCGTGCACGAGGGACTGCTCGGGATCCAGTGCCAGGTGCCCGCCGTTTCCGTACTCGTCGATGAGCGTCAGCTCGCCACGACGCCGTTAGAGGAACCCATCATGCTTCCAGAAGGAGTCCACCGCCTGCGGCTGGAACGGAGTGGGTACCGACCGCAAACGACGACCATTTCGGTATCGCGCGCCAGGACCACGCGGGTCGAATGTGATCTGCCGATCGTGCAACCGCTGGCGGCGTCCGGACGGCTTGAGCTCGACTTTCCTGAAACCGGAACCGTGCTGCTCGTCGACGGTGCGCCGGCAGCCAAGTCCAGTGTGCTGCCGCCTGGACTGCATTGGGTCGAAATCCGGCACTATGGGTTCTTGCCGTGGAGCAGTGCGCTGCGCGTCGACGCAGGCCAAGTCCATCGCGTCAACGTCGTACTGACGCCAACGCCATCCTATGTGCAGGACATCGAACAGCGGGCGCAGCGTCGCCGAACCTGGTCCTACGTCTTGGGAGCGACGGGGATTGCCGTCGCCGGAACCGCGCTCGGGATAGGACTCTGGAACGACGGTCGCTATTCAGACTGGGAGCACGCGCGCACCGAACTCGACAAGGACTACCGGGCGTCTGGTCCTTCTGCTCCCACGGCTGCCGAGCTCGAGCCCAGACGAGATGACGTGAATGACCAGCTGCGATCGATCCATGCGGTCGATATCGCCACGGCGGTCCTCGGCGTCGCCGGCGGCATGCTGCTGGGTTCAGGTGCTTGGCTCTTCTTCACGACCGAAGCTCCCCCCCACCCACTGAGGGAATCCGCGGCCGTCAGACGCGTCCGCCAAGGAGTTGGCGTGAACCTCGATTGGTAGGTGCGACATGACCACCCAGGTCTTCATCACTCGAAGATGGTCGACCGCAACGCTGGCACTTGCGCTCGCCGATGCTGCTGGGGGGTGCCATGGTGGCGAGCTCGTTTTCGGCGGCAAGAGCGCCAGCGAAGCCTCGGCGGGACAAGGGGGCGAGACGGGAGGCGTGGGCAGCGGTGGCGATCTCGCATGGGCTGGTCGCACTGGTTTCGCGGGCGCCGACTCCACAGGTTCCGCAGGCGTCTTCTCCAGCAACCCGGCCGGCAGCGGAGGGGCTGGCGGCGCTCCAGAATCCGGCGCAGCGGGAAGCCCGCCAACACCCGCGACCATTCAACTGGTCATATCGGGTCAAGACGACTACTGGAAGACGGATGCGACTTGGACCGAGGTCGGAAGTGAGCCTGCTGACGTGATCGTCGACGACAGCAGCGAGGCTCAGATCTGGGAGGGGTTTGGAGGCGCTTTCAGCGAGCGGGGGTGGGACTGTCTGACCACCCGAAGCTTGCGGGATGAGGCCATGGCCCTGCTCTTTGGCAGCGATGGCTGTCGATTGGCTTGGGGACGGATCCCCATCGGTGCCAACGACTACGCCATGGATCGCTACACCCTCGACGAGACTGTCGACGACTACTCGATGTCCCACTTCTCGCTTGAACGCGATCGGCAAAGGCTCGTCCCTTACGTCCAGGCGGCGCTTGCGGTCAAGCCTGATATTCGCTTCTGGGCTGTCCCCTGGACGCCACCCACCTGGATGAAGACCCGCCAGAGAACCGGGAATACTGCATCCCCCTTCGATGGTGGCAGCATGATCGACGACGACGCGGTCCTTTCGGCCTACGCCCGGTACTTCGTCAAGTTCATTCAGGCTTATGCCAAGGAGGGCATCCCGATCGACGTCGTCGCGCCGCAGAATGAGCCCAGCTACAGCCAGGACTACCCGTCCTGCGTCTGGACTGCGGCTCTCTACACCAAGTTCGTGGGGAGGTACCTGGGTCCGGCTTTCGACGACGCGGGTGTCACCACCCAGCTCATGCTCGGCACGATGTCCAACAAGAAGGTCGATCCCGCAACCATCGACAGCGTCATGGCCGATGCTGCTGCAAGGGGCTATGTCAGTATCGTTGGTCTGCAATGGGGCATGTTGGATGTCATCGCCAACGTGAGATCGAAGGGCCTGCCCATGTGGCAGACCGAGCACCAGTGCGGCAACTACCCGTGGGAGGAGTCCACCTACCGCCCGACCGCACCAAATGATCATGCGTATGGCGTGGAAAGCTGGGGTCTCATCAGGAACTGGATCAAGGCCGGGGTGAGCGCATACAACGCCTGGCACATGGTGCTCGACCAAGTGGGTGCGAGAATCGATGCAACGCAGCAATGGGCCCAGAACTCCTTGTTGGTCGTTGACGGCAGCCAGCTGATCAAAACACCCACCTACTACGTGTTCCGCCACCTCTCCCAGTTCGTGGTGCCGGGAGCGAAGGTCGTGGGAACTACGGGCGGTGATGCCCTTGCCTTCAAGAACCCGGACGGCAGCATCGTGACGGTGATGTACAACCGCGGAACGGCGAAGAAGTCCGTCGTTCTCGTCGGCCGCAGGAAGCTGCAATTCGAGTTGCCTGGCAACGGTTGGGCCACCGTCAGCTACGCGCCCTGAGCTGCGCGCGAACCGCGGCGGGTTGCGACCACTCACGCGTGTCGTCGACTGTCCGGTACTGTGTCCGCTGTGCGAACAGCGGACGGTCGCAATGGTGGACAGTCGAGTTCGCGCATGGGTGGCTTTTTGCTCTTCATGGTCACGGCTTCTGTGATATCTGTACGAGCACAGTCTAGGAGGCCAGACTATGCGCACGACACACGAGCATCGATCGGTGCTGATGCACCGCGTTTTGGTTCCTGCCATGGTACTTGCAGCGGCGGCATTGACAGGCTGCACCAGTGACGACGGCGATGGATTTCGGACGTCAATCGGAACGCCCGAGACTGCCGAGACGTCCGGGGTAGTCCAGTCGTTGCGAAGCGGTCCCTCAACCCATGGTTCGCTGGTGACGGTGGCCACGGGAACCGTTCGAGGTCTAGCTGAATCCAGTTACCGCATGTTCCTCGGCATCCCGTACGCGGCGGCCCCTGTTGGCGAGCTCCGATGGAAGCCGCCGATGCCAGCTCCGTCCTGGAGCGGTGTGCGTGCAGCCACGGCCGCGGGGAAGGTCTGTCCGCAGGTCAGCTACGAACCCGGGGGCGTTCCGACGGTGGTGGGAGACGAGGACTGCCTCGTCCTGAACGTAACCACGCCGAACCGACCCAGTATGAAGAAGCTGCCCGTCATGGTCTGGATCCACGGCGGCAACTACGTAGCCGGATCGAACACCGAGCAGGATGCGCTGCTGCTGGCCCAGAAGGGAGATGTGGTCGTGGTGTCGATCAACTACCGACTGGGTGCACTCGGGTTTTTGGCTCACCCTGCGCTGAGCGCAGAATCGCCCGACAGCTCGGGCAATTTCGGGCTGCTCGACCAGCAGGCAGCGCTCGCGTGGGTCCAGGCCAATATCGCCCAGTTCGGCGGGGACCCCAACAATGTCACGATCTTCGGTGTCTCCGCCGGTGGCAACTCCGTTTGGGCGCATGTCCTATCGCCCAAGTCGGCTGGGTTGTTCCAGCGCGCCATCTCGATCAGCGGGCTCTGGGCCACCTGCTGGAACTGGATGGGTTACGATGAGCCAGCGCAGCCGTTCGAGCTCTCCGATGCGGAGGCCACCGGCGTACGATTCGCCGAGGCCATGGGCTGTGGCGGCTCGGATGCCACGACTGCGGCCTGTCTGCGCACCGCCTCGGTGAGCGATCTGGTCAACGTGGGTGGCGGAGCCATGGGCCCCGCTTTCTACACGTGGGGCCCAACGGCGGGCGGTGCCGCGTTGCCGAAACCCCTCCAGGAAGCGCTTGCGTCCGGCGAGTTCAACCGAGTCCCGATCGTGAATGGCTCCACACACGACGAAGCCATGCCCTTCGTCATGATGCCCTTCTGGGTGTACATGGACAACCCGCTGACCTCCGAGGTGTACGCGGGGGTTCTTTCGCAGCGGTTTGGTGACGATGCGTCGCTCGTGCAGGCTCACTATTCCGTCGCGGCCTACGGCTCGGCCACGTACGCGTACTCGGCGGTCGACACGGATTTGCAGAACTCCTGCTACACCAGGACCATCACCCGGCTCGCGGCCGCATACACCCCCGTCTACGCCTACGAGTTCCGCGACCCCAACCCGCCGGACCCATTCTATGAGTATGTCTTCGGAGGCCCGCTGCCCTACGCGCCCAGGGCGTACCACGCGTCCGACGTCCAATACCTCTTCCGCTCGCCGAGCAACGAGACGGGCCTCAGCCCCGAGCAACTCGACCTTTCGGACAGCATGATCGAGTACTACACCACGTTCGCCAGGTTCGGCGCACCGCGCGGTTATCCCCGCTGGCGCCCGTACAGCTCGTCCAGGGATGCCGTGCAGTCTCTGGCTCCGGACGCCATCGGACCGGTCACCGACTTCGCCAGCGACCACCAGTGCGGGTTCTGGGCTGGGCTACGAGGGATTTGAGACTGGAAGCACCCGACGGTGGCTCTGAACTCCTCCAGAGGATGAGCGTCGGAGACTCCCAAAGGAGGCGCTGATGCTCGAGACAGACACCCTCACATGACTCGAGGGCTGGGGCGGAGCCCCGCTAGTGAATGATCGCGCTACGCGCGCTGCGGCGAAGATCCATATGCACGTGGTCGTGGTGGGCGCGGTCGTGGTTCGGCGTGAGTATGGTGTCGAACAGGCGTGCGCGCGCGATGTCGCACACCAGATTGCGCAGCCTCACGGACTCGTCTGACGGATCGTCCAGCCTCGCCTCGGGGCCACACGGCGGGGCGCCGATCTCCCCTTGCCAGTCGCGTTCCAACCGCAGCGTGCGGCCGTCCTCCAAGTCGAAGGCCCTGATGTCCGCCGCCAGCCCATAGGAGTGCTGGCTCGGCTTGCGCTTCCCTGGCAGATGTGCGTGCGGTCGATACATGTTGTCCACGTGTACCGCCACGACGTCGTGCTTCGCCGCGATCTTGGCCAGCGCCTGCAGCGCGAGGCCGAGCCTACAGTCGAAAACACCGAACGGACTCTTGGGCCCTGGCGTGACGAACTTCACGCCTTCGATCGGACCGCTGGCCCGGAACGCCGTGGCGACGCCAGGAGTCGGACGCCGATCGCGCCGTACGGAGAGCTTGGCACGCTGCGCTTCGACGCGGCACTGCGTCGGGCTGAGGCGCGCGAAGTGCACGGACGGCGCGCCCCTGCGGTCGGCTGGATCCAGCAAGGGTTCTTGAAACGGGTAGTGAACCGCGGACGGCTCCACAACGGGTGACTTCGAGTTCTCGGGGGCCGCAGACGCGATGCGCGCCGTGCGACGCACCGGCGCTTGGCGCGGTCCATTCGAAGCCGCGGGCCGAAGCAGTTCGGCTGCGTCGTCTGCTGTCGCGACCGACGCCGCATCCGTGGGCGAAGGCGAACCGTACTCGCCCGCTTTCACCTTCGAGCTCGACGCGTAAGCGCATGCGCAGCATGCAATGAGCAAAGCAACGGCCCGGGGAGCCCTGCCGGGCCAAGACGTGCGGCTCGCGAGTCTCACGTGCCTCAGGCGTACCGGACTCGGGACGTCTTGTCCAGGTCGCAACGCCGGTTCTCCTCGGCTCGCCCAGCAGGCCGGGCTGCAACGGACCTGGCCCGGGACGTCGAAGAGTCCACACCCATCCGCGGTTCGGGCAGTCGCTCAACGCCCGTAGCGCTGCAGGATCCGTATGTAGTTGCCGCGTTCGTACAGCCCCGGGTTGGGGCTGCGCGATAGGTTCATGCTGCCCTGAGCCTGCGCGAGCGACTCGTATTCGTGCTGGGTGAGCCACTTCTCGAGGCCGGATCGGATCTCGCTGATGGCGCTGACGCCTCGCCTGAGCGCTGCGGAGACGACCTGCACGCCATGCGCTCCGGCCATGACTGCCTTCAGGGCATCCTCGGCGCTGTGCACGCCTCCGGAAACGCCGAGCGTAACATCGACGCGGCCGGAGAGAATGGCCAGCCAACGCAGCCTCATCAGAAGCTCCGACGAGCTGGACAGCTCGAGCTTCAGGGCCACCTCGAGCTCGTCGAGATCGATGTCCGGCTGGTAGAAACGATTGAACAGCACCAGCCCCTTGGCGCCCGCCGCGGCGAGCTGCCGAGCGAAGTTCGGAAGGGCAGTGTAGAACGGCGACAGCTTGACCGCCACGGGGAGCTTGGTCTTCTGGGTTACCGCCGTGACCATGTCGACGACGCGCTTCTCCGCGGCCGTGCTGGTCTCTGCCACGTCACTGGCGACGCTGTACACATTGAGCTCGAGCGCATCCGCGCCGGCCTGCTCGATGAGCTTCGCGTGGTCAAGCCATCCCGAAGCCGTGGTACCGTTCAGCGACCCGATGACCGGAACGCTGACGGCAGACTTGACCTTGCGCAACTGATCGAGATACGCGTCGGGTCCAAGCAGATAGTCACTGGTCGAGGGAAGATAGCTCTGGGCCTCGGCGAAGGATTCGCCGTAGGTCTCGGCATAGTCCCGCGCGACGCGCTCGTGCTCGATCTGCTCCTCGAACAGCGAGTTCATGACGATCGCAGAGACGCCCGCGTCTTCCGCCCGCTTGACTTGGCCGAGATCGTGGACGATCGGCGACGCGCCCAGCATCACCGGGTGCTTGAGCTCGAAACCGAGATATTTGGTAGACAGGTCCATACTTCACCTCGAGGTCCTCTCGATAGTACGCATCGGCTCCGACAGCAAGCCCCGGAGCGCCGCGCTGGCTTCGCAGAGGCGTCGGGACTCAGCTGCCATGGTGCCACAGCGTGGGAGCCGCCCCGTGCCCCGGAAGGTGCGCTCTTCGGTCCCCCTGGGTCGATTCGGCGGTTCAGAGCCAGTACCCGAAACCAGCCGCCGCGCCGCCTCGTAGTCTCCTCGTCGCTGCCCGGGTTCGCACGCGCCCCCGCTACCTTCACGCCGCAGCTCCGGCGGCTTGGCAGGAGGGGAGGTCGGCGGTCGTTTCCCCACGCGAGCGAGAAGTTCCCCGTTCTGACCCAACGTCTGCAAGTGCACGCTGACTCCCTGGAAGTACGTGCTGTACGGTTGCGCGGCGGGGATGTGTAGCTTCTGCACAGCCACCATGCTAGCTTCGAAGCCTCCAGCTGTCCGAGCCCAGCCTCACCTTCGCTACCTTGGTAGAGCGCGCGTTTCGCTTTCTGACGGACAAGTACGGCTTCGCCATGCGGACTCCTGGGGACAGCGTGGTCGTCTACGGTTCGCCGGCACGCGAGGTTCGAGTCGCCCTCGAACGGCAGGACTTGTTCGTGGATATCCGGTCGCGTGACGGATCCCCGTTCAATCAGATGCGCCTTTCCCTGTACGAGCTCGTCAGACTCGAGGGTCCGCCGCGATCGTTCGCGCCCAGCGGTCCTGGCCCCTCACGCTCCGCGCCGAGCAGACTGCAGGACAGGGTGGAGTCTGCCGCCGGACTGCTCGAGCAATACGGGCACGGCGTCCTCTCGGGGGACCCTGGCTTCCGGGAGCGTATTGTCCGGCAACAGATCACCGGGCTGCTCGAAAACTGGTTCACCTACGTCGGCAGTACCTACGCGACCGTCGATCTCGCGATCTACCAGATCAAGTTCGAACACCGCCAGCTCACGAAAGACCGAAGGGCCGTTCTTTGGCAGCTGCTCGAGCAATGGCTGGACAGCGATGACCCCGCACGCGCGAGCTTCGCGCGAACGGTGGTGTCTGCTCTCTAATACCGCGCGTCTATTGACGTGAGGTGTAGCGACACAGGGGGTATCCGAGCAGACCTGCCGAAAGCGACGGGTGTTTCGACACCCTCGCCCGGTCGGGGTGTCGAAACACCGGTCGCTTCGATAGACGCGAGGTACTAGCGGGGCTCTGCCCCAGCCCGACCAGGCATGGTGGAGACTGATAGGTTGTGCTGGCTGACGCGCCGGAGCCCCGCGTCGACAG
>JAFGIS010000324.1 GCA_016929495.1 Polyangiaceae bacterium | reverse complement strand
GTCGAGCAATGGCTTCACGCCGACAGCCGCGTCATTCCGCGATAGGACCAGCCCTGGAGGGTCCACCTCGCGCGAGTCGGTGCGGGACGGACGCGGGCGTTCGTCCTCAGAACGCACGCCGCTTCGTGTCGAACGCGTCGCTGCACTCGCACGAGCCCCACCCGGCCGCTCGTCTCGCTTGCCGGATGATGCCGGAGCCGAGTCGTGAGAGAGACGCCAACGCAAGGCCACGACCGTGAGGACCACGCCGAGCCCGACCAGCCCTGCCAGGAACCAACGCAGGGTCGAGGACGTGTCACGTGGACTCATCGGCCGGACCGTCCTCCGCGCGCGAGCGAACGCTTGAGCGGAGGGCAACGTGCATCAGTATCGTCCACACGATGCCCACGAACATGGCCAGATCGGCCAGATTGAACGAGGCGGACCAGAGCCCCCACGGGAGGACCGCATACACCCCGTCGATAACATGCCCGTAGACCAGTCGGTCGAATCCGTTGCCGACGATGCCGGCCAGAACGAGCGACAGCGCCTGGGGTTCGTTGGGCAGACCCTTGGATTTTGCGACAAAGTAGATGACGAGGCCGCCGAAAACGAACGTGGCCAGCCCGAACAGGACGGGCCGCCACGGCTCGGGTAGCTCATCGAGAAAGCCGAAGAAGCCCGCCGAGTTGGAGCTCCAGCGCAGGTAGAGGACCCCCTTGATGACGCGAATGGCTTCTTCCCCCTTGTTGTGTGCAAGGAATGCGCGTGCCAGCTCCTTGGTGACCCGATCGACTACGAACACCACAGAGGTGACCCACAGCAGTACTTTGTACCTGGCGGACACGTGACTCCTGGAGGCCGGCGCAGGCGAGGCGCCCGATACGAGACAGACCGGGCGCCCCACTCGCTGTCGCTGCCTCAGCCGCGCTCAATCTTCTCTGTTGCGATTTCGATAGTCTCCACGGCCGCGTCAGACTCACCGCCCGCAAGATCGAACCCGGACCAGCGAGTCGGCCACGCCTCGAAGAAGTTGTAGCGCATGATCTCCGAGGCATCGTCTGCGCACAGGATGACGGACCCCGACTTCCTCTCGATCTTCCCTTCGATGACCTTCTTGCGCCAATCCCAGAGCTCGTCCGTGTTGACGTAGCCGCGATCGAGCACGATGTTGCTGTACTTGGTGATGCCCGGCCGTTTGCGCAGGATGATGTCATCACCGTCCTGGTATTCGATGACCTCGGTGAAGCTCTCGAGCCCGTGGACGGCCTTGAACGCACCGACGGTGATACCTTCGATCTCGACCTTGAAGTTGTACGCACCAATGTAGTCGTGCTGGCGTCGGTTGGGCGCCATCAGCACGACCCCAGCCGCGACCAGTGCACCGATTTTCACTAGCGACATCGTTGCCTCCTGTTTCCGAGTTAGAGTGACGGGAGGGTCACACTCTCGCAGAGCGAGCCCGAAGTCAAGCATCACCCCTCACGCCGGCGACGTGTGGACGGGGTCTGCGAAGACCCTCCCCGACAACAGCTACGGACGCCTTGCAGCTACCTTCGCTTTCGCTTGCGAGGCCTGTGCTTGATTGTGCCTGCCGCCTTGGTTCTGGCGGATGTGCGCTCGAATCGATCGATTCCGATCCAGGTGGATGTCTCGTGTTCGGTGATCGCGGCAGAACATCACCGTAGACTGGCTGCTCTATGCTCCAACGCGGCGCGGACGAAAGGCTCGCGCAGCACCTTGGAGACCACCACTTGAGCGTCCACGACGTCTTGCGCATGGATGGGCAGGCGCATGGATCGGGAGGCACGGGCGCGGGCCAGCGTCGCGGTGAGCTGATGCTTGAGCCGGAGCCGTGCCAAGCCGTGGAGCAGGTCTGCGTGGCGCAGCGCCTCTTTGCCCCATACGTACGACAGCCACGCACCCCGCATGACGGCCGGCCCGGTATCGTCCTGCCAGTAGGCCCGGTGGTAGACAGATGCTTCTTCGCGCAGCATCGTGACCGCCTCGACGAACTCCGCAATGCGCTGGGCGGCGAGGCGCCGCCCCTGATCGCGCAGCACGCGCTCTCTGCTCTGCGCGGCGACGATCAGCTCGTCCAACAATGCTCTGCGGGCGCTCGCGATGTCATTGGCGGGCAACCGCTCGCACGTCGGTGCCCTGACAGCTCGAACCGCAGGCCACGCATTGGTGGCCGAGCGCGGGATGACAGCGCAGCTCGAGCTGCTTCGCAGTAGGATACGAGTGCGCGGCGTTCTCGTAGAGCACCCTCTGAGCGCGCCATCGCGGCGAATCCAGCACGTGCTCATGAACCAGGAACACGATGTGTTGCCATAGACGAACGGGATCGGCTCCAGGCAGCGCGGCCCGGACACTGCTCGGAGTGGCGCCTTCCCGGGCGAGCACATCCAGAACCGCCGCGCATTCGGGACCCACGCTGATGGCCTTACGCTGAACCGCGTCCTCGATGACGAGAGCACCGACCTGGCTCGTGATCCGAAGATCCTCACGAATGCGCGGCAGGGTGAGGGGAAGAGCGGCAGCTTGAGCAGTCATGTTCCTCCAGCATACCGCTTTGCCGGTCAGAAGGTGGCGGGCAGGGCTGGTTACACTGCGGTGTCCTCGTTCCGAGCCGCGCCTTTCTCCCCAAATTCGCCGAAGCTCCCGGACCACGATAGACTCCGTTCTGCCGTGTCCAGCCCAACCCGCTCCCTGGTTCTCACCCTCCTCGGTCCTGATCGTCCTGGCCTGGTCGAGCTGCTATCGGAGCTCGTCGCCAGGCACCACGGCAACTGGGTGGAGAGCCGCATGGCGCGTCTCGGCGGCCAGTTCGCTGGGATCCTTCGTATCGAGATGGAGCCGGGGCAGGTGGAGCCGTTGCGCACGGCTAGCCAGAGACTCGAGGGCTCTGGCATGAGAGTCCTGGTCTCGGCCGGGGAAGACGTTCCCCCGGAGCCGGCACTGAGACCTGCCAGCCTGGACCTCGTGGGCCAGGATCGACCCGGGATCGTCCGTGAGATCTCGCGCGTGCTTGCCGAACGAGGAGTCAATGTCGAGGAGCTCACCACCGGGGTGACCAATGCTCCCATGTCTGGCGAGGCCCTTTTCTTCGCCAAGGCACGGCTGGGTCTGCCGCCCCAGCTCGCAACCGGCCAGCTGCGAGAGTCGCTCGAACGCCTCGCAGCCGACTTGATGGTGGATCTCAGTCTGCAAGACGCGGACTGAGCGCGGCCGGCGAACGACAACCGCCGAGGGGAGATCCTGATGTCCGTTTCTGGCTCGTTTCGTGCCGTGGATGGGCTTGCGATCGCTCGGCAAGATCGCTATCAACCCCGGAATGCACCGACCGGTCCTCGTCCTGATGCACGCGCGCTGGGAGACCGAGGGACTCATCAAGACCGCGCTCGACGGGTTGCCGGTATTGCGACGCATGGTCGTCGACGAGCCGTCGCCCGAGCTACCTCGAGCTTCGGATCTCGGCGGACTCGTGGTCATGGGCGGACCGCAGGATGCGGACGACGACGTCGGCCATCCTGGGCTAGCTGCCGAGCGGCGCCTTCTGTCCGAAGCCGTGGACGTACAGGTCCCGGTGCTCGGCGTCTGCCTCGGCATGCAGTTGCTCGCGCTGGCTCTCGGCGCCAAGCTGCATCGTCGGCACGGCACGGAGATCGGGTTCGCGCCGGTCGAGCTCACCAGAGACGGAGCAAGCGACCCGGTGCTCGGACCCCTCGAACGCGCGTCGCGTACCCCCGTGCTCCTGCACTGGCATTCGGATGCAGCTGACCTGCCGGCAGGGGCAACGCTGCTGGCCCGTACACCCAAGACCCCCGTGCAGTCGTTCCGCGCGGGCCCGGCGCTGGGGGTCCAATTCCATCCCGAGGCGGACGCCGAGCTGCTCGGCAGCTGGCTCGCCACGGCGCAGATGCTCGAAGGCCTGGGGCCGAGCGATGTCGCGCGGATTGGGCGCGAAGGGGCCGCCCACCTTCCCCGCCTGCGCGAACCGGCTCTGGCAGGACTCAGCGAGTACGCGACAGCGGTACGCGTCCGGCGAGGGTGATGGCTTGGACGTTCCGGTGACGATGTAACCCGCCGGAGCAAAGTCAGCCGTGGTTGAGGGGATGCTTCGTGGCGCTGCCTGCTCGCGATGCGGGGCACTCCGTCTCCAAACCTTCGTGACGGAAGCTAGCGGAATAGCAGGGATAGCTGGGCCGTTTCCAATCTGTGTCCCAAGGATCCGACGGGTCAACGGGCCTCATGAGTGAATGGAAGCAGAACGGAACTGGCCCGGTTGGAAGCGGCGGCTTCCGGCTCTCGGCCGGCCCGACTGCTGCACGTGGCGCGACAAGGGACACGCACACTGCCGATGGCTCGTTTCCACACTACAAATGGGCTCCCCGGCTTGATCATTGCAGACCGACACGCGAGCATGCGCCGGGATCCCCCATGACCGCCAGGACGACCGACACGAATGCCTACTTCCAGGTCTTCGAAAGCCTGCTCACGCCGGTTGTGCTTCTGGATACGGACGGGCGGGTGTGGAACTTGAACCCAGAAGCCGTGAAGCTGCTGTACGCAACGGCCCCGCCCGACGGCGAACACGAACAGGAAGCCCGGCGTCTGCTGGGGCAGCCCGTCCAGACTGTCTTCCCCTGGTTGCCGTCCTCTCGCCGCCTGCTCGAGGGTGAAGCGCAGAGCGACAAGTTCGAGTGTTCCGTTTCGAACGGCGGGCGCACCCGGTTTTTCGAGGGGCGTGTTTCGGGCCTTCGGGACACCAATGGCAAGCTGACCGGGTCGGTGATCCTGCTGAGTGAGGTCACCGAGCACAAGGCACTGGCGCATCGCCTGGAACGACTGGCGCGAACCGACGGCCTGACCGGGGTCTACAACCGACGTCACTTGCTGGCAGTCGCCGCACGAGAAACCCTGCGTGCGAGGCGGTATGCTCGCCCCTTGAGCGTGATGCTGATCGACGTGGATCACTTCAAACAGGTCAATGACAGCCTGGGGCACGCCGCTGGAGACGAGGTCCTGGTGCGACTGACCCACGCGATGACGGCCGCGCTGCGTTCCACCGACGCGCTCGGTCGTGTGGGCGGTGAGGAGTTCGCGATCCTGCTTCCAGAAACGGACGAGGCCGCAGCCATTGCCGCCAGCGAACGGATCCGAGCCCGTGTGGCCGAGATGGTCGTCGGCACCCAAGCGGGTGCTGTCCGCCTGACCGTGAGCATCGGCGTGGCAGCGCTCGATAGGTCGGACCGGGACTTCAGCGAGCTACTCGGCCGCGCCGATGAAGCGCTGTACCGGGCCAAGGCTCGCGGAAGAGACCTCGTCGTTGCGGCCGCGCTCGGTCGGCCACGCCTCGACGCCGGGCCGACCGCCAGCCGCAATTGGGAGAGCGGCACCTTCCCATTGAGCGACGAGGCCTTGGCGGCACGAGCTCGAACGCGCGGCAGCTAGTGCCGCGTCGGCTCGCCGTGTGCACCATCGTTCTGGGTCGCGGCGGACGGCGTGCCTCACGCGAACCGTCTGTCATCCTACGTGTACAGGTCGATCTGCTGCAGCGTGTGTGCTTCCCCCGATTCGGCAAGCCAGACGCCAGTCGCGCGGACCTGCCCTGCCACCGTAACGTCCGGCTCACGCAAGCGAAACGGCGTCACTGTCGTCGTGGTGGGATACCACGAGAACATGAACGGCAGGCTGCCGCAGGGCTTGAACGCGGACGTAATGCGCCGGGAAGCCGGGCTGGGTCGAATCGGTGCGCTCGCTTAGTCGTCCGTCTCCAGGAGATCTCGTTCCAGTAGCGGCCGGGCTCAGCGCGCCCGAGCCACGCCCTACGCGCCCGATGCAACGAATCGGGAATAGGGCCCAACGCCGCGCTGCACCGGAACGTCCTTGAGGGGTGAGTGGTCGCAACACAGCCCAAGCGTGCGCTGCACTTCGAGTTCGAGGGCCGTGGCCTCCGCGTCGATCTCGGCCTCGCAGCGCCGCAGATCCGCCGAGAGCTCGTCGACGAAGTCCGGGTCGGCCGAGACGGGCGAACGGCTCTGCACGTGAGCCACGATGCGTCGGACCCCGGCCGCCGAATCGCACGCAAGGCGCCGGTTCAGATCCTTGGCGGCTTCGAGCCAGACGGGGCGGAAACGGGCAGGATGGAAGAACCGCGCGACCTCGACGTCGAAGCGAGTACTCTGGAGGCGATTGGCCAGCGCCCAGCCCGAAAAGTTGCGTTCGTAGAACGCCGCCATCGCCAGCTGGAAAACGCGCTCCATCTCGGGGGTGCTCTGGTCGTAGGTCCAGGCCACGTAGTCTCCGCGGGCTCTCCCTTCCGCGAGCAGCCGGGCAAGCAGCGGCGTGCCAGCATAGAGCTCCACTCGACCGAAGTTCGACGGGTGCTCGCCGTGCGCCTGCATGAACTCCATGTTGGCGAGCAAGGCCTGTGTGCTGGCGTCCGGATCGAACACCAGCAGATTGAAGCAGACATAGAGCCCGAGACGTTCGAGCATGCCGAGCGCCCGCTCGGCCTCGCCCGCTTGCACACCGCGGCCGAGAGTACGGCACCCTTGCTGCGTGGAGCTCTCTACCCCAAGAAACAGGCGGACGAGGCCCACCCGGTCGCGCATGGTGCCCATCACTTCCGGGGTGACGTCGTTGGGGCGTGCCTTGACCACCGTGGCAAAGCGCCGGAGGCCCCGCGCTTCGAGCGCCTTGCCGAGCGCAAGGACCCTGGCGAGGCTTTCGTCGTGGCGCGGCAGGAAGAAGTTGTCGTCGTGGAAGATGAAGATCTCGGTGCCGCGCTTCGCCTGAAGCTCGGCCATCTCCGCGGCGATATCGTCCACGTCGCGAAGCCGGTGCCGGTCGCGCGGCGAGCTCATGCGATGCAGCGTGGCGATACAGCAGAAGGAGCAGTTGCCGTAGCAGCCACGGCTGCCGATCATCGGGGCAATCGCATGACCCAAGCAGTGCGCTGCCGGCCCGCGGCGATCGGGCCAAGGCAGACTGCCGAGCGTGGGGGGAGGCCGCGCAGGGGACAGCGCGGGAGCGGCGTCTTCTGCGCGGTATGCGATGCCGGCAATATCCGACCAGGCGGGAGGACCAGGGGACGGTTCGCGGGCGAGCACGGCGACGGCCAGCTCGTGCAGAGCGTCTTCCGCCTCGAAACGACAGATGCTGTCGAGCTCCGGGAAGTCACCGAGCAGCTCTTGCCACGCGAACGAAGCGAAATGCCCGCCCGCGGTGATGTGACCACGGAACCCTCGTTCGCGCAGCGCCACGGCCAGCGCGAGCACGTCGAGCGCCCGCCATTGGAAGGAAAGTGACAAGGCCACCAATCGTGGCTGTGGCTCGGCGCACAGGGCCGAGAGCAGAACGGGCAGATCCGTACTGCCATTGTAGCCAAAAAGGTCGCAGAGTATGCCGGCGCGCTCGAGTGAGGCGGCGAGGTAGCGCAAACTGAGATTCTCCTCCACCTCGGGGCCCACCAGGGCCACGGGAGCCGCTGCGGGTCGAGACGGTTCGGAGGAGCGGGCGGCGGCAGCGGGCATCGGTGGACCGAGTGTACCGATCGCGCGCGACCCTGTCGTCAAGCTGGAAGCGAACGGCAGCCCGGGCGTCGGTGGTGCGGGCTTTTCGACGTCGAAGACCGGACGAGGGTGTCCCCAAAAACCGCTGTTTGCCATCGATCTGACGGGTAGTGCCCGCCGTTGTTGGGCCTCGACTCAATTGAATCGAGGCACCGGCTGGGGTACACGGAGCCTCCCTCAGTGCTTCTCTTGGACCGCCGCGAGACTCGACGCCATCCCCATAGCTCCTGGGCTTGCGGGCTCGTCCTCACCATCCCGCTCGGCGCGGCCGCCACGGCACATGCCGAGCCCGGCGCCGCCGTAACGGCAGCGCCTGCGGTCGCTGCCCCGCCTCCCTGCGACGACTGCTTCTTCGACGCTGCGGGCGTCTGGCGAGACGCCTCGTCCGCGTACGATAGCCTGAACGACACGGGCGAGCCCGAACGCCTTCAGGCTTGGATCGGCATCGTCGCGATCCTCGGCATCGGTACGGTCTGGTACTGGATCGACGATCGCAATATTGCCGACTGGGACAAGCCCGCGCTGAAGCAGCGCTTCACGGGTGAGGCCTGGCGCATGGACAACAACTGGTTCCCGATGAACTTCGTGTACCATCCGTGGACCGGCGCATCCCATTACGCCGTGTCGCGCGCGAGCCATCTGGGCGCCATCGAGTCGGCGCTGAATTCTACGCTGGGTTCCAGCCTCTGGGAGTACGTTCTCGAATTCAACGAGAAGATCAGCGTCAACGATATGATCGTGACGCCCGGCGCCGGGATCAGTCTCGGTGAGTTCGGACACAAGCTCAACTGGTATCTCAACTCCTCCCCGCACCCGAGCGCAGGAAAGCAGGCGCTCGCCTGGGTCCTGGGACCCGGAGTGACCCTGGACCGCGCGATCAACGGCGCGCCGCCGACGAGGCCCGTGACGCTCGATCGGCTTGGCTATTCGACCGCGATCTGGCACGACTTCCGCTTTTCGTACTCGGTGGGCGCCGTGGATGACGGGCGGCGCGACCACCCCGCCCTGCACTCCTACGAGGCTCGCGGTACGCTGGTCTCGATCCCCGGCTACCTGCGGCCAGGACGCCTGCAACGCTTCTTCAGCAGCGCCGACTTCACGTCACTTGCGATGTCGATCGAGCAGTCTTCACGGGGGGCCGGCTTCCGCATCGACTCCGACACCGCGTTCCTTGGCTGGCTCGTGCAGGATCTCGGCTACGGCTCGCAGCCAAAGGGGTACGCGACCGTGATCGGCTTGCACGCCGGCTATGACTATGCGACCTCGCACGCCGCTTTCCACGAGGATTTCTCGGCTGTCCATTTTCCGAGCATTGGATGGGACCTGCACGCGCGCGGCCTGGGCCTGAGCGCCGACCTCGGTCTGCGCGCGCAGCTCGACTTCGCCGGCATTGGACCTCCTGCCTATCCCCTGTGGAAGGCAGCGCACCCCAGGACCCGTGAGAAGAGCATCTTGCTCAAGCGGCAGTACTACTACGCCTGGGGCGGCTCGACCGACGCGAGCACCGCCGTTTCTGTGGGGCCACTGCGTTTGAGCAGTGAGCTCTTCCTCGGCGCCTACGACTCCATCGAGGGGCTCGACCGCACCCAACACCTCGTCACCGACGACGTCGACGTGAAGGACACGCTGATCGAGCAGACCACGCGGCTCGAGATCCAGGTCCCCAAGTCACCGATCGGCTTCGGCGGCTTCGTTTCGCGCCGCATCTGGCACTCGCGGGTTGGCGAGATCCGCAAGGACCTGAACATCACGACCGTCGGCGCGCGACTCACCGCCGAGTTTTGACCTCGGCTGCGCCGATTCCGGGCTCCTGACTCACGGCTCTTGACTGTCGACGCGGGGCGGAGCCCCGCTAGAAGGTCGCACAAAGACGCAGCACGTGCGTCACGACCTGCGCACGCCCGAAGACCTCGCCCACCCACGACTCCCAGTAGCGGGCAGAACTCTGCGCCCCGACGGCAATTGGAGATCCCGGGGGCCGTACGTCCAGGCTCGCCCGCACCAGCATGGCTTGCGTGCCAGCGGGGGCGTCCAGAGTGACACGCTCCTGCCAGCGACCAAGCCCCTCCTCGGAACGGTAGCGACCATAGTAGAGGTCACCCTGGACGCGAAACGGGCCGGCCTCGACATCGAGGCCAAGACTTCCCGATCCTCCCCACGCGTAGTAGTAGCCCATGTTGCGCAGGATGTACTTGCCACGCTCTTTGGGGTGCAAGAGGCTCCACTCGTCGTAGGTCATGCCGGAGACGCCCCCGAAGTCAGGGTGAGCCCGGGCGCGGAGCGAGCCACGGAATCGACCACGCTGAAGGTGCCAGTCCAAGGCAGGGCCAGGCAGATGGAAAACGCCAAGCTGCTCGCGAAACGAGCTGGCGCGGGAGTCCAGATAGTCGAAGCCAAGGCTCGCTCCTGTCGTGACGGCCACGCCGCGCCGCGCCCCGCTCGGCCCGGCGATATCCTGGTAGTGATAGCCGGCGAGCAGCCCATCGCTGACAGCGAGCAGGCCGACGCCGTGCTTGGAGTCCTCGAAGCCGACATCGAAAGCGGTCACATCGAAGTTGTAGAACCACCGCTCGAAGCGACCGGAGCGCAGATAGCCCGGGATCGTGGCCAGGCGAGCCCGAATCGAACCGTCGACCCGCGTGTACGGTCTGTCGCCAGCCGCCAGGCGTCCGACCTCGCTCGAGGCTCCGACCGAGCCCGCAAAGGAGAAGTCGTGCCAGATCGCTCTGGTGAGTCCGAGCGCGTCGCGCTCGGGCGCCGCCGCGTGGTCCCGGCCGTCCAGCACGCGGTCGAACTGCACGAAGGGGCTGACCGACCACTGCAGAACGCCCATCCCCACACCAGGCTCGGCCGCCGTGTCGAGGTAGAGCCCGAGCTGGTGCAAGAACTCGCCGAGCGCAAGCCCTCCGGGCGCGGTCACGATCATGTCGTTGAGACTGACCTTCGACCGGTACTCGAACACCGACTCCCAGAGGTACGAGGAGGCCATGGAGAAGCCCGCCGACACGAGAGCTCCATGGTGATTGGCCCGTGCTATCGCATAGGTCGCCGCGCCCGAGAGGGGATGGAGCAGGAAGTTGACGACCAGGCTGTTGTTGTCGAACTTCCACGCGTTTTTGTCGAGGCGCGCTCCGAAATCGAAGAAGTCCCAGCCCTCGACCTTCGTGCGCCGCGTGAGCCAGTAGCCCGCCGAAAAGCCGCCGAGCATGACGCCGAGCGTGGCCGTGGTGCGCAGCGTGTGCGCTGGAAGATCGTCGGCGGAGGGCTTGGCGTCGTCGGCCGAGACCGCGCCTGCTACGGGCGCCGTGGCAGGAGGCGGCGTAGCCGCGACCGGATCCGTCCGAGCCGGCTCGCAACGAGCACTCGCCGCGTCGAAGGTGTGCGCGCCGAGCAGGGCGAGGCCCATGAGGGTTGGGGCCAGTGATCGAGGCGCGCGCTGAGCAACAGCGCGAGCAGAAGCGGCTTGTGCGCGTGCGTGCGGCGGCAAGGAAAGAGCAGGCAAAGGCCGGCGGCGAGCCTACCGCAAAGCTGGCGGCGGTTCTGCGCTGATCTTGCGGCGCGGCCGAACAAGCGCCACGAGCGCGGCGGCCGTTGCGACAGCGTGGCAGCGTGGTCTCCGCTGCTCGGCGGGCTTTCGGCCGAAGGGTCAGCGGGTTAGGAGACCGAACCCCGTGGGCTCGCATTCTGGCGGCGCCGAGCGAGCTTGCGCAGGTACTTGACGCGCCAAGGCCACACGTAGGGCTTGGCCACACTGCCTGTCAGCGTGGCCTCCACGCCGTCGAGGGCATCCTCGAGAAGAGCGTCGTGCATGGGACGGACCAGCAGCGCCCAGCGCAAGGCTGGTCCGAGCGGAGCGTGCATGTCGATGACGTGCCGGAGCGTGGTCGTGCCGTCCTTCGCCGTGACGTAGAACGCGTGGGTACCACGGCAACCACGGAGCAGTCCGGCGTCTGGGTCGAACTCGAAGACGACCTCACTGCCCGGAACGTACCGAACCACCCTGTAGCGGACCGGCCCGTGTCCCCCGCGGCTGCCGACAGAGAGGCCTGCGTCGAGGGTCATCGGCAGCCAGCGCGAGACCGGCCAGAGGCGATCGTCCGAACTCGAGAGGGTGTCGAGCAAGGCGCCGACAGCTTCGGCCGGTACGGGCCAGGATCGGTGGTGGATGTTGGTGATGTGCATGGTGCTAGCTGCTCAGGCAGGCGCCTGTGGAACAGTACTGACCTGCGCTGCAAGCGTGACCGCATGAGCCGCAGTTGGTCGCATCGGTCCGCTGGTCCACGCAGATGCCGCCGCCGGCCCGCTGCTCCGTTTCCAGCCACGGGCCGAGTAGCCCGCAGCCGTGCCAAACCGAAAGCGTATTGTCATAGCAGATCGCGCGTCGCACCCGTCGACAGCGTTTCGATCAGCGTCGGCAAGCTGCCGTCGTCAGGGGTCTATCTCGCGTGAATGAAGCTGGTGTTTCGCTCGGCGCGAGCGGTATCCAACGCCGAATCGCTCGGCCGACCTGTGGCGCGGAGCCTGCACTTGCCCGAGCCACCGAGTAGCTACGCGCGTTTGCCCCGCGCGGTCCACCCAGCGCCTCGACGTCCGCCGTCCTATCGGCCATGTAGGGAGCGTGAAGGTCCGTAGTCGCCTCAATCCGTCCAAGCCCTGCTTCTCCTTCGAGTTCTTCCCACCCAAGACCGAAGAGGGAGCAAAGCAGTTGTGGCAGACCCTCGAAGAGCTCCGTCCGCTCGAGCCCGGCTTCGTCTCGGTGACCTACGGCGCAGGTGGCAGCACCCGCGATCGCACCATCGAGTTGGTTACGAGCATCAAGGAGCGGACCGGCATCGAGGCCATGGCGCACCTGACCTGCGTCGGACATACGCGGCGTGAACTGATGGAAATCCTGGATCGCCTCGCCGCGGCACGCATAGAGAACGTGCTGGCGTTGCGGGGCGATCCGCCGCAGGGTCAGACCAACTTCACGCCCACCGATGGCGGATTGCGACATGCGTCCGAGCTCGTCGAGTTGATCGCCGAGAAGGGCAGCGGCTTCTGCACCGGCTGTGCAGGGTATCCCGAGGGGCACGTGGAGACGCCATCGCGCGATGCCGACTTGCTGCACCTCAAGCACAAAGTCGACGCCGGCTGCGACTTCGTGATCTCGCAGCTCTTCTTCGACAATGCTTTCTACTTCGACTTCGTCGAGCGCGCACGCAAGGCTGGGATCAACGTGCCGATCGTTCCGGGCATCATGCCCATCACCAACCTCGATCAAATTCAGCGGTTCGTCCGCCTATGCGGTGCGACTATCCCCATGCGACTGGCTCTCGAGCTCGAACGCACCAAGGGTGATCCACAGGCCGTAATGCAGCTGGGAGTGGCCCACGCCACCGTGCAGTGCATGGAGCTCTTGGCGCGCGGTGTGCCAGGGATCCACTTCTTCACGCTGAACAGGAGCCCTGCGACGCGCATGATCGTGGGGGCTCTTCGCGCGCACGGTCGTTGAGGGGGGCTTGCTCGTGCTCTCAGGGCCCGGCGGCGGAATCGAGCCGCACCTTGAATACGCACTTGTGGACCCGATGCCCGTCGCCGAGCAGCGGCGCATGGGCATCCTCCGGGAAGAACACGGCCAGGCACCCCGCGGTCACCCGGTACACGCTGAGCGGCGGATCGCGAAAGAACACGATGTCGCGCTCAGCGTCGTACGGCGCATCCTCGGTGGACAGGGACGCGAGCGGAGCCCAACCCATCTCCTCAGTCCCCCCGACGACCCACTGGACGTCCACGTAGCACCGGTGCGCTTCGAGCAGCGCCGATGGGCGCGTCACGGCTTGCGGCGCGCAGACGACGTATAGGTCGTCTCCGAGCAAGTCGTGGCGCCCTTCGGGCAGGGCCGCGAAGTCCTGCGTGTCGAGCAGCCGTGCCAGCGCCTCGAGTCGGGGGTGGAGGATCGCGTAGCGAGCGAAATCGGTCTTGCGACAGAGCAGCATGGCGGGTTCACCACGGTACGGGCAAACGTCCGGCGACCGCAAGTGCTGGACCGGCGTGCCAGCGTTCGAACGGACACCCCGACGCCCTGCGTCGCACACAGACCGGCATCGCTGATGCGCCGCGTCGTTGCGGTTGGCCGTCTACGGCTACTTCGCGAAGTATGAGGTCGCCCGCTTCTGACCCTTTGTCTTCAGGCGCCCCTTGAGCTTCTGGATCGGCAGGGTCAGCTCCTTGCTCGGCACCTTCATTCCCGCTGCGATCTGTTCCATGCGCTGGCCGGGGTGCTTTGCAATGTACTTGTGCACGCTGGCGACGAGGGCGTCGAGCTGGTCCCCGGTCCGCTTGGTGCGTTTGCCCCGGGAACCGGGAGCCGAAGCGCCGCGACCCCTGGCGCGCACCGCCACGGATGCGCTCCGCTGCGGCTTTTGTCGCGCCACAGCGGGCAGCGCGAGACGTCCCTTCGCTCGCCGGCTGGGGGTTGGCAGGGCTCCAGGCCCGAGAAGCCCCTGCCGGACGACTTCGAGCGACGCGGCCCGGATCATCTCGTCCAGTCCCAGGACAAAACTCTCGATGCGCTTGCGGATCTGTTCAGTGGCGGAAGGCGTCATAGTCGACTCGTGTAGGCGGAGCAGGGACCGATGTCAATCCGACATCCGCTAGGACTGGTCGATGGCGTAGCACCTACCCCGGTCCTCAGCCGGCCGCGCACTGCAACCAGACGTGTCCATGCCCTGTTTTCAAGACAGGGCACAACAGGCAACCCATGTACTGGCTGAGACCGAGGACGTCGGCAGCAGCACTCGACGGCTTCGCCTATTTCGAGGCCGTCGGATTGCGCGGCGAATCACGCAGACAGGACGCTAGCCGCACCCAATGAGCCGCTCGCCCCGATCGAGCACAGAAGCCCTCAGTGCGAAAGCGTGCCTGGGTCTTGGAGTCCGCGGGGCCACACGAGAGGTCATCGAGCGCGACGACGTCGCCGCACTGGCAACGCTCGTGCAGGATGCAGCGCATCGTCTTGTTGGAAACGACGACCGACCATGAAGGGGTGCCGTGGGTCAGACGAGGCGGTTTGGGGGAGACAGGACACCAGCCCGCGCCTCCGGCTGCAGGAATCATGGAGTCGGCTGGAGTCGGTTCCTCGGAGTCTGGTGCCACCGCGAACCGAACCAGTGGATGAGCGGCCGGTCGGCGTTGTATGCGCGAACCTGTGGCTCTGCCATTCTCTGTCGGCGAAGCCCGTTCCGGAGACCAGCGGCGCCGGCCTTCCCTTCCTGGCTACATTCTGGCGGCCACCGACGAGGCGCCAAAAGGACTATCGCGGCCATTCGGAATGCTTGCCTCGGCACTCGATAGCCAGTACTTGTCCGATTGAGTGAAGGAGAATCGCGTGACCGAGCTCAAAGACCAGCTGCTTCGTAAGATCGCCGATGGATCGATCCATGTGGGTGTCGTGGGTATGGGCTACGTGGGGCTTCCCCTTGCACTGACGTTCGTCGAGCGTGCCAAGGTCAAGGTGACTGGGTTCGACGTAGATCAGAAGAAGATCGACGCGCTCGCTCGCGGCGAGAGCTACATCATGCACATGGGCGCGAATCGGGTTCGCCTGGCGAACCAATCCGGGCTTTTCGCTGCGTCGTCGGATTTCGAGAAGCTCCGCGAGCCAGACGCGCTGATGATAGCCGTTCCAACGCCCCTGACGCCCCAGCGGGAGCCCGACATGAAGTACGTGGTCGGGACCGGCGAGGCGGTCTCCAAACGCCTCCGCCCGGGACAGCTCGTGGTGCTCGAATCGACGACCTATCCAGGCACGACCGATGAACTGCTGAACGACCTGCTCGAGAAGTCCGGTCTCAAATGCGGCAAAGACTTCCTGCTGGCCTTTTCCCCGGAACGCGAGGACCCGGGCAACCAGAACTTCAACACGGCCACGATTCCAAAGGTCGTGGGTGGCGTCGGCCCGGAGGCGACCGAAGTGGCGGCGGCTCTGTACGGCAAGGCGCTCGACCGCGTGGTCCCGGTTCGTTCGGCACGGGTGGCGGAAGCCACCAAGCTCACCGAGAACATCTTCCGAGGTGTCAACATCGCCCTGGTCAACGAGTTGAAGGTCGTCTACGAGCGGATGGGAATCGACGTCTGGGACGTGCTGGACGCTGCTTCCACCAAGCCCTTCGGCTTCATGCGTTTCAACCCCGGGCCGGGCCTGGGCGGCCACTGCATACCGCTCGATCCCTTCTACCTGACCTGGAAGGCACGTGAGTACGGTATCTCGACTCGATTCATCGAGCTCGCGGGCGAAGTCAATGTGTCCATGCCGCGCTATGTCGTGGACCGACTGCAAGAGGCACTCAATCAGCGAGAGAAGCCGCTCAAGAGCAGCAACGTGCTGGTGCTCGGCATCGCCTACAAGAAGGACATCGACGACCCTCGGGAAAGCCCTTCATTCGAGCTCATCAGCCTCCTGCTCGAGCGCGGCGCGAAGGTCGCCTACCATGACCCGCACATACCGGTCGCGCCGGGCATGCGGTCCTGGCCCAACCTGCCCGAGATGCGCTCGGTACCGCTGTCGGCCGACGCTCTCGGCAAGTTCGACGCGGTGTTGATCGCCACCGATCACAGCGCCGTCGACTACGAGATGCTCGCTCGGCACAGTAGGCTCATCGTGGATTCGCGCGGCGTCTATCGTGAGCCGCGAGAGAACGTGGTCAAGGCGTAGCGGACGCGTTCATGTCGGAGACATGCCGTGACGGCGGAGTCTGAAAGACTGGACACGTGTCGTGCCGACGGAGGACGACCGCAGTGGTCCGTGCTTCGTCGAAAGTCCTCGAATGGGTGATCTGATACCGACGAGAGTCCTCTGTGTGGCTGGAGCGCGACCGAACTTCATGAAGGTCGCGCCCGTAATGCGTGCGTTTGCCGCGTGCCCCAGGTTCGAAGCCAAGATCGTCCACACCGGCCAGCACTACGACCCGAAGCTGTCTCAGGTTTTCTTCGAACAGCTCGGCATTCCGGCTCCTTCGATCCACCTAGGGGTGGGCTCGGCATCCCATGCCGCACAGACGGCGGAGATCATGAAAGGGTTCGAGGCCGTCGTGGTGGCTCAGCAGCCGCACTGCGTTCTCGTTGTGGGAGACGTAAACTCCACGATCGCTTGTGCGTTGGTAGCCGCGAAGCTTCCACGACGGGAGACGTTCCATACTTGTTGGGGGCCACGTCGGCGTCCGCTCGTCGTCCATGTGGAAGCGGGACTTCGCAGCTTCGATGACGACATGCCCGAAGAAATCAACCGCAAGCTCACCGACCACCTGTCGGACGTGCTGTACGTCTCCGAACCCTCGGGCGTGACCAATCTGGCCAACGAGGGCGTCTCACCGGATCGCGTGGTGCTCGTAGGGAACGTCATGATTGACACCTTGCTCGGTGCCCGCGAGCAGGCGATGGCTTCGCCGATTCTTGACGAGCTCGGGCTGACTCCGAACCAGTACGGGGTGGTCACGCTGCACCGCCCGAGCAATGTCGATGACCCCGACGCTCTGGCGACGCTCGTGGGTACACTGGACCATGCTGCGCGTGAGCTACCTCTCGTCTTCCCCATCCATCCGAGGACCAAGGCCAGACTCGACGCGGCAGGCCTCGCTCTGGAGCAGAGCCGCTGGCGTATTTGCGAGCCGGTTGGATACCTGGAGTTCGTGAAGCTCCTTTCGAGCGCTCGTGTCGTCTTGACGGACTCCGGCGGGATCCAGGAGGAAACGACGGTACTCGGGGTGCCGTGCATCACGCTCCGGGAGAACACCGAAAGGCCAGTCACTGTCGAGGAAGGGACGAACCAGCTCGCCGGCGTCTCGCGCGAACGTGTGATGGTGGCCTTCCGCAGGGCCATGTCAGGCGCCGTCACCGGGCGGGTCCCTCGTCTCTGGGACGGCCACGCTGCCACGCGAATCGTGCGGCATCTGGAGCAGGTGTTCCGAGATCCGGCGGGTTGAGCCCCACCGGCGACGGGCTGACCGCGCGAGGGCATTTGCTTCGGCGCCAAGACAGGGTGCCGCCTCGCGTCTACCGCTCGGCTGCAATCGCAGCGAACACGCACAAATGGTCCGATGCACGTCCGCTACCTATGCGGAAATCTGTGACCCGCAGCCTGTCGTTGGTCATGACGCGGTCGAGACGCAGCCAAGGGCGTTTCGTTGGGTAGGTGTAGCCGAAACCCCAGCCCACGCTGGAGAAGCCGTCGCGGTAGCCGCCCAGCCTTGCGTTGAGTAGCCAGCTGAGCCCCGGCAGGTTGGTATCTCCCGCGATGATGACCGGACGCCGGCTCGCGCGAGCCGCGGCTGCAAGGCCCTCTACTTGTCGTCGTCGACGCAAGGTGTTGAACTTGACCAGGCTCGGGCCGTTCCCCGCGAACGCCCGCCCGGATTGGAGCTCGTAGCGGAAGCCGCCGCCGCGAAGCTCTTCGAAACCTTCGCGTGGTGAGGTAGGGTGGACGTTGAAGACATCCACGAGGCCCAGACTCGTTTCGAGGGTGTAGCGCACGTAGTGGGGCCCCCCGGTACCACGCTTCGGGTATACGAGGTTGGGAGGCAGATACACGTCGCGGATCGGCCAGCGTGATGCAACGAAGAACTGGTCGTGAAGGTGTACGTGCCAGCCGGCGAACGCGGCCCTGAGCTTCATGTTCAGCCCTGCGTAGGCCTCTTGCATCAGCACCACGCTCGGTTCGTACGACCGTACCTCCGCCACCATGGAATCGAGCGTTCGCGCGTTGTAGTGAACGTTGTAGCTGGCCAGCCGGATCTCGAGTCCGCCGGTTTCCGTCCACACTCGACCAAACCCCAAGTTGAGACCCATGAGCGGAAACAGCAGCAGGTAGACGGAAAGCGCCTGGGTTGCGAGCACCCAGCGCGGGGCCCATAGGACGGCTGCAAGGACGACTACGGGCAAGGGAATCGCGAAACCGACGCGCGGCAAGTACATCGCCACGACAGTGACCCACCACCGTTCCCCGACGAAACGAAAGCCAACGATGATCCCGAGCAGCGCGGCAGTGTAGCCGAGCGCAAGCACGACAGTGAGCGTCGACAACACCCGGCGTAGGGCGCTAGGTCGTTTCTGGGACGGGGTGTCTCGATGCACGCTTTGAGCCGGTAGCACGGTTCCGGCGTGCTGTCAGTACGCGTACGTCAAGCTAGCTCCGGTGTTGTGCGCCGTGCATCAGCCACCCCCGAACCCCAGCTCAGGCAGTGCGGCCCGACGGATCTTGCCTGATTCGGTCTTCGGTAGAGCGGCAACGATGACCACCTGTTCCGGCACCATGAGGTTCTCGAGCTTCTCACGGCACATGAGCTGGATGGCTCTTGGAGCAAGCGAAGCTCCGTCTTCGAGCACGACGTATGCGCGGATGGCCTGACCGAACAGGTCGTGCGGGACGCCTATGACGCCCGCCTCGCGGATACCCGGCATCGCGACCAGTGCGTGCTCTATCTCGGTTGGGCTCACTTTTTCCCCCCGCGTCTTGATGATGTCGTCATTGCGGGCTACGAAGTAGAAGAACCCCTCGGTGTCCATCTTGAACCAGTCGTGCGTGCACAGGACGCGTTCGCCCGGGTAGCGCCCCGGACGGAGCGCCCTGGCCGTTTCCTCGGGCCGGTTCCAATAGCCCAGCATGACGTGAGGACCACGAATGTGCAGGATACCGGCCTCACCCGCGGCAACGGGCAGACCCTCCGGCGACAGCAGGTACGCCTCTGTTCCGGGAATCGGTTTGCCCACGGAACCCGGTTTCGAATCCACGAGCTCGGGTTCGAGATACAGAGCCCGCTTGCATTCCGTCTGACCGTACATCTTGAACAGGAGCGCGTTGGGGAAGACCTCGCGCAATGCGGGGATGTAGCTCTCGGGCAATGCTGCGGCGGCGTTGGTGACCCGGCGCACCGAGGGGAACGTGAGCGGCGAGCGGCCGTGCACGGTGAGGAGCATGCTGAAGATGGTGGGGACAGCACCAAAGACGGTCACCTCGTGCTCGCGCATCCGCTGGAACACGCGAGCGGGGAAGGCAAACGAGCGCTCCAAGACCACGGCGATTCCGAGCCTCACGCTCATCAGCACGTGATACAGGCCGTAGCTGAACGAGAGCGGCAACACATTGAGGAATCGATGCGCTGCGTCCAGGCGCAGGTATTCGATCACGCTGTCCATCGTGAACACCATGTTCTGGTGTGTGAGCGTGACCCCCTTCTGCGTCCCCGTCGTTCCGGAAGTGTAGATGATCGCGGCCACGTCGAGGGGAATGGTTGGAATAGGGTCCAATAGCGGCCGCCCGGCGATCGCGTCCGCGAACGGTACGACGGGTTTGGCTGCGGCCGCGCTCGGATCGCCGGTACTGATGACGACGCCGAGCGCCGCGCATTCCGACAAGATCGGCCGGAACGAGTCGCCCAGGTGGTCTTGGGCCACCAGGCAGCGTGCGCCCGAGTCCTCGAGCATGAACTTCAGCTTCTCGCTCTTGGTCTGTGGATTGACGATGATGAACGCGCCGCCTGTCATCAGCGTCGCATAGAGGCTGACGACGCTGAGCCAACAGTTCTCGGCAAACACCGCGACCCGGTCACCTCGTTCGATCCCGAGGTCAACCAGTGTCCCGGCCATACGCTGCGCGCTATCCAGCAGTTGTCCGTAGGTGTACTGCTGGTCATCCGCGATCACAGCGAGCTCTTCCGGACAACGCCGCGCCGTGTCCAGCAGCGTTTCGTGCACCAAGCGAATGGGACCTGGCCTCATGCGTGAACACCTCTCGACGGTTCGAGCGTCATACTTCCGTGCACTTCTCGGGTGGGCACCAGCGGCAGAGCAAGGGTCGGTGCCTCGACCAGCTGACGATGGAGGAGGACCGTGCTCACCATGGCCACCAATGCCATCTCGTCCGTCTCGGCCACACGGCGGTTCACGCTACGACGGCACTTGTCGATGATTCTCTGTGAGCGAGGCACATCGAAGACGCCGACTCGTTTCAGCGCTTCCGGCTGGAGACAGCTGGTAACCGACTCGGGCGCATCGGAACCCACGAGTGCGTGCAGGATAGGGGCGCGGTAGGGCTGCTTCCGGCGCTCGGCGATCTCGCGGGGGATCACGTCTTGTACGGCCTTGACGAGCAACGCCTTCTCGCGAAGACCCCTGAGAAGCAGACGATCAGGCACTCGCGAGGCCAACTCGATCAGTCGGTGGTCGAGGTAGGGAAATCGCCCCTCGACCGCGTGTCCCATCAGCATGCGGTCGCCCTGTGCGTGTAGCAGATAGCCCTGCATGAACGTGGTGATCTCGAGCCACTGCGCGCGATTGAGAGGGCTGAGACCGAGGAAGTCGTGGGGCAGCGTGCTGAGCAGCCGCTGTTCGAGGACGTCTCGCCTGGGAAGCTCGTCGAGCAACTCGCTGCTCAGCAGGCCGAGGATGCGTTCTCCGTTGGTGTAGCGAATGCGGTGACTGTACAGCGGATCGTCGACGTCGGTCAGGTTGCCTCGGAAGAAGGCTGTGGTGAATGCGGCCGCGCGCGACAGGTTCTGGGCCAGGTAGGGATGCAGGCGACCGAGCAAGAGCGGGCGGCACTTCGATTCGGGCTGGCGGGCCCAGAACCTCCGTACCTTGGCTTCCCGGAAGATATCGTAGCCTGCGAAGACCTCGTCGGCGCCCTCGCCAGTGAGCACGACGCGAAAGCCGCTGTCATGGACGTGCTTCGAGAGGTGGAGCAGAGGTGCCGGCGCGGTTCTGAGAAGCGGCCTCTCGCCGAGACGAACGACTTCCGGCAGAGCGGCGGCGATCGCACCGGCTGAGACGGTGACCGTCGTCAGCTCGGTGTTGAGCTCGGCCGCCGCGAGT
The DNA here is from genome assembly GCA_016929495.1 of Polyangiaceae bacterium. Classification (GTDB taxonomy): domain Bacteria; phylum Myxococcota_A; class Polyangia; order Polyangiales; family Polyangiaceae; genus JAFGIS01. Next base: position 31,085 of record JAFGIS010000324.1, on the reverse strand, counting down.
GCCTGATAGCGCCCCTCGTCGAACAGCGGGTCGTCGAAACGGACCGCGAAGGAACGAACGCTCTTGCGGTTGAAGCGCCGCACCAGGGCCGTTGTGGCAGACGAGTCCAAGCCTCCACTCAGATATACGCCCACTGGAACGTCCGCACGCAGTCTCAGCCGTACCGAGTCCTCGAGAAGGCTCCGTAGCTCGCCGGCGAAGTCCCCTTCGCCCCGCCCTTGGTCGTGCAGACCCGGACGAAACGGAAGGTCCCACCAGCGCCGCTCTTCGGTGCCCGCAGGACCGAGCTTGAGGTAGTGCCCAGGAGCAAGCTCTCTGATCCCGCGGAACGCAGAGCGGTCGAACGCCGCGCCCCAGTGAACGAAGCACTCGGCTATTCCCACGGGATCGAGCGCCCGCTGCATCGCGGGATGCCTCAGGATGGCCTTGGCCTCGGATCCGAACAGGAAGACCCCCCGGGCCTCCGCCAGGAACAGGGGCCGAATGCCGAGGCGGTCGCGCGCGAGCAGCAGCTCGCCGCGTGTTCGGTCAAAGACGGCCAAGGCAAATGGCCCGTTGAACCGGTCAAGGCACCTTCGTCCCCACTGTTCGTACGCGTGGACGATGACCTCGGTATCGCATGCTGTCTGGAACCGATGACCCAGCGTCGTGAGCTCCTGCCGAAGCTCGATGTGGTTGTAGATTTCCCCGTTCTGCATCACCCAGAGCTCGCCGCTCTCGTTCGAGATCGGCTGATCCCCCCCGACCAGATCGACGATGGCGAGCCGTGTGTTCACCATGCCGAAGCGGCCATCCATGTAGAGCCCCGTGCCACTGGGGCCGCGATGGCGGATCTCGGCTGCCATCGAGAGCAGCAGCTCTCGGTCGGCGCGACGACCCTCGGGTTCCAGCAGTCCGGCGATGCCGCACACGGATCGACTCAGCTCGCACCGCGGAGGGCTTCGATTTCCGGCACGGGTTCGACCAGTACCGGGTGCATGTGCCCGTAGTGCGTTGTCACTCGCTTGCCATCGATATCACGCCAGACGCGGGCCACCTGCTCGGGTTTGAGCTCGAGGGCGTCAGCGATGGCTTCCGGCGCGTACCCGTGGTTCTTGGCGTACAGGCACAGATCCATCTTCCGGTAGGGAAGCGAGAAGTAGAACTCGTCCTGCCCCTGGGGCAGCGAATACGTGTCCGTCGTCGGCGGCCGGGAACGCACCTCCGCGGGAACGCCGAGATACGCGGCAAGCTCGTACACCTGTGACTTGTACAGGTGGGCAATCGGCTTGAAGTCCGCCAGGCCATCACCGCCTTTGACGAAGAAGCCCTGGTCGTACTCCAGGCGGTTGGGAGTCCCAGCAACGGCGTAGTTGAGGCGATCGGCGTGGTAGTATTCGAGCATCTTGCGCGTGCGCTGCTTCAAGTTCGTCGCAGCCACGACACCCAGATAGGCTTGCAGCGGCAGTCGCCGCCGGATCTCGGACCCGTCCGGCCGCAGGACAATCACGGAGAACACCCGGTAGGTGTCCTGCTCGGTGACGCTCGGCAGGGTGATCTTGAACCGGCATCCTGGCCCGTACTCGGGCACCGCAAGGCGTACGGCGTCTTCCTGGCGCTCGTAGCAGCGGCTGGCGGAGAGCAGCTCCGTGATGTCTTCGAGGAGCGTCGACACACCCTGGCTGTCTGCGACGGCCTTGGACAGGCGCAGTGTGTCCTCGGACGAATGTCGTTCGGGCATCAACAGTCCGAGCACGCGTTCGGGGCCCAGAGCGCGCGCGCAGAGAGCGGTCACGACCGCGCTGTCGATACCACCCGAGATCCCGACGACGGCGCCGCGTCGGTTCAGGCGCTGCAGTACCGTCTTCGCGATGGACTCCTTGATGCGAGCCACCTCCTGCTCGGGGTCGATGGAGAGGACGGAGTAATCCAGGGTCTCGGCCATCTCACTGCCCCCCGCCCGTCTTGCGCCCGACATACGCCACGATGTTCGCGATGGTGTCCAGGTTCTCGGGGACGAGCTCGTCGTCAGCCACCTGGATCTGGAACTCCTGCTCGAGGAAGCCGACCAGCTCCAGCACACCAGTGGAGTCGATGAGCCGAGCGGCCAAGAGCGACTGGTCCGCGGACAGCCCCGCAGCATCAGCCATCACGAAAGTCTGCGCGATGAACTCGCGCACGCGGTTTTCGACGGAATCCACGATGATTGACCTCAATGTGCGCGTTGCTTGCCGGGAGCCTTCGGCTGGGAGGCCGCGGTTCGCCGGCGGGATGGCGGCGTCCGGGTGCGCGAGGCGGTTCGTTCGGTCTGCATTGCGCGGTCAAGTCGCCTTCCCTGCGTATCCGACCGTCGCACGATCAGTAGCTGAGCTGGATGGGGGCTCACAAGCGGCATCTGGTGGGCGATGCTGGCCCGTGCGCTGCCGTGGCCAGGCCAGGCATTTCTCGGCGTCTCCATCATCTTACAGTGACTTACCCGCCCGCGAGTTGCCTTCGAGCCCTTGCCGGTCGGCCGACAGTCCCGGGGTACGCTCTACATCTATGTGCAGGCCATCGCTGGATTACCGGCGCCGAGGGATAGGACGTCAGTCTAGCGGGGGGACAGTGAGCAACCGGATACGGTTGTAGGGATCGGGTTCCCCGCCATTGCCGTCGGCGACGTACACGCTAGCTCCGTCCGGTGACACGTCGAGGCCCTCTTGCCCGAAGAACCTCGCCTCTGCGCCAGTCCCGTCGACCCAGGTCTTTTCGGGGCCACCGGCCAGAGTGCTAACAGTGCCGTCATGAATGACTCGGATCCGCCCGTTGCCACCATCCGTCACGAACAGGTTGCCCTGCGCATCGGCGGCCACGTCCTGGGGAGCGTTGAACATAGCCTGCGCGAGCGGCCCGTCCACGAGCCCTGGGCAGCCCGTCCCAGCGAATGTCGTGACGACACCGTCGAGCGTGACTCGGCGCAGCGCGTGGTTGGCGTTGTCAGCAACGATGACGTCACCGTCGAGCAGGGCCATCCCGTAGGGTCGGTTGAAACGAGCCGCGCTACCGCCTCCGTCGGCGAATCCCGGATACCCGGACAAGCCACCCAGCAGCCTCACCGCGCCGCTGTCGAGATCCAATACCTGGACGATCGCCCCCGTGAGATCGGAGTAGACGAGCTGGCCCTCGGGATGGTTGCTGTCCGGGGCAACATGGAGCAGACCACGTGGACGACCGCCTGCTTCGAGAACTGGCTCGGGCGGACTGCCTCCCTGCGTGTCGAGCCGCCAGATGGTTCCGTCCGCGTGAAGGGGGATGTCCCCCGTCGTGTTCGGCCCGCAATCGGTGCCGACGAACAGCGTTTCGGCAGAAGCCAACGCCAACCCAAATGGCCGACAGAATGAGTAGTCGGGAGTCTCGTACAACGTGTTGACGGTCTCCGCGTTCATGTCGACCACGCGGATGGCACCGTTGTCGAAGTCAGCGACGTAGAGCAGATCGCCGTCTGCCGCCACATTGACCGGGTTGCTGAATCGGGCCTGCGACAGGGATCCGTCTCTGAACCCGCGTGCGGAGCTCCCGGTCGGAGTCGACACTTCGACCCCAGCGACGCTCGACACACTCTCCGCCACGGGCGGACAAGGATCCTCCTCCGTGCCCGCGCTGCCAGCTGCTCCCGCCACCGACGGAACGCCGCCGGCCCCGCCTGCCTCACCGGCTTCGCCTGCAGCGGCCGCCGCCGAGCTCCCTCCCGTCGCTCCTCCGCTCGCCACCGACGTGCCACCTGCACCCGCGGCGGCGACCCCGCCTGTGCCTGGAGCACCCGCCGCGGCGTTCCCGCCCGTCGCTTCGCCCGCTGACGCGGCAGCCGCGCCCGCTTCGCCCGGTACTCCTCCGGTCGCAGTCACGCCGCTCGAGCCACCACCGGCGAGGAGCCCGCCTGCCCCAGCTCCCGCTGGCGCACCAGCCGTCCCTGCCGCGACCGGCGGCGCTCCCGCAGATTGCCCGTTTCCGGGCTGAGCGCCGCCCACACCCGCCTGTGCACCCGCGGCGAGGGTTCCGGCCGCACCGGCTGCGCCCGCCTCGGTTTGCGTGCGACCCGACCCGCCGCCTCCGCAGCCGGCAAACACGATTGCGACGGGAAGCGCAACCGTCGCGGCGAGTACGCCCACATTCACTCGATCAAGCATCGCACCACCTCGCCTACGAATCGACTAGCGTGACGCGTCGACCAGTCTCTGGCAAGGACAATCCAGCAGACCCGAGGAGAGAGGCAAGCCGTTTCCGAGCAAGGCACCTGGGATCAGTCTGGTCAGCCGCCCGCGCTCAGCCTTCGCACCCATGTCATTCGATCGGCGCACGACCAAGGGGCGACGGTCTGAGCCAGGGCGATCGACCGAGCGCCCGGAGCGGGTCGCGGCGAGAATCACTAGTGGTTACGCGGCGGTAGAATCACTCGGCACGGAGCCGCACTGCCCCGCAGATGCGTCCGCTGCCATCGCGAGAAGACGCTCGGCTGTTGCCGAGAAGCTCCCGTACGGTGCTATAGACCACCCCACATTGAGCCTGGCAATCAAGACGGCGCGCGGCGCCATCTGGAACATCGGCGTCGGTATCGGCACACGCCTGGTCGGGGTGATCGGCACCATCGTCATCGCCCACTTGCTGAAACCGGAGGTCGTCGGCGAAGTCCTGGTCGGCACCGCCTTGGTCACGACGGCGGGAACGTTGGCTCAGATTGGTTTCGGGCCATATGTGATCGCAAAAAACGCCGGCCGCGACGAGTCGTTCCACGTTACCGTCCTGACCGTCGGGACCGCGGTACTGGCGTTCGCGACGCTCTGGGTGTTCCGAGGGCCGTTGTCGAGCGCATTCGAAGCACCCGCCGCTGCCAGGTACATCCCGGCCCTCATCGTCGGCATGCTGCTACAGCGGATCGGCTTCGTGATCTCGCGTATCATGATTCGCGACCTGCAATTCCGACAGGTGGCCACCGGAAAAGGCATCGGCGAGGGCCTCTATCCGGTGACGGCGGTGGGCCTGGCGGCCGCGGGTTGGGGGGGCCATGCTCTTGTTGCTGCATTCGTGGTACGCGGCGCTGCGCAGGCATTCTACTATGCCGCAGTGGTGGACCGGCGGGAGTGGCTAGCGCCCTGCAAGCTCTCCTGGCAACACACGGTTTCGATCTTCCGTTTTGGCATTCCTTTGTGGGTTGGTTCCGTCGCGAGCTACGCGGCGCGGAATTGGGACAACCTGCTCGTTTCGCGCTACTTCGGACCTCACCAGCTCGGCATCTACAACTACGCATACAACCTGGCTGACATCCCGGCCACCCAGGTTGGAGAGCACATCGGCGATGTCTTGCTGCCTTCGTTCGCTCGGCTCGACGAAACGCGAAGGAAGGCGGCACTGGTCCGTGCCACCGCGCTCCTGGCCCTGGTGGTGTTCCCTCTGGCCGTCGGCCTCGGCGCCATCTCCGACACTCTGGTGAAGGTCATCTTCGACAAGGAATGGCAGGGCGTTGGCCCGGCCTTGATGCTTCTGTCGGTCCTGTCCATTGCCAGACCCGTTGGATGGACCATCAGCACCTATCTCGTCGCGTTGAGCCGGGTCCACGTCGTGACGTTCCTCGAGATCCTCAAGCTGGCGACGGTGCTGCTCGGGATCGCGTTGGCCGGACCGTACGGCATGGCGTGGGTTTGCGTCGGCGTCGGCGTTGCGTTTGCCATGCACGCAGCGGTCAGTGTCGCTTTCGTGCACCGTGCGGATGGAATCGGGGTCAGACCGCTCGCTTCTGGCATGCTCGGCCCGCTCGCGGCCTGTGCGCCAATGGCTGCGGCGGTGTACGCCGCCAGGCTCGGCATCGCCGCGCTCGGGGGCAGCACACTACTTGCGCTCGGAGCCGAGCTCGTTACCGGTGGACTGGTCTACGTGGCCGCAGCGCTTCTGCTCGCACCGGCGCAGGCACGCGACTTCCTGGACCTAGTCAGGAGGTCTTTGTCCCGCACGGTCGAACGGGACGCCGAGCAGGCCCTCGTCGACCCCGCTGCGGCGAAGGCGAGTGGCCGCGGCGCGGCGAACCCCGATTGAACGGTCACGGCGAGGCCGGGTCAGACGACACCCTTGATACGTATGTAGACGAAGAGCAAGGCGAGCACCGTCAGTCCCGCGCCCATCACCCATGCTACGTCCTTGCCCCCGAGGCGCACGCGGCACTCGGGCCATTTGCGAACCAGTGCAGCGTGGTACGCGTTGATCAGGCCAAGGAAAATCCAGAGCAGCAGCTCGTAGGCAAAGGACAGGAAGAAGATCCCGACGGCCATTGCCGCAAACGACGACAGCAGCGCCATTCCCCAGATGCGCGCCTCCTCCGAGTCGGGACCCGTCGGCGTCTTGAACGAGGCGAGGCAGATCTTGATGCATGCCCAGAAGACGATCCCCCAGAGGACCATGCCCACCACTCCGAGCTCCGCGGGCACCAGGACGAAGGAATTGTGTGCGGTCTGCTCGTGGTATTCCTCGAACTGCCGGAAGCCGACTCCGGTCACGGGCGAATGCAGGAACATGTCGATTCCTGCTGCCTGACAACTGAGGCGCGCCGTCGTGGAGCTGTCGCCCCCCTCGCGCCCGCCAAACAGCACCATTGGGACACACAGCGGCAGGGCGGCCAGTATGCCCTTCAGACCGTAACGTTTCAGGAAATACACCGCGAACAGGGTGATGAATACCAGCTGGCCGCCACGCGACTGGGACAGCACGGCCGTTGCAGCCCCCAGGATGATCGCGAGCACAACGACGACCAACCTCCTGGGACCGCGGCGGCGCTGATAGCGAGCGATGGCGATTGGGATCGGCAGACACGCCGCAAGCGCCGACTCGTTCGGATCGTTGAGAGTCCCCACGTAGCGGACCCGGCCCTGGATGCTGGTCGTTCCCGAGAGCCCGACGTGCTCACACCCGTAGGTTGCGTCCCAGTCTCGGGAGTCCCACACGCAATCGGCGACTTCGGTGCATGGACGCTCGAGGAATATCGGTCGGCCCTCCACCCCTTCGGCGCCCACGTAGGCAACACACTGGCGCGGCTGGAGTCCTTGATGCGTGCAGACGGCCCCGACCACCATGAGGCACAAGAGAATCAGCCCGGCAAGCCTCGAGAAGGACTGGAAGTCCGTCACACAATGCGCGATCACGACATACACCGAGATCAAGATGCTGAGCTCGACGATGGCCGTCCACAGCGTCCCGCGAGCATGGAGCAGCGCCGTCGCTAGCGCCCAGAACACCAAGGCAACGGCCCAAGGCAAGGCCGGGCTCGGCGTCCAACGCAGCGCGCCACGGGCGAGGTCAACGATGAGGCCCAACACACCCAAGAAGAAGAACAGGTACAGAAACGGAAACTGGGCCAGTGTCGGGAAGAAGTCGAATGGCCGCACCACGATGAAGAACACGAGGGCTAGCATCGCGGGAAGGGCCATGGGCTGCTCGCAGAGCATAGCTGGCTCCTACACGCGAACCACGGGTTCGGATCCGATCGCCGTTTGCTCGTTCAGCATCGAATGCTCGAACGGGGTGGCGCGCGCCAGGCCTCCGTATTCGCATTCGCAGACTGGTCTATCAGCCGACCACCAGACAACACGCACGGGGACGCTCACCGGTCTGGATGCCGGCAGACTCACAAGACCCCTCGTCGTTGCCGTCCTCGTAGACGATCCCCGGGGGTCCAGCGCGTGGACGCCTCGTCGCGTTCAGTCCTGCGCAGCTTCAGGACCGTGCCGGCGCACGCATCGAGCCGGTACGCCCACTACGGTCGTGTGCGCCTCCACGTCCTTGACGACCACGGCATTGGCTCCGATCTTCGCGCCGTCCCCGACGTGGACTGGGCCGATTATCTTGGCGCCCACGCCTATGAACACGTTGTCGCCGAGCACCGGGCTGCGCCTCCCCTCTGCCCCGATCGTCACCTGGTGCTCGACGACAATGTCGCGGCCGCCACGCACGGCTCCATTGATCACCACGCCGTTGGAGTGCGCCAGGACGAATCCGGGGCCGAACTCTGCTCCCCGGCCGATGATGCAGCCGAGCAGTGCGGAATTCACTTTGTTGAAGGCCATCTCCAACGCGGGATGCCCACGACGGCGCGACGCCTGCATGGCTCGATACACGATCATCGACGCTGTGCCATCGGACAGCAGCGACCGAAGCATGGCCTTCCATCCGTCATCGCCGTGCTGCCACCGCGATTTCTGGCGCAGATCTTCGAGCATCAGAGTCAGTGCGGTAATCATGCCACTCTTCTCGGCCACACGCGGCTTTCCCCGGGCACCGTCCTTCCGCAGGACCGCCGAGCCCGGCGCCAGTCACCAGATTTTCGGTTGCACTCTACTCCGTAGAGGGCGTCTGGACGAGCCGATACGCCGCGCAAACGCGTTTCACTCTGAAGCACCTCAAGCCTCGGCCCCGTGTCCACCGTGGCGAGAGCGGCGGCGTCGGCGCCAGCGAACCCAACGCACCGTGGTAGTCTAGCGCGAGTCGGCCGGGCGCCCAGCGCCAGATCTCGTCCGTTCAGTGCCAATTGCCGAGCCCAGGACGATCTGTCGACCCGCATCAGCGTTGAGGGGCCGAGTCGCGCACGCAGATGCTCGCGCGGCCACATCGAACGCCTCGCCGCTTCCTGCAAAGGGCGCGGAGCTGCCATCTGAGCTTGCGCGGGCTGACACAGGGACTGACTGGACTGACTGGGCCTCGCTTGACTCGCGTACCTGCTGACCTATAGTTGGCGTCCGCCCTTGTGGGGTGTGTGGCTACGCACGGAACCGGAACCGGCACGCACCACATGCAACCGTCAGACTTGCCCCGGCATGAGGAGCCACCCGGATCGGCACGCCAGGAAAGCCGGGCAGAGGGGGACCTCCATGGCAAGGTGCCGGGCGCGCATCCAGCGGCCGACGCTGCTCGATCAACGGCAGCGTGCGGCACACTCGTCGACCGCGAAGAGGATCTGCTGCTCCCTCCGCGGGGCATGTTCGTCACGATTCATCACGCCTCTGACAGCTGTATGTCCGGGGGTGGCCACGTGGTCATCTTCGTGCCCCCGCTCTTTGAGGAGATGCCGCGAACCCGCAAGGTGTTGGTGAACCTGTCCAGAGATCTGGCGGCCGCTGGTATGACCGCGGTCCGCTTCGACTACCGTGGGACCGGGTTGAGCCAGGGGCGCTTCGAAGAGGTTACGTTCACGACGATGCGGGAGGACCTGACGACCGTAATCGACTTCTGCCGGAGCCGCGGGGCACAATGCACATCGCTACTCGGCTTTCGGCTCGGTGGATACCTAGCCGCGGAACTTCGCGAGGCCGTCTTCGTTCCCCACCTCGTTCTCTGGGAGCCGGTGCTCGACCCAGGTGCATTCATCAAGCAAATGCTTCGGCTCGAGGTCGCCAACCAAATGGTTACGGTCGGCGAGGTCCGTTTCGATCAGCAAACGCTCATCGCCCGATTCGAGGCCGGCGAGAATGTCCTGATCGACGGGTATCGTGTCAATCCGGAGCTCTATCGTGACCTGGCCGGGGCCCATGCCCTCTCGCTGGCGGACCTGTCGAACGCGAGGGACAAACTCAGGCTCCTGTTGTGGCGCACGCGGAAGCTCCACAGCGACGCGCTATCGCTCGGTCTTGCTGCAGAACTGGTCGGTGACGTGCGTTTCTCATGGAGTGACATTCGGTTCCTGCAGCCCCGGCACCCGGACCTGTTCGTCAGGAGCGTTGCCGCGTTGAATGAGGGCTTATCGGTGTCGGGGAGCAGACCGTGAGCACGCCGTTCTCCACCGAGTTGTTCCGTCTCAAGTCGCAGCATGGCGACACCATGAAGGGCGTGCTGTTCCTACCCGAGACTAGCGCGCCACGTTCTTTGGGGTTCATGTACGTTCCCGGAATCGTGCTCGGAGCCACGGCGATGCATCGCTTGGGCATCGACGTTGCAGCGTATCTGGCGCAGGCGGGCTATCCTAGCTGTCTTGTCGACCCAACGAGAGTCGGCGATAGCGAGGGCGAGTACCCGGCGGGAACCCACCGGGAGTTGTCGGGATGGGTGGAGGGTGGACACCTTGTCGATGACACGGTGCGGGCGCTCACCGAGTTCCGTCGATTGTCTCAGGTCGAATCCGTCGCTCTGATCGGTCACTGCGGGGGCGCGCTCACCGCGACCTATGCCTTGGCTCGAGCCCGTGTGGAGGCAGCGCTGCTGCTGAGCCCACCGACTGTGTCTATGGGCACCCGAGATGAGTACACCCGCGAGATGGCTGTCAACCAACACATCGGGCTGTACTTGGCGAAGCTGAAGCACATCGATGCATGGAGGCGAATTCTGGCTGGACAGTCCGACTACCGCACGATTCTGAAGCTTGCCCGATGCAGGGTCGAGCGGGCGGCGCGAGGCCTGGCTGGACGACTTCGAACCTGGCTCGGCAACGTTGCGCCGGGTTCCCGAGACGCGCCCGAGCCTTCGAGCCCACCCCGCCGATTCAATCCGACGTTGATAGAAGCACTGACCGCCGCGCAGTGCGACGGAAAGTGGGTTCGCGTTGTGTTCGGAGATCGCGACCCGGATGTCGAGGACTTTCGTGCCTTCTTGGAGGAGCACCCGGGACTTTCTCATGTCATTCTGCCGGAAACGTCCCATGGGTTCGTCACGGAGGCTAGTCTTGGCTTGCTGTGGCGAGAAATCGACGCATTCGTCGCTACTGTTGCGGGTGATCGCCCCTGACCGCCGGAGTGGAGTCGTGCCAGCAAGCCGACATGCAGTTGTCCATTGGGCCACCGTGTTTCTGGTCCTCGTCGTGGCTTCGTGTAGAGGTCCTTCCATGAACATCGATTCCCACATCCGCAAGATCCTCGGCGAGATCCCGGCTGCCGACCGAGAAGCATTGCATCAGAAGCGCATCTTTTTTGGACACCAATCCGTGGGCAGCAACATCCTTTCTGGGGTCCAGGCTCTTTCGCAGCAGAGGCTGGTCGCTCTCGAAGTAGTCGAGGGGCGTGCGGCAGCAGTGCTCGAATCGCACCTCGGTCTGGCTCACGCGAAGATCGGCGAGAACCGCGATCCGGGCAGCAAGATCAGAGACTTCGCGACACTCATGCGGACGGGCTTCGGCGCTCGGGCGGACGTAGCGTTCTTCAAGTTCTGCTACGTCGACTTCGAATCGGATGCCCATGTCCGTGCGGTGTTCGACGAGTACAGATCGACGATGGCGACGCTCGAGGCCGAGTTCCCGGGAACGACCTTCGTCCATGTCACGTCGCCGCTCACGGTGGTCCAGAGCGGGCCGAAGGCGATGCTCAAGTCCATCCTGGGTAGGAAGCCAGCGGGCGTCGAGGCCAATATGGCACGCTTTCGGTTCAACGAGATGCTGAAACAGGAGTACGAGGGCAAGGCGCCGGTGTTCGACCTAGCGGCTGTCGAGTCGACGTACCCCGACGGCAGCCACGCTGTCTTCGAGCAAGGCGGTCGCAGCTATCCCAAGCTGGTTGACGCGTACAGCTCCGACGGTGGACACCTCAATGCGGATGGGGCACGTTGGGTTGCAGCACATTTGGTCCGGTTGCTGGCAACGCTGCCCAAGACGTAGCCTTCGACCGCGGCCGCGCGCATCCGGCAGCGGCCCGCGGGGTGTTTTCGCGCTCACGGCGCCTGGCGCTGAGCTGCCAGGTCGAGCCGGGGTGTTGACTCGGCCCGTGTCCACCCCCTCGGGACTATCCGAGCGAAAGCAAGCAGTGGCTCGATCGGCTGACCGACTCCAGCGACACCGGACAGTCTCGCCACGCATGTGACCTGGCACGACCGGGGCCGACTGGCGGCGAATCGAGTGCCCGTGTACCATGCAGCCAGGCGATGCGGCGCAATCTCAACGGCAGCGGCGAACCTTCCGCTTCAGGGCAAACCACGCTCGAGGCTCTCGAGTGCGGGCTCGCCGCCGCGCTCGGGGCCGAGTACGCCGTCGTAACCGGTTCCGGTCGTTCTGCCCTCGAAATCGCGGTGCGCTCCCTCGAGCGCCGGGCTGGTAGTGCCGAAGGCACGATCCTGTGTTCGGACTTCACCTGTTCCATCGTCCCCCAGACGATCGCCAAGGCGGGCTTTCGACCCGTCCTCGTTGACATCAACAAGGATCTTTCGTTCAACATCGACTCCGTGCCGGACCCACCTGCAGACTGCAGGGCGATCGTTCTCAACTACCTGTACGGGTGTCCTCTCGACGACATCGATCGGGTGAAGCAGTATGTCGCTTTGCACAATCTGCAGCTCATCGAGGATGTCGCCCAGTCCTTTGGCGCACGGATACATGGGACGCCCGCTGGGTCGGTTGGCGATGTCGGAGTCTTCAGCTTTCCCAAGGTGTTTTTCGAGCTCAGGCGGGGAGGATGTCTCGTCACCAATCGGCCGGAACTCGCGACGAGGGCAAGGGCGCTTCGCGCGCGTATCGAGTCGCCGATTCCCGCGGAAGCGGTCCGCTTCGCGTTTCGGGTGGTCGACGGTCTGAGGACGCGACTCGGCCGTTTGAGGGACCAGGTCCAGCCGGCTCCCGATCCATTCACCCTGTACGGCGCACGTCCCTATCACTACTTCGAAGAGACGCACCCTTCGTTGCGTTGGCAGCTGTCTCCGGCTGAAATCGAGTCGTGCGCCGCCTCCGTACGAGACCTGGATGCGAGCAAGCGGGAGCGAGCTCGGCGGGTCAAGGCGATACTCCAGCACCTGGAAGACGAGCTTGGAGGACTGTTCACTCTGCCTGCGCCCTACAGTTCAGACTATGTCTACTCGAAGGTCCCCCTGGTCTGTGCGCGTTTCGACCGACGCGCGCTGAAACCGCTCCTTCAATCCGCCGGGATCTCCATCGGCATGGACTACATTCCGCTGCACAACAACAGCGCCCTGGGCGATACGTTTCTCTCGACCGGGGGAAGCGACCGCTACGCCGTGTCCGACTACTACGCTCAGCACCTACTCCCGGTACCCGTCACTGCCAGTGTCCACGAGGTGCTGGCCAAGGCCCTGTGCCACCTGTGCTAGTGCCCTGTCTCCGCGATTCGCCGCAGAACTCGACGGCCTCGAACGGGGCGAAGCCGTCGGGTTCTGCGGCGAATGCCCGCAGTCTGAACCAGGACACGGGTTTCTAGTTATGTGGCGTGTCTTGGAGACACGCCACTAGCCCCCTCGCCAGGGAAAGCCCGGACGGGGTGACACGGGCCTGGCGCTAGCGCTTGTGACATGAAACGATCGTGTTGAACCCAAAGTGGTTCAACGGGAAGCGGGTCATACTATCGAAGGGCAGGCGGACATTGATGCCTCCCGGCAAGGTCCCACGGTACCAGTAACCCACGAGCCGGTCCATGACGAAGCCCCCCGCGCGCAGTGCGCGACGGAGCTCGAGGGAGGAGTATATGTGGACATGGGTCACGTTCCACGCGTCCCAACGTCTCCACCCCCGGATCTTCTCGCCCCAGTAGTAGTCCCCCAGCCCCTCGAGCGACCACCGGTTGGGCGTCGAGATGATGAGCGTGGCCCCGGGCTTCAGCACGCGGTTCACCTGCTCGATCAACGCCACGCCATCCTGCTTTGCCATGTGCTCGATGATTTCGAGCGCGCAGACCAGCTCGAATGTCTCGCCAGGTAGCGCAGGCAGTACGGTCCGAGCATCACCCTGATGTGTCTCGACGACGAAGGCGCACGCCCGTTCGATGTTCACTGTCTCCGCATCGATGCCGACGACCTGCCAGCCTCGGTCGCGCAACATACGACTGAAGTAGCCGGGTCCGCAGCCGATATCGAGAGCGCGCCCACCCGTGCCGCGGGGAAGGATGCCCTCGAGGGTTTCGGCGCGACGGATCTCGTACGCGTCCGCCTCGTACTGGGGCGAGTTGGCGCCCGTCGATTGGAAAGGGTCGGAGGGCGTCATCATGGCCAGCACGAGACCACGACGAGGGGCCGGGCGCAAGTCGCTGCGACCAAACGGGGACAGCGAATGGCGCCGGGCTGCGGTACTACAACAGGTAGTGGGCCGACTCCGGCACACCCAGCTTCGCCTGGAAGACCGGGTCGGAGTCACCCGCCTCGATCCCGATCCTCTGAACGGCGAGGGGGTCGAAGCCCTTCTCGTATGCCAGTCCGCTGCGGTACAGGGTGCTGAACGAGTAGCCGCTCTCCTTGACGGTCGAGCGAACCAGGGCCTTGAGTCGTGCGTCCTCTTCTGGAGTCATGGTCCCTCGCCCGGGAGCTCCAAAAGTCACGACCTCCGTACCAATCATGCGCTCAACGATCTCCTTGGACTCCTTGATCTCGCGGGCAATCGTTTCGGCGTCGCGATCCGAAAACAGCGGATGTGTGACCGAATGCGCCCCTATCTCGATGCCGCCCGCGCTAAGCTCACGCACTTCGTCCCACGTCATGGTGTTCCGCGGTCCGCGGTCGCCCACCTCCACATCAAGACGGCGCGAAAGCTCCTCGATGAAGGCATTCTTGGAGTGTTCGGACAGACGCTTCGCGCGCGCGAGCAGGGCGCACACGGCAGCCTGCCTGTTGGGATACGCGTCGAGGTCGATCTGCATCGGAGCCGCGCCGTCGAGCGTCGCACGCACAACGCTGGTACGCTTGACGATACTGGCGATCTTGTCCCACCAGAACAGCTGGGTCGTGCCGACAATTCCCGCGGTAACGAACATGACCGCCGTGAATCCGAACCGTCGCAGTAGAGGGTACGCGACCTGGTAGTTGTCGACGTAGCCATCGTCGAACGTAATGATGAGAGCATTCTTGGGAAAACGTCGCCCGCTGTCCAGCAGGTCGCGGAGCTTCCTGAAATCAATGACGTCGTAGTGTTTCGAGATGAAGCGGAGATGCCGTTCGAACTGCTGTGCCGATGCGCTCACAACATCATCGTCAAATGGAAAATCAGTGGGCCGGTCGAGGATCCGGTGGTAGCACAGGACCGTGATCCAGCGGCCACGCACGAGCGTCCGAGCCGCGCGGTAGACCGGGTGGGGGACCGCCGACAGACACGTGGCTGCAAGATGCCGCTTGATCACCAAACCTCCATGGAGAACTGCGCTCCGGCGCGATCCGCAGTGAAATGGTGCTTCGGCATTATAGGGCGCCCGGCCTGAAGACAGCAAGCTGCTCGGACCTGGTGTTCCGTACGTTGGGCATGATCGGGTCCGTCGCAGACACTCCGTGGCGTCGACCCCGGTGCACCTTCGCCAGACTGAACCCGAGACAGCTGAACCTCCGCCGCCAGAAAGCGGCGAGTTCGGCGACTCGCGTGGCATGGCTCGCCTCGTGGAGCGCGTCCTAATCGGCCACGCAGCCAGGACAGCCTGGCAACGCTAGCAGGCCCGGCTCCGAGGTTCTGCGGGGCCGAGGAGGTCGCAGGCTCCGCCAGATCGACCCACCGACGGAACGGACACCATCGTGCGTTGCAGGCCTTCGGTAGACAACGCAGCGCCGATAGCCAAGAGTCAGGGCAAGGACAACGCAATGCGCCGAACGGAGGTGCTCCTGTGGATGGCCGCGGCAGCTCTGCAGTGGACGGTCGTCGCTTGGCTCGCCGGGGCGGTGTTGGGCAACGACTCGTTTCAGTACCTCTCTATCGCGGATAGCTTGGTTTCGGGTGAGGGGCTCGTCACACCCATCGTGTTCTATGACACCGAGGCGAGCCACGGAACTATCCCTGCTCCCGTCAGCACTTTTCCACCACTGTTTCCAGTGCTCGTGGCGTTGCCGCACCTTCTCGGCGTCGCGCTGCCCGTTGCTGCGCTGTTCGTGACGGTCGCTTGCTCCGTCGTGCTCATCCCCGTGCTCGTGTCGTTGGCCGGCAAGATCGGAGCGTCCGTGTTCTGGACTCGCGTGGTGCTGCTGTTTGTGCTGCTCAGTGATACGTTCCGCACCTACGCCCGCTCCATCGTGGCAGAACCGCCGTTCACCTTGCTGCTGACGAGTGCCGCATTGGCTGTTGTCTTGGCGGAGCGGGCGCGTGCGCAAGGAGCCCTCCGCGAACGCGGGTGGCTGCTCGTGGCAGCGGTGCTCGCGGGTACGGCCTGCCTCGTCCGCTACGCGGGGTACTTCCTCGTCTTGGGTCTCGTTTCGTATTTTGCGCTCGGACTGCTGCGTTCCTGCAAGCGCCCTGAGGTCATGCGCGTCGTCTGGGTCAGCCCATCGGTCGTGCCTCCTCTCTGGCTACTGCTGCGAAACTGGAACCTGACCCGTACACTCAGCGGAGGCAATACCAAGCACGTCGTGCGTGGCGCCATGGACATACTGCGCGGCCTGGCCTACTCGCCAGGAGACCTGGTCTTCGGCCAGCCTGCCTGGATCGACAGCAGGGGCCGTCTTGTTCTGATGTTCCTCCTGGTCGGCTACGGCGTCTACTGGTGGCATCGGACGGGAGGACGGTCGTCGCTGCGGCGAGACCATACTGGTCTGCTGGCGTTCGTCGCGTGGGTGGCTCTTGTGTACGCCGGTTCCATGACGCTGAGCGGTGCGTTCATGGTGTTCACCTTCTACGCTCGCATGTTCTATCCGCTCCTGCCCTTGGGCCTGGTTGGGCTGGCGGTCTGCGCGACTCAGTGGACGCATGCGTTGCGAAGCTCAAGACCGCAGGCGGCGCTTTCCGTCGGTGTGGGTGGCCTGGTCGCGCTGTGCAACGGTGCGTCCCTTGCAAGCACTGTGGTCCGCGGTGACACGTTCGACTCGATGCACGCTTGCCTGTCGGAACCTACCGAGGACGGTCGTTCGCTCGTTGATGTCGTCAACGCACGGGTGCCCGCTGGCGCGCGCTTCGCGGCAACCAACGGTCAGGCCGCGCTCTTCGTGCTGGACAGACCGGGCTTGGCGCTTGCAGAAAGCGAGTACTCTGAGCGAACCTGGGAAGAAGCCCGATTGCGTGAAGCCATGTATCGCTTCGCCTTGGACTACCTGGTGTTGTTTCTCAGAGACGAGCCCGCGGTCCAGCGTGAGTCGCGCTTTTTGAGCGCGCTCGCCGCGAAGCCCAGTTCGACGTGGCTTCGGGAAACGGTGCGCAATGGCTGCGCTCTCGTGCTTCTGCGGGCCGAAACCCCACCTGCGGTTCCGACAGGGAACACGGCGATCGGTGACTTCGCATCAGAACACTGATGTCTCGCCGCGCTGAACGAGACGCGGTGCGGGGTAGCCCGGCGCAGTGCGGGATGGGAGAGCACTCTACACTACACCGGACTGCCCTCGTCCGGCACCGTGACGCGGCGTCCAAGAGCGCCGACCGGCCCCTGGATCCCGTCTCGCTGCATTCATGTGGGCTTCGTTGGATCGCGCCTCTGGACTCGAACCATCTCGTGCATGAATGCGACACTGCGCGTTGATCACGACAGCCGTGCTGTCTCGGGCGCCGAAGGGCCCGGGTCCGCGCGCGCTGACCATTCGAAGCGGCCGCGGGGCCGAGTTGGTCGTTGGCACGAGCCAGGCTGATTCCGTGGGCCCCGGAGCCAGACAGAAGTGGAGCGCAGCACCGCGGCATGTCTGGGACAACCTCCGGAAGACTGCTCCCCGGCGGGACTGGCGGCGTCCCAGCGAAGTCAGACGTCAGCGCGTGGTGGGTTGTGACCAATGCTCGGCTCACGGCCATCGCCCACCGGAGGACCCGACGGGATGTATCCGGTCAGGTCGGTTTGGAGTGTGGCAGTGGAGCGGGCACATGATGCTTTCGGCGTGGCGGCGCGTCGGGTAGCCTGGCCGCGCTTGTGTCCTATCTCGTTGAAGGTGGCCCACGTGCCAGGCGCTACGGCGAACGCCACTCAACACGGAGAGGTGGCGTTCCGTCCACGACAACAACCATTCGGTTTCGGTAGGAGGTGCGATCTTGGAGCTCGAAAGACTGACGGACCGACAACATTGGGACGAAGCGTCGGACCAGGAGGAGGATTGGGAAGGACCTCGGCGTGCTGGATGGTTGGCGATACCGTACGAGCACCACGTCTTGTGGAACCACCTGTACGCGCGTCATTTGCCTCGTAGGAAGGGCATTCGCGCCGTCGAAATCGGAAGTGCACCAGGGTCGTTCCTGGTGGAGCTGGCGCACCGGTATGGCTACGAGCCGTGGGGCTTCGAATACTCGACCAGCGGCGTTCTGAAGAACCGTGCGGTGTTCGAGCGGCACGGCCATGACCCTAGCCACGTCATCCAGGGCGATTTCTTCTCGGACTCGGTCATCGAACCCTTCGTTGGGTTCTTTGATGTCGTCATATCGCGTGGCTTCGTGGAGCACTTCACGGATGTGCCGCCTGTGGTGCGTCGACACGTCGATCTTCTCTCCCCAGGCGGGACGCTGGTCGTGGCGATACCGCGTTTTCGTGGCGTCTACTGGGCATGGATGTCGACTTTCGATCGCGAAGATCTTGCGCGCCACAACCTCGCGATCATGCGGCTCAAGGACTTCGGTGCAGCATTCGACGACCCGCGTCTCGAGAGACTATTCTGCGGCTACTATGGTGCGCTGCCCGTTACTCGCTTTCAGCTGCGAAGCGCCAGCACTCTCTCCCGCAGCTACAACAAGGGCATCCGCTACTTGCAGCTCCTTCTCAACGGAATGTTTCGTGTCTTGCTGCCAGCGCCGGGGCTCAGGAGTGAGCTCTTCAGCCCGTTCCTGATCTATGTCGGTCGGAGACGCACTGAGCCCCCGGGGTCACTTGGGGAGGAATCGTGAACGTCGCGGATCACGACGCGCAGCGACTCCCGCCCTCACACCTCGGCGAGGCTCAAGGGTTGGCCCAGGAGTTCGAGCAGCGTCATCACGCGCATGTTGCACGACTTGTTGCCGCAGAAGTCACCCTCCTCGAAGCGCCACTGCCGATGCTCTTCATCCCGCACGAACCGTCCTGGCTTCCCGTCGATGCACATCTGGTTTCGGTTCTTGCTGCCAAACACAGCCTGCAACTCATTGACGAGATACCGTCCGTCGGCCGTCTCGAAGACGTCCAGGTCCATGCTCAGAAAGGGCTCCCGGTCGGTGATGTCCTTGGTGAAGTCGAGCAACTCATCCGGTGGCCGGTACCAGCCGACGAGGTGCGTGCCACTGTGAAAATCTCCGCGCTTCAGCTTCTGGTGTCCGAAGAACGAATTCCCCACGCGCACCATGCGCCATTCCTTGGCATCGGGAATGTAGGTCTGTAACAGCATGCAGCCCCAGGACGGATCGCGAGAGTCGTGGCGGCGCGGAAGGTAGCCTTTGCCGAAACATCGACGCACCAGCGCTTCCGCATGGTGTCTCGTGCGAACAATCTCGACGCCGGTGGCCTCGGAGCCCAGATCCGTCTTGTACACGAGAGGGTACTCCGCGGAAGCCACGAAGTCCTCCGCGACCTCACGCTCGAAGAACACCCAGGTTTCCGGATGCGGTACGCCGCGGACCTGCAGCCAGTCGTGCGTGCGTCGCTTGCTTTCGTAGAGCCACAGCGCCTTGTAGGACGGAAACACGACGCGCCCGAGCTCCTGCGTCAGTACGCAAAGACGTTCGTCGAACATGTCCTTGCTCACGCTGTTGATGTGCGATGGCCACGCAAGGAAGGCGGAACAGCCGGAGTCCTCTACTTGCCGGATCCAATCAGGCGCGGCAATATCGACAAGCTGATACGGGACACCCAACTCCATGCAGGCCGCTTCGTAGTAGCCGCATCGAAGCATGTAGTCCTTTAGTATGCCGAGCTTGACCGAGGTACGTAGCGGCGAGCGCTGGGCCTCGGCAAGGGTTCGCTCGTAGCTCGTCTCATACGTCTTCTTCTCGAACTCGTGCTGCGGGAGTATGCGGTAACCGAGGGTTCTGAGCGGGCGCGGAATCATCGTCCGCGCCGTCGAGGTGCGCACTGACACGGAGGCTTCCACCAGCGCCGAGAGGATGCGCTTCGCGACTCCGGGGCGAGGACGCTCGCGGCGCGAGTTCGGCCCCGTGCTCATCGGTGCCGAAACAGGCGGATCAGTATCGGTGCGTGCCATGCTCAATCACGTTTCGGGCCAAAGGGAACCAGCGGACGGTTTCCGCTCGCCTTCGAGCCGGCGTCCTGGGCGCTTCTGGAGGATCGACATGACACCCCGTCAGTCCTCGCCAACCTCTGTACTGGTCCTGGCCACCTGTGACTTCCGTTGGGTTGGATCCGCATCAGACCGTGCCGGTCCGTCCGCGATCAACTCGCGATTCGGGCCGTCTGTCGGCGGATATCGCCTACTATGACTGCAGGCCTCGCGCAAGAACAAAGGGCCGCGCGGCCGGATCGATGCAGCCGGTTTGGACCCGGGGCCGATAGACGACCGAACGCCGAACGGATGCCGTTGTAGGGTGCCCGTCGCGCTCGCGGCCGCAAGAGCTCGGGTCACATGCGCGGACTGTTCCGAACACCCGCGGAGCACCGCTCGCGTCCTCGGAAGCTCTCACTGTCGAATGCGGTAGATGTGTAGGTTGCCGTAGAAGTCGTTGGTCACTTCTGCGATCAGCTCCCCGTGCGAGCGCGCGTAGGTGTTTGCCTGCGCTCGCAGCGTCCGCCAGGTGTCCCCGGAGCCGTCTCCTTCCATCATCACCCTGTCGTTGAGGATCCAGTACTGGCAAGGCTTCTTCTCGAGCACATAGGACAGTGCCGTACGAGTGTAGGACACGTAGTCGCGGTCGTTCAGCGCGAGCCAGAACGTGATGGCGCCGTACACGGAGCTGCCGGGAGGAATCACGGCCCGCAGGGTTCGACCGACCTTTTCGTAGTCGGCCTTGCGATACGCATAGACCAGAGCGAGGTTCCCGAGAACCTGTGTGGCCAGCATCGCAACGCAGCCGAGGGTCACCCACGGCCTCCACCGGCGAGCGTCCAGGCATACCACGGCTGCGCCGGCCACCGCGACGGCGAATATGGGCGCAGCACCCACCAGATACCGGGGCGACTTGTTCACGGAGTACAGCCACCAGAGCAGAATCGGCACCAGCATGGCCAGTAGCGTCTGTGCAAACGCACGATGGCTCCTGTAGAGCACCACGAACGATACGACCACGATGATCGCGATGTGGAGTCTCAACGGCACCGGTATCGGCAGGCCGCTGCTGAACGGTGTAATGCCCAAGAAGGCGCCGTACCGCGCCACTTCCTGGACGAATCTCTGCAGGAGTGGCCCTGAGGCAAGACCGAAGTACTGCGCGTGCCAGGCAGCTCGGAGATCTGCATCCGAGGCGACCAATAGGAGCGGTGGTCCGAGGCAAACCATGACCCCGCCCACCATCGCCCAGAATCTGGGGCTACGGAAGAAGCGAAGTCGCAGCTCGAGCAACAGCAACAACCCCACGCCTGCAGCAAACGCCAAGCCGTTTGGATGGTAGCAGATGCCGAGTCCAACGGCCACGCCACTCAACGCGGAGAGACCGGCGGAGCCACGCCGCCTGGAAGCGAGACACAACCAAGCTCCAAGCGTACCGAGAAATGTCTGCAGTCCCTCGGGGCGCACGCAGCGTGCCGCGAGCAACAGGAACGTGTCCGACGAAACCAGGAGCGCCGCGAGGGCCCCAACGGCGGCACCGCCCAGCTCGGCACCGAGAGCGAATGTAGCAACGACGATCCCGACGGTCGCAAGCAACGATGGAAGACGCGCCTGCGCCACGCCGACGCCGAGGGCCTTGAAGGAGGCGGCCAGCGTCAGCGGCAGCGCAGGCGGCTTCATGTCGTACTGATGGGCATTGCGTTCGCTGTAGAACGTCGTGTTGCGCAAGCGCCCTTCACGCAACAGACTCATGGCCGGAACCGCGTACCAGCTCTCGTCCTCGACCCAGCGCGCTGAGAACAGCGGCACAGCCTGGACCAGCAACAGCACCACCGCAACCAGCAGGGCAGCGCGCGGCTGCATCGCGATCCGTTTCAACATGGCGTGACTCTATCACGGCGTCGGGGGATCGGTTTCGCCAGGTGATCAGGGTGGCCAAGCCGCACGCGCGCCTGCGTGCGCTCGAACCGCCGCACGTCGGCGCACTGCGCGCATGTACGCACGGCGCGGCTCGATGCACGGACATGCCGCCACGATGGTCCTCGGGAGAACGCGCGTGCAGTACTCCCTGGGCTGAGATCGCGCCGGCTCGGTGCCTGTGGCGCGGCAGCACGCGCAGCCGCTTTGGGCGCGTCGGCACGCTGCGAACGCCCGCGGGCTCTTGCTCGGCTCGAGCTCGGCGCGTGTCACGGATCGGCCCAGCAGCCAACATTCCGCGCTGCGAGATAGCGTGGCGGAGGCCGTGAACCTTCCGTGGTCTTGTCGTCCGGCCGACGCTCGCCCTGCCGCCGCGCGAATTGCCGATTGCGCCGCCGTTCCCGTACCTGCTACCACCGCGGGAGGTGTTGTCAGATCGTTGGATGATTCCCAACCCCAAAGCACGCGTGCCCTGCCGCGACAATGCGCCAGGCGGTTGGGCTACCGGTGCGCCTCCACCTCCCACGGAATGATCGGACCGTCACGGGACGACACAAGACAATGGAGTACTGCTCAACCAAGACGGGTCAGACCGTAACGCTTCAGATTTCCGGAGAGCTGGATGCGCTCACCGTCCCTGACATCCGTGCCGAGCTCGATCGAATCGTGGCAGACGGTGAGGAGAAAGTCGTCGTTGATCTCAGCGGACTGCGGCTAGTCGATAGTTCCGGCGTAGGTGCTATCGTGTCTCTGTTCAAACGAGTTCGCGCAGAGGGACGACATTTCGAAGTCGCTGGCGTCCAAGGACAACCCCTGCAAATCTTCCAGGTGCTCCGCCTGGATCAGGTGTTTCGGCTAGGCGACCGGCAATCGCGGGATTGACTGCGCCGCGGGCCCTGTACCCGGTGAGCGCCGAGTCACGTCAGGGAACGTAGACGCGGTCCCCGCTGAGAAGCACTAGGTCCTGGTCGGGACGGAGTCCGAGTTCGACTTGGTCGTACTGGATCGGGATGCGTCGCACCTGTCCGTTCACGCCCGTGCGAATGATGACGGTTTCGTCCGGCGACGCGAAACGACTCGGGCCTCCAGCGAGCACGATCGCCTCGCTCACGGTCAGGTAGTGCTGCGACTCGTACACGCCGGGCCGTGAGACGTTGCCGACCACCGCGACGCGGTAGCCGATGTGCGTTACAGCAACGGTCACGCTGGGGGCGTCTTTGACATAGGCACGCAGAGCTTGGGAGATCGTCTGGCGCACCTCCGCTGTCGTACGCCCCGCGGCGGGAATGTCCCCGACGAGTGGCATGGTTATCGTCCCGTCAGGCCGGACAGTAGCGTCCGTGTTGAGATCGGCGTTTCCCCACACGCGGATACTCAGCGCATCCGAGACCGCAATGACGTAGGGGCGTGCCCGAGGATCGGGCTCACTCGCGTAGGGGTACCGGCTGACCGTGGGCGCGCAGGCAGTCATTCCGATCACGAGCAGGCAAGCTTTGAGCGCGTATGAGAACCACACGGTGGGACACATGGTAGCCGCCGAGCTCGACCAGCGCCAGGCCCCGCGGCACTAGACGGCGCTTCATCGGTGGTCCGTGGGCCGATCCGCTCCGACCACCGCAGCGTCAAGGCGGAAGCTGTCGAAGTAGAGCGTGGTCGCACGGCGCGGCCTGTACAGAAACACAATGGCGGCCTGGATACGGTCCAGCCTCATGGATCGGCCGCTCGTCGCACGGATTGCCGCAACCGGTATCGAGATGGTGTTCTGCCCTGGTCTGATGTCGGCTTCGGCGTTGAACCGGTCGTCATACGCATGTCCATGGCCTCGGTCGTGGACTCTGATGCCGAGCCCTATCGGCCCGGGCTCCGGGGAGTACACGTCGAAAACGAGCGCGTCGAAGGCCGACCAATCTCCGAACGGCTCGTCAAGTTCGAGAGCAGGGTACTTGCTCCCGGCGAAGACTACCTTCCCCACTCCGTGGCCTTGGGCTCGGGTGAAGTCCCGCGGCGGTGGCACGAATTCTAGCGTTGCGTTGCCGGTAGTCGAAGCAAAGCGTGTCTCCCAGGCGGACTCGAACGTCAGCAATACGGGAAAAGCCCGGTGCCGCAGCAAGATCGCACGTGCCGCCCCAAAGCTTGGAGCGAGCCCGAGACACAGTAGACTCGCGCCGAGGGCACGCAGAGCCCAGGCTCGCAGACGACGGCGACCCCAAGCACGTGTTGGCTCGACATGGCGGCTATGCGACAGGACCAACGCGGCGGCTGCTCCCAACGCGTCACGAGCCAGGTCTGGCAGAGAAGGTTCTCCGGGGACGAAGAACTGCGCGATTTCAAGCCCACCCCCTACGACCAGAACAGTGCCTCCAGCGACCACATGGTGCATCCCTGCCCGGGAGAATACGCCAGAGAGCAGACGCGGTGAGAGTCGCAAGAGCACGGAGGCCAACCCGGCAGACAGGACCACGTGCGCCGCGTCGAATACGATGGTCCATACCGGTCCTGACGGACGATCAGCCCGGAGCAGGAGCCAGCCCAGCGGGAGGCTGGCAATAGTCCAGGCTAGCGCTTCGGCCGCGGCCCCAAGCCTCCGCGGCCGTGCGGCGACTTGAGCGCAGGAGCACGCCACGGTTTCGTCCTGGCGCGGCAGATCGTAGATCTCGGGGTCGCGACGCACTGCAGATGGATAGCACGCACGGCGATTCGACGGCGGCGTGAGCTGGCCGCGGAAATGCGCGCCTAGATGTCCTCGTCCGCCTCCGTGAGATACCATCGCGCGGGCTCACACGCCGCGGGGTCGGCAAGGGCGGCCCGGCAGCCAGGATCCACGACCACGGGTGTGCCTTCGTTGCGGATTCGGAATCCCTTCGCGACAAGGAGGCGGGTCAAGTGACCGCGCTCCAGGCTGACTACCGACAGGGTTGCCACGTGCTGGTCAACTGCGTGAGCGACCAACAGATCGAGCAATGGGTCCAGGTCCGCACGGCGGGCAAACAAGTCTCGCACGTGCAATACGTTGCCTACCGTCTCGGTCACTGCGTACCCCGTCACGAGCCGGCCCGCGGACACCGGAACCATCGCCATGAGTTCGTGAGCGCCCCAAGGGTGCTGCATGAAGCGCCACTTGAGAAACGCGGCGTCTCGGCACCCAACCATCGGGTAGTCGTGTTTGGCGCGCTCCCACAACGCGTCAAACTCCGAGTCCGGGCTGGCACAGGACTCCAGGCGCCAGGATCGTGCGGGTCCGCGGGCGCGTGCGTGCGCAAGCGCGGCTCGGGCCGCGTCTGGCACGCTGGCCACGAGTCTGCTCAGGTACGCGAACCGTAGCACCCTACGCAAGTGGTTCTCGGAGTGGATGACGAGCGCGTACCGAACCATTTCCCCGATGGGTCGGCAGCCGCTTCGGCGGAGCACGCCGACGGCAGAACGATTTGGAAAACCGTAGCCGAGCTCCGTGCAGCCCCGCATCGCCTCCACCACCGTCCTCGCCAGCGCAAGCGCCGGCCGCGCGGTCCGATGTGCTCGTACGACCGCGAGATCGGCCATGAGTCCTGTCCGTACCGAGCGCTCACCCACCTTCCACTGCCGTATGCCAAAGCCCATTCCTCCAATGGCCGCGTCGCTCGAGTCGGCGGACGTCCGCAACACGTAGAGCTGCCCGGAACCCGCTGGAGAGTCATAGAACCACTCGAGCTTCCGCCCCATGTCCCCGGCAGACTGCAGACTCTCCTGCCACACTCCAAGCGCCTGAGAATCCAGGAGCTCGGGGCGAACGCTTACAGCTCGATACTGGATCGACATTGCTTGTCGCTGAGGCTAGCATGCGTAGGCGTCAGACGCGATAGTGGCAGACTTACCGCCATGCGTACACTCCTCAATCGAACGAGACGTGGCTTTCTGGCGGCGTCGGCGGCTACCGTCGGCGCAGCTGCCTTCGCTCTGCACGACCGGTTCGTTGCCCGCTTGTCGCGGTGGACGCGGCTCCCCTCTTTCGTTGCTGCGCCGCCGCTCGTGCCGCACGATCCGGACCGCGATCGGACCACGCTCTATCTCGCCCGCGGAGCCGCCCCGCACGAGAATGTGGACAACGTTCTACGCCGTCTGGGTGGAATCGGGACCCTGGTTGGCCGGGATGACGTCGTGCTCATCAAGGTGAGCGCACAGTGGTGGAATCAGGGCATGACGAACGTGGCCGCTGTCCGCAGAATGATCGAGTGCGTACTGGAGCGCGAGCGGTTTGCCGGCGAGGTCATCGTCTTCGAAAACGTCCACTACCGGCTTGGCGGCGGATCCGGCCTGGCCCGCGCCTGGACCCACCCCAGTGAGAGAAACGTCGACGTGGAGGGCTGGAGCACGTTGGGGGACCTGATTCCGCACTTCGCCCGGCTGGGTGCTCCGGTGTCGTTCGTCGGACTCGTCGACGCGGGCTCGAGCTTGCTCACGGGCGACGAAGACCCGTTCGACCCGTTGCATGAGCACGGGATCTGCGGTGGTGATGGACGCGGGCCCATAGCCGAGGGCGAGGAGCGCGACGGGTACCGTTGGGACTTCGACAACGTGTTCCGGGTGAAGCGGTCCCTGGTCGATGACGCGAGGACACCTCTTAGTTGGCCCGTATTCAGCTCCCCTCGGAGCGGCCTCGTCGTCGATCTAAAAGATGGGGTGTTCCGACGAGCGGCGGGACGACGAGTGCCCGTTGATCGCAAACTAGCGTGGATCAACATGACCACGGCGAACGAACACGGCGCGACCGGGTTCACGGGCGCGGTCAAGTCGACCATGGGCATCGTGGACATGACTGCCGGATGGATGGGAACCCACCCACTTGCGCGCGGATACCAATCCGTGCACTACGTGGGCCATCCGAGCGCGAAGTGGCGAATAGCCGGACCACTGGCGCACTGGGCACGCCACGTGCGCAGACCAGACTTGTACATGACCGTGGCCGAATGGGTCGGGGCCGTACCCACCGGCGATTGGGACGACAGCAGCGACTGTCGCCTCGACTCACGTGCGGCCCACCACACGGGAGCGATCGTGGCCGGAACGGACCCGGTGGCGATTGATGCTTGGTGCGTGAAGAACCTTCTCATGCCCATCCGCGGCGCAGGACTGCGCACTCGGTACGATCTTGACAACCCCGACGCTCAGATCAGCAAGTTTCTGCGCTACTATCGCCAAGTGTACGGAAGCGGCACGCTGGCGCTCGACTTGATCAAGACGGTGGGCTAGCAGATTCGTACCGAAGCGCGGTTGCGCGCCAGCCCGCTCTTCTCGTCTGGACGCTCGCATCGCGCCGCGAGATCCGTTCCGTTTGGGGTTCGGCTCTCGAGCCCGTTCGGTACGTTCCTGCAGGCGGCCACGAGGCCGAGCGAGATGCTCCACTTGCGTTCGATGGCGGGAGGACGATCAGCACCGAGGCGCTGTCTTGCTGCGTTGCAGGCCAGCTCGTATATTCCGCCACGTGCTCGTCGCGGAACAACCTGCGAAGCTTCCCGAGAAGCCGCTTAAGGTCGTGCATGTCGTGCGCTCTCTCATGACCGGGGGTCTGGAGACGCTCGTGCTCGAGATGTGCCACCGGATGCGCAAGCTCGACTCGGTGCAGGTGCAGGTCTGCGCCATCGAGCCCGGAGACGAACTCGAAGAGCGACCACGATACGCCGAAGTGCAGCGTACGGTGTTCGGAAGGTCGGGCCACCTGGGCCGGGTTGCGTCGATTTCCGCTCTCGTCAAGCTGTTCCGGCGCGAGCGGCCGGACGTCGCGCACCTTCACAACTTCCTTCCCCACGTCCGCGGCAGCCTGGCGGCCCGGCTCGCGGCCGTGCCTGTCGTGGTCACCACGAAACACGGATCATCGCGACCGCGTCTCTTGCACAGCAAGGCGGTGGCTTGCTGGTCCTGGCAGTTGTCCGACGTGGTGGTCGCCGTTTCGGCAGACGCCCGCGAGAAGTTCGTCGCTGGATACGGGTTTCCTGTCGAGAAGGCCCGCGTCATCCTGAACGGGGTCGACACGGATCGGTTCTTGCCCGCTGACAATGGCCGGGAGGCCAAGCGGTCTCGCGTTCTCGGCGTCTCGGGCCGGCCCCTGCTGGGGACCGTCTGCCGCATCGAGTCGTACAAGGGGATCCCGACACTGCTCGAGGCGCTCACGACCGTGGTGCGCCAGGAGCCCGAAACTCGCCTTGTGGTCGTTGGTGACGGTTCCCAGAGAGGGGACTGCGAGCGCAGAGCGCAGCAGTTGGGTCTGGCGGACAGGGTCTACTTCCTGGGCAACCGTGCCGATGTCGACGCGATCTACCCGCTCCTCGACCTGTACGTGCAACCGTCCTACTCGGAGGGGATCTCGCTCACCCTCCTGGAGGCGTGTTCCTGCGAACTGCCAGTGGTGGCGACCACAATTGGCGGCAATCCGGAGATCGTGGTGGATCGGAAGACGGGCATCCTGGTCCCACCGCGAGACGCCGACGCGCTGTCCGCGGCGATCCTCGAGCAGTGGCATGCGCCAGATTCGGCACACGCCATGGGACGGGCCGCGCGGGCTCGTGTTGTCGAGATGTTCTCCCTCGACTCCATGATCGGGAGGTATGTCGAGCTGTATCAGGAACTCCTCTCTCGACGGGGATCGCGCGGCACGGCCCGATGAGACATCCCGCCCGATGCCGACTGGTGGGGAGCTGGATGGTTTGCGCGTGTGCTATGTGCTATTCGATCAGCACACCCTGGTGGAACAAACCAGCCGTACGTGGCCGCTTGATGCCCTTGTTCCAGGAACGGCATTCTCTCAGCTGTTTGGCGGTTGGGGCTTCGCTTGCTCCTCCAAGTACTGGTTGACCACCACGCGGGCCTTGCCTGCCACCGTACGCGGGATTGAGGTCACGTATTCGAACTCGACGACGGCGTCGGCGCCAAGATGGTTGCGGAAGATGCGGTCCAGCGTGGGCTCGGCGACGCGCGGATCGTATTCGGCACCGGCTACAACTTTGATGGTTATCTGCCCGGGTCGACGCTGCACGATCTGGAATTGGTCGACTTGCTGTACCAGTCGGAATGAGTGGGCTCCGATGGCGCCGGAGATGGCGTCTCCCCGTGTGGTGATGAGCACGTCGTTGACGCGGCCATCCAAACGCTGAATACGGCGCAGCGAGCGACCGCAGTCGCATCCGGGTTCGGCGAGCACACCTGCGTCGCCGTTGCGATAGCGAATCAGAGGCATGGCCAGGTTGTCGAGATCCGTAACGAGGAAAGGTCCTTCGCCCGCGAGATGCGTCTGTCCCGGCTCGCCTTCGATCTCGATGATGACGTGCTCGTCGCAAGTATGGTAGAGGGGCCGAGGAGCTACGGGGCACGAGTATCCGAGCGACTGTACCTCTCCGCAGCCGTAGTAGGGTAGTACCTTCGCGCCGAACACACGCCCGATGGTCTCGGCCCATTGCTCGTGCAGTAGCTCCGCGGTTGGGAAAACAGCCTCGAACTTCAGGTCCTGCCCCGTCCGCTCCACGTGTTGAGCGAATAGATGGCAGGCCGACGTATACCCGACCAAGAACCGTGCTCCACTACGCCGGATGGCCTCTATGTACGCATCCACGTTGTGCGCCCCGAGCTCGAAAGCGGGCAAGAACAACTTGCCAGCAAACCAGTTCTTCAGCTTGTTCAACAAGGTCGGCTGCGCAAGCCCCAGGGCTCCACCGAATACCTGAACCCAAGCGTCGCCCGGATGGAGACCGCCCCACGAGTAGCCGCGCCAGTAGGAGGCTCGCTGCCACACGGTGCCCGCCTTGTCGCGACGCACACGCATCGGATTCCCGGTTGTTCCACCCGTGACGCCAAGCTCCGTTTTCCTGTCCGGGATGTCACGTGCTCGCAGCTCGTCGTAGTGATTCCGCAGAGTGTCCTTGGCAAGGATGGGCAGTCTGTGCAGGTCAGCGACCCCCTGGATGTCAGACGGACGGACCCCGCTTTCGTCCATCATGTGCCGGTAGTAGGGTATCTGGGCGTAGGCATGTGCAACCAGCCGGCGCAGCTTGGAATCGCGAAGCGCGTTGAGCCGAGCGGGAGGCCACCACTGAGACTCCTCGAGCAGTCGAATCGCATTGAGCAGCCCGAAGGAGGACAGGTGGGAGCGGATTTCCCAGTGGTAGCGATAGAATCGTCCACGGGGCTCCAGGAGGACGGAATGCTTGTGCCTCACGAATGCGGTTCCCAGTACCAATGGCTTGACCCGATGTCTTGCACGCCGGCGCCGTACGCGGTCCGAATCTTCGGTCACTAGCATTTGGGACGCGAAGACGCTATGCGGTTTCGGCCGACGGATGGCGTCCGATCGATGGAACGGCGACAAGAGGACACCAAGGGCTCGCTCGCCCCCGCGAGTTCTGGCAGAAACGACGGGCACGCCCTTTCGAAGGCGAGCTGGTTAGGACATGCAAGGCGCGTAGCGCGCGCCGCCCCCTCGAGCCACGGCTCGCGTCTGGCGGATCGCTCCAGCCCGGGCTGGGGTGGGCCCTTGGCGTCTCTCTGCTCGATCCTGTTCTGGCCCCGAGCGCCCTCTCCTCCTCGGTCGTCGCGTAGGGATCTGGGGCGGGGTGCCAGGCCCGGACGGCTGTCGGGGCCCCTTCCCTCACGCGGCTCCTCACACGGGGCCTGTTTTCCTCATGCCACCTACCCGCCGTGCTCAGGGCCGAGGCTAGCCTGCCAGCGCGCCTCGCACCCGAGAACCCCGAGCACCCAGGGCACCCGCACTCCGTCCACCCCTGGGGCTCGACACTGCCTGCCGGAAACCGCCCCCCGCATGTAGGTCTTCGCGAGTCAAGTGGCCCAAAGGCCTTACAGTACGCCCCAGGCTCGCCGGCTCGGGGGCGACCTGTTCTTGGGCGCTGTCAGTGAGGCAGGGTGAGCACGGCCGCGCCCTTCACAGCCACATGTCTCCGCCTTTCGGGGCGTCTCTGGCACGCCACGTGAGTGTGGCGTCGCGTGTCCGGGGGGGCCGCTTGGCGGCGCAGCCTAAACACGGGACGCGCCTTGCCGTTGGGTGGGCATGACGTTGAAGCGAGGACGGCGGAGTCTGGCCGGATGGCGGGGCAGGCATGCGCGGCGGCCAACCGTGCGGTGTTGAGGTGACAGAGGACAGAGATGACGAAGAACAAGATGAATCGTGCAGCGGTAGCTCTTCTTGCGTGTCCTATTGTGGGGGGCGTGCT
>JAFGIS010000323.1 GCA_016929495.1 Polyangiaceae bacterium | reverse complement strand
CGTATCGAGGGCCGCGGTGAGTTCGGCTGCCTGGGCCTCGCTCAGGGCGGCACTCGTCACCATGGGTTCGGATGGTGTGATACGGTTGCCGTTCTCGTAGCAGAAGCTCAGGCACGTCCGCTCGAGGATTCGCGTCTCTGCCACGTAGGCGAAGGTGTCGTCTCGCCAGCTCATCCCTCCGACGGCAGTCAGCGTGAACCCCTGTGCCAGCGCGCTCCAGATCGCGTCGCTACCGGTCTCGACCGCTTCTTCCCCTTCGGCTCCTCCATTCGACGGCGCACCCGCCACCGCCGCTGAACTGTCGTCGAGCGTGCTGCCGCCGCCGGTGCCGGCCGCCGTAGCATCACCGCCCTGGCCGGCGGCGGCTTCTCCGAGCTCGGCCGAGTCGGCTGCGGAGCACGAAGCAGTCGCGGCCGCGAGCGTGATTGCCAAAGCCGAGGTGCACCACCCAAGTACCGCCGAGCCCCGAAGGATGCCAAACGCAGCGCTACCCCAGGGATGGGGCTGGTGTTCCGGGGACGCACCCCACGATCGCAGCGCCCAAATGGCGGCGCGATGGTCATTCAAGCTCAGGTTCGATCGGTGGTTGGCTTTCATGCAAGCTCTCACGGTCCAGGCCTGGAGCAAAGTGTGTGCCACTACAGTACCCGTTCGAGCGCCGGGTTTCCCGCCGATTCGCTTCGGTAGGTGGCACATCGCGCGTGGCGCATGTGGCACACATGGCACTGTCGCACGCGGGCATCTCCGGAACGGCGCTCACGCCGGCGTAAACCTGTATGCCAAACAGGTCATCGATGACGCGAATCGCGGGCAACTCGGTGCAGGGCGGGGTGCGGAGATGCGCCAGCGTTTGGATGACTCGTACTCGCTACTCGCCGAAGGAGAGATGCTCTGGGGGTGCCCGCGCGCGGGCTTTCTTGTCCGCGGGCGAGGCCTGCTTGCCCACACGGCACACTTCCTTGCTCGCATGGCACACTCTCGTGCCCGCATGGCGCACTTTCGTACCCGCACCGGCCCGAAGCCGTGCGGCACCGAGGTCTTGTGCTCTGACCCACTCCATCGCCGTGCCCTACGTCGGCGGACAGATGGACATGGTGCTCGTGGTGCCCGACTCCGGCCGCTTCGCCGAGGTCGAGGCTCGCCTGACAGCCGCCGAGCTCGAGACCATCTTGGACGGCTTGGGCCACGCGGATGTCAAGCTCACCCTACCCAAATGGACTTTCAGGTCGGCCTGCATGCTGAAAGCGCAGCTCGAAGCGCTGGGCATGGCTGAAGCCTTTGGACCTGACGCAGATTTCAGCGGCATGACGGGCCACAAGGATCTGACGATATCCCAGGTGGCTCACGAGGCCTTCGTGGCCGTGGACGAAGAGGGAACCGAGGCTGCGGCCTCGACGGCCGTCTCCATGGTGCCGCCTTCCGCCGACCCGATCCCGGACCCTATCGAGTTCGAGGTGGATCGACCCTTCGTGTTCTTGATTCGCGACATTGCGACGGGAACCGTTCTCTTCATCGGGCGCGTCGTCGATCCGAGCTAGTACTCTAGCGAGGCACGGACAAGACTCGCTTTGCGTCCTCGACCAACCAGAAGTCGCCCTACTCCTACTTCAAGGAGGTTTCCTATGGCAAGGTGTCGCTCTCGTTCGTCGAGGGTGGTCGCGAAGCTCGTCCGTGGGCACTGGGGGATCGAGAATCAGCAGCACTGGACACTGGACGTGGCGTTTGACGAAGACAGAAACCGAACCCGCAAGCGCAGTGGTCCCCGACAACTTCGCCCTGCTGCGACGCATCGCCCTGAACCTGCTGAAAGCCGAGATGTCGACGAAGCGAAGCATCCAGCGCAAGCGACTGACTGCCGGATGGGACGCACAATACTTGCTACGAGTTCTGGAAGCAGGGGCGCAGCAGAAGGGCGAGCCGCCCGCAGGGTGAGCCTGGGGCCTTGCTCATCTCCAATAGCGGAGCAGCAAATCCCTCGCACGCATCCGCTGTCGTCCCGGCACGCTACTCGACGGTCCGCCACGCGAACGGTCCTCCGCTTCCGCCGACCCAGATGCGTTCGGCGCTACACGCGATGCGTGTCGGACGCGCCGTCATGGGGACATAGGACGCGGACCATTCGCCACCCTCAAGGACCCGAACGGTGTTCCTCGCAAGCACCCAGGGCCGCCCCTTGTCGTCGATGCAGAAGTCGGTCACTCCCCCTCCGGGCTCGTACTTTTGCCACTCGCTTCCATTCCAGTGCACGAGCTTGTCCGCCGCCACAGCCCACACGTCGTCTTCTGCGAAAGCGCGGATGTCCGCGAACTCATTTCCTTCGAACCGCGTTTCGCTCCAGGCCCCGTGGTCGAATGAATGGATAGTGGGAGGACCCCATTCGTAGCCCCATGCGCGTTGACTCGACGCCGCTGCGACGCGACGGAGTTCACCCGTATCGTAGCTCACCCACTCGCTGCCGTTCCAGCGCTGCGCCGTATGCCCCTCCACCCAAATACCATCTGACTCGGTCAAACCGATGGCATCCCAGTCTAGGAGCTCGGTGGCCCCACCGGGCAGCATTCGAAGGAACTTCTCGTCGATGTCGCACGCTGCGTAGACGACGCCCGACGGGCTGACGTGAATCTCGTCGGGAGGATCGTCACAATCGATCCGGGACCAGGTCCAGCTCACACCGTCACTGTGGCCAACCCAGCCGTATTCTCCGTGCATCAGGTCGCCGCCGAGAGCCCAGATCTCCGCGCCCACAGCGACCATGTCGAAAAGAGGCAGGCACAGGGTCGCAGGTACCCTGGTCCACGAGGTTCCATCGAAATGCATGATGGTGTCGGGCGGAGCGATACCGTACGCTTCTTCGGGCGAGATCCATTCCTCGAGCAAGGGCTGCGCCGGGCTCTTGTGTTCGTCGCTCCATGCCGGGTCGGTCCATTCCAGGACGTCGTAGACCTCTTCGGTCGCGGCAAGCTCGCTAATGCCTTCCTCGCTACTGCAAGGCAAGCTGCTCGGCACGCTGTCTTGGCACATCGACCAGCGAATACCATCGTACCAGAACAGGCCGACCGGAAACCTGCTGTCGTCCTGGACGGTTCCCCGGACGCAGAGACCGTCGCCGGCCGCGTGTGCGCGGACGAGTCCCATCTGGTGCTCACTCAAGATGCGGCTGCTCAGGGTGAACTCCCGCTTGAGCCAGCTCGCCCCATCGAAATGGTGGGCGCCCCACTCGATCACGTCGTCTTGGGTCAGGACCCACACGTCAGTGTTGCCCGAACGGGTCCCCGTCACGTCGATCGCACCACGGAGATCCGCGTAGTTGTTCGGTGACCTGGCTGGGCTGCCCGTGGGAAGCACCTGGGTCGTCCAACCCTCGGGCCCGCGGTGCGCGATGATACTCGTGGTATCGAACCTTGCTCTGCCCACCACCCAGACATCGTCGGGACCATTCGCCCAGAGTCCGTGCCATTCGCTCCTGGTCAGGCCGGCGTCCTCCACGACCCAGCCGCTGGAGCCCGTGTCCGGCTTGCGGCCGCAGCCGAGCGGATGCTGCTACGCAGCGTAGCCGCTGCCAGTGCACTTGCAGGCGCCCTGACCGTCGTTCCCGTCGGGATCGCACGTGCCATGGTCGCCACAAGGGTCCGTGTCACAAGGGTCGGACACCGGTGATGTTTCACAACCGCCTCCGATCTCCTCGTGCCCGGCGCTGCCGCCCGCGCCGAGAGCGCTGCCGCTCACGCACTGGCCACCGTAGCATACCTCCGACTCGGAACACGCATTGTCACACGGCCCGCAGTGAGCGGCATCCTCCAGGTAGTGTACGCACTGGTCACCGCAGATTCGTGTGTGACGTTCCGTGCAGTAGCAAATGCCATCGATGCATTCGGACTTGGCCGGGCATTTGTGGCCCAAGGCGCCGCAGTTCTCTGGATCGGACCGCACGCTGACACAGGCGCCGTCGGGCCCGACCTCCTGCAATTCGGCGGAACACCGGCACTCACCCCACTCGCACTCCTGCCCTTCTCGGCAGACGCGGTTGCATCCGCCGCAATTCGATGGGTCATCCTCGGTGAAGACGCAGCGCGAATCGCACAGGGTGTCCTCCTCTCCGCACGGGCCTTCGTAGCTACCCGTCCCCGAGCCTCCAGCGTCCACGGCGTCTCCGCTGCCGCAGCCGACACCGCTAACGGGTACGAACAGCAGGCCTGCCAGAACCGACACAGGGACCCTTCGACTCCGCCGTTTGGACGCGCTGCCCATCTGCGTAGCGTGTCACGATGGAGCAGCGTCTGCGAGCGGTGCCGACGCAGGTCCGACAGACGCTGTGGGCGATGCATTCCTCAGACCCGCGCGGATTGGAACGAAGAGAGCTCGCATGCCAGCAAGCGCGCGCGGATCTGGCGCGGTTTGTGGTGCGTACGAGCCTCGAGGGGAACGCAAGAAGTGCGTTCGGCACGGGGGGCCGTGACATGAGGATCGCGGTTCTCGCCGGTGGGTGCTGTTGCAGAGCGCACGCACACGGCGCGGACTCCAAGCGTCATGCAGTGTGAAGCCCGGCTACGCGACCGATGGATCTAACGGACAGCCGACACGCTTGGCGCGGGAGCAGCCCAGTGGTGCGAGAATCGGCTCGGACAGACAGCCTTCGGCTTGGATCGACTGGAGGCCGAGAAGCTCGCCTCACGCGTGCCCCTGCGGGTGCACTTGAATGTAGGCTACTGGCTGGACAATTCCGCGCTCGTCGCCGAAGAGGTCGAGGACGCGCGCGGTTTTCCGTTGACCCGGCTCGAGCGGCTCGGCGCCGGCCTGAACCACGCCGATCGCGTGCTCATGGGGCTCGGCCTCGAAGGCGAGTTTGCGCTCGTTCGGCCGTTCGTCGAGTGGGGGCTCGGCATTCCGGTCGAGCGGCAATCGTTTCGATGCGCCCCGTCTCGAATCGCGCCGGGCGAGCGCTGCTTGAACGACGTTGGATTCAGCGCCTGGCCATCCACGCTCACGCTCGGCGCGCGAGTGTATCCCGCGGGAGCCTTCAACGTTCTTGGGGCGGCGGACATCGGGACCAGCGGCACGGCGACCTTTGCTGCCGAGTTGTCACCGACCCTGCCCTGGACGGCGTGGCTCGGCCTTGGTCATACGTTCGACACTTCCGTCCCGTGGGTGGAGGGTGGGTGCCACCGCCGCCGGAGCGCTCATGTGATCGACGGGCTTGCGCCTGGAGTACCGGGGATGATGCGCGCCACCGCCGACTGGAAGTAGAAGTCGAGCATGGCGGTCAGCGGCGTGGCATTTCCCCGCAGCCGACTCCGGAGCGCAGCACCTTCCCAGCAGTCCACCAGCAGGTCTGCCAGGCGCCGTGCATCGGCGTCGGCTGGGAGGTCACCGATGCTCCGAGCCTCCTCCAAGCAAACGGCGATGCGCCTGGCGATCTCGGAGAAGCACCCTTCGATCCTGCGGCGGAACACCTCGCTGATGCCCGCCAGTTCCTGGCCGAGTCCGCCAAGCAGGCAGCCCATGTATCCCTCCTTCCGGTAGCTTTGCTCCGTCAGCTCGAAGAACCAGCGGACCCTCTGGAGCGGGGGACGGCCGGCGTCACCGAGGCAACGGTCGAGGCCCGCATGCACTTGTTCCATGTACCGGTCGACGACCTGGAGTGCGAAATCCTCCTTGTCCTCGAAATGATGGTAAAAGGAACCCTTCGGAGTGTCTGTCGCCGCCAGCAACGCCTGGATGCCCAGATCGCTATAGCCATGCTCCAGGAGCAACGGCAATCCCGCCTCGAGTAGGCGCTGCTTGGTTGGGTGGCTCATTCCGGCGGAACGGTCGAGTAAGGACTCCCCGTGAGGGAGCCGCGTGGCAAGTCCCTCGCTCCCGGTGTCGAGCTAGCCCTTCACCTTCTCGATCATGTGGTCGATGACGTGACTGTGCTCGTTCTGGGGACTGAACATAACGATCTCCGCATCAGCATCGACTTTGACATTGTGCCCAGGCGGCCAGTAGAACAGATCGTGCGCATTCACCGTCTCCCGGGCGCCCTTCGCATCGGTCGTCGTGAGCCGGCCGCTCAAGACGAACCCCCAATGAGGGCATTGGCAGAGATCGCCCTCCAGTCCCTGGAAGAGCGGGGTTGTGTCGACACCTGCCGAGAGCGTGAAGTACTCCCCGCTGATCGTGTCGAAGCCCTTCACGTCGCCAAAACCCGTTCGCTGACGGATCACGGCACCTGGAATCTCCATCCTGACGTCCACGTTCTCTTTCGCCACTCGCATGGTCGTTGCTCCATCTCTAAAACGTTCACTCCATCTAGACCGATCGGTCTAGTTGAGCAAACGATAGGACCGAGATCGACGCCGTCAATGGGGCGCTGAACTCCGGGCAGCCCGCGGATTGACGACCGACTGCTTGACCGGGCTCTCGAATCGTTTCACGAGCGACCCGCTACGAGAGTCCTTCGCCATGAAGCGTGGGTTTCGTATCGGGGTCGTCCTGGCGGCCTGCCTGACGCTCGAGATCGCCTGCGGCGACTCGGACGATGGAGCCACCCAGCGCGCGACGAGCCCTGCCCCGGCCGAAAACGCCAGCTCTGGTACCGGGTGGACTCGAACTCCTGGTTCGAACCCGAAGCGGTCGCGAAGCATGGGAGCCAAGGCGCCAGCCTCGAGCTCCACACCAAGCCAGCGCCTCGGCAGCCATTCCATGCGGGCCGAGAGGGGCGGAGAGCGAAGGCCCCACGGAAAGGCCAGCATATCGGACAGAGTCCCAACCGCAGGGTCATCCATCGAAAGGTGGCAGCCTTCCCGTGTCCACCCACTCCTCGAAGCTTCCGCCGTATCCCAACGTCCATGGGGGCGCTATCGCGCTCTCAAGCGTCGTCCTGCGCATAGGACATTCGAACCGGGAATCTCGTCCTGACCGCTGGTGTAGGACCAGCGGCCGCACCCGAGCGACCTGGCGTGGCACGCGTCAGACCGGGATCGCGTGGACGCCCTGCTGCTGGGGCGGATTTCGTTCTGAGCCCGAGAGCACTTTGGGCTTCCTGCGACTCGACTCAGGAAGCCGTCGCATCCTCGGCACCGAGCGCTGACTGTTCAAGACCGATCTGAACGAGACGAGCTGCACGACGACCGCGGCGAATTCGACCCAAGCCAAGCACCTGGGCCTATTGCCGCGCTGCTCGACAGTCCGCGGCCGCCTGGAAGCACGCGTCCTGCCCCTCGGCGTGATAGAGCGTTGCTATGGGGACGGATTTGCGATTCTTCCAGCAACTGCAGCCGCTCGTGTGGGTGCCGTCTACCTAGGCACCCCGGTTTGCCTCCCGGCGCTCTCACTTGTTACGAAAAGTGACGGAGCCCCTGCGCCCGCTACTCGGGTTGGACTCCCCGCTCCGAGAGAAACGCGTCGAGAGCGGAGAAGACCGCATCCGCGCTCGTCGTCACAGCGGCGAACCCCTCTCGATCGATGACGAAATGCCGGTTATGGTCCGCTTGGCCGCGGAGCCCCATCAGAGCCGCAAAGCCTCTGCCCACCTGGGCCGGAACGAGCCCGGGCCTGACCAGGTGTTGGCCGAGCAAGGTCGCCAGCCCGCCGTGGGTCTGTGCCTGGACCCCCAGGGTGAGCAGGGCCGCGCTGATGAGATGAAAGGCAGCGTAATACAGGCGGCTCGAAGCGTCGTCGTACAGCTCCAGCTCCGCAAGCGCCCGCGCCGCCCGTCGGGCCGCCAGCGCCTTCGCGAGCTCCGCGTGCGCGTTCACGAGCTCGTTCTCGCGGGTCATACGGCGATCCCCTCGCGGTCCAGATTCTCGGCCAAGAGGTCCTCGCGCTCGTGCAAGAGTTCGAGCTCGCTCACCGACAGGACGATGGGCGCTACCACGAGCCCGTACTCGACGATCAGATCTCCTGCAATCGCCATGGGAAGCGTCCGCTCGGTGGGGCGCTCGATTCGGTCGAGCACGACCGCCACGTCGACGTCGGAATCAGCCCGTGCCTGACCGCGCGCGTAGGAGCCAAACAACGTCAGTTGCACCAAGCGGTCCCCGAACTGCTCCTCGAGCCGGTGGCGATAGGCCGAGAGGACTGCCTGGAGGGCAGGAGGTGTGGGAGACAAGACGCTGCGAAGCGTACCAGATGCCGACCGGACGAGCGAGTCGGCGCACCGAGCGAGAACCGGCCGTGACCCGGAAGTCGACCGCGCCCGCGGCGACGGACCCGCGAGCCGTCAGGATCCCCAGGTACGCGAACCTCGGCGCCCCGAACGGAGCCCCGACCGCGGTGAAACCTAGCGCTTCTCGTACCCCTCGCCCGGAGCGAACTGGAGCTGGTTG
>JAFGIS010000322.1 GCA_016929495.1 Polyangiaceae bacterium | reverse complement strand
CGCCCGCTTTGCAGGCAAGACCAGGCGAACCTGAAGACGCGAGAAAGCGGACGACGGGCTTCGAACCCGCGACCTTCGGCTTGGGAAGCCGCTATCCCGCTTTCGACCGCTTGCGGCTGGGCGGCCGTTTGGCTCTACGCAGCGAGATCCAGAGTCACGGCACCCTGAGCGTCTGCGGCTCTTTCCGGACGTTGTGTTGACCCGGAGTTGACTTTGACCGGCTCGAGCGGCGCGCCCAGGTCGTCGTCGAGCAGGTGGACGTAGGTGTCGATCGTGAAGCTCGGCTTGTGATGCCCGAGCCACTTCTGTACTTGCACAACGTTCCGGCGATCGGCGAACAGGATCGAGGCGCAGGTGTGCCGCAGTGTGTGCCATCCACACCATGGCGCCCCAACCTCTTCGGCCGCCGGCTTGATCTGCCGGTTCCGGACGTTGTCGGCAGACAGCCTGGTCCCCACCCCGGTTTGGAACACGGGCTCGTCGGGGCCCCGCCCGAGCTGGCGCAGCCGGCCGACGAGATCGAGTGCGAGCGGAACGTTGCGCCGTCCGTGACGGCTCTTCACCGGCCCGAGCTTGCCGTTTCGCCACCTCTGCCGGACCTTGACGTGCGGCGAGCTGCCTGTGAGGTGGAGGTGCCTGCCGTCCAGCCCGATCACCTCTGAGGCCCTCAGACCAGTCCGGGCAGTGAACTCGAGCATCAGCTTGTGGTCGGGATGCACGACCGCCAGGAACGCCTCGAGTTGCCTCCGCGACAGCGGCCGGCGCTCCTGCTCGTCGTCGTCGATGCGGGGTCGATGTGGCAGCGTGGCGTCAGCTGCCGGGTTGTGGCGGATCAGACCTTCCCGCCTCGCCGTGGCGAGACATGCGGCGAGCGGCTTGAACGCGTTGTGGACTGACGAATCGGCCAGCGTCCCGCCTGTCTTGTTCGGCTGCTTTACGAGCCATGCGATGAAGTCGGCCACTGTTCTGGGGTCGATCTCGGTCAGCTTCGTTTGCGGAGCGAACCATCGGAGCGTGTACCTCTCGAGGTGGGCCCGGTACTCGGCCCGGGTTTCCTCGCGGAAGCCGCGCCGGCCGGTGCCCTGGTACCGGCCGATCCATTCACGCGCGTATTCGTGGAGCGTCACCTTGGCGAGCGGGCTGAACTCTCCCGAAGCAACCTGTGAGCCACGCGTGCGCTTCGCCTCTCTCGCCTCCGCAAACGTCCGGAACGTTTCGGTGTGCTGTCGGCCGCGGTCACGGAACGTGATCACGTAGGAGCAGTCGCACCGCCCCTTGCGGTCACACGCCTGGGCGTGCCGGCGGAAGACGCCGGGGGTCCCGGTCTTCTCGAGCTTCGCAGCCATCAGACGCCCCCGAGCACGGCGACGCAGATCGGCCACAGTTCGAGATCCCGATCGACGAGCCGGCGGTGTTGCTCGATGATCCGCTTCTCCTCTTCGATCGCCTCGGGCGGCACGTTCGGGCTTAACTCGGGCGAGAAGTCCCGTAAGCACCCGTCCACGCCGTCGAGGATGCGGCGGAACAGCCGCTCCCTCTGCTCTGGCGGCATCGTCAACGTGTAGCTATCGCGGCCGTCCAGCGGGTTCCAGCCGATGTCGTCCAGCAGCCGGAAGTCGTCTTCGAACCGCTGCCGGAGCCCCTGGGCTTCTGCACAGTTGCCGTTCTTGATCGTGACGGTGATGTCCCCGAGAGATGTGAAGTCCAGCATCACCTCGTCGTGCAGCAGGTCGCGCTCGCGACGATTCAAGACGGTGCGGTTCATCGTTCGACGCCCCCGGTCTCCGCGAGAACCTGCTCGCACTCGGCCACGAGACCGGCCCAACGGTCGCGGGCCGTCGCAAGCATTCGCTGCAGGTCCTCCTTCGAGTCCGTCCAGGGAAGCAACTCGAGCTCGCAGCAGAGGCCACAGACCAGCGCATTCACAGCCTCGGCAAGCGTTTCGTCGAGGTCGTGCAACCGGTGCGCACGCCGGCGGCGATCTTCTAGGTCGGCCGGATCGACCCCGCAGATCACCGCCGCAGCCGTCCAGTCGTACTTGTCGAGCACGTCCTGCGGGATGTGGCCCTTCTCGTCTAGCGTCGGCACGTGAGCCGCTCCTCTCGGTTAGGGCACCTTCGAGGAACGCTACGACGAGGCCCGCGGGTAGCGTGCGGGGCGCATCAGAGCTAATCCCTCTGGTGCCACGGCCCCGGGTGTTTGCGCACCGCGGGGCCACTTGCGTTGACACGGGCACTCTACGCCCCCTGAGCGGACAGCACAACGGCCTGGCGAGGTCCTAGGGTGTCCTTCGTGAAGGTCGCCTACGTCGACGAGTCGGGGGACGACGGGCCCCACGGCTCCCAGAGCTACGCGCTGGGCTGCGTGATCGTCGACTCGGCCGAGTGGGCGGAAACGTTCGACGGTCTGATCGCGTTCCGCCGTTTCGTCCGGGCTCGGTTCGACATCCCCGTCCGTGCGGAGCTCAAGGCCAACTACCTGTTGCGGAACGGCGGCCCCCTGCGTGCATGTCCTCTCAGCGAAATCGCCAGGTTCAAGCTCTACAGAGGATGTATGCGCGTCCAGCCAAAGCTCGGGGTCAGCACCTTCGCGGTGGTAATCGACAAGCGTGCGGCCATAAGCAAGTTCGAACAGGAGAGGGCAACCTCGGACATCGCATGGGAGTACCTGTTGCAACGCCTCGAACGGAGCTTCCGGGGCACCGAGGTGCTGCTGTTCCACGATGAGGGCGATCCGGTCACCATCCGCAAGCGGGTCCGGAAGGCGCGGCGAGCCGGCAGCGCCGGCAGCGCATTTGGGACTGGCCTGCTCCAAGTTCCGTTCCGCAACCTGCTCGATGACGCCATCGAGCGCGACTCGCGCCAGTCCTTCTTCGTCCAGCTGGCCGATCTGGCCGCCTACGCAGCCTTCCGCCGGATCTACCCGCCGCCCCAGCGGGAAGTCCCAATCGTTCCCCAAGGAATGTGGGATGAGCTTGGGGCGGCCCGTATGGCCGCCGTCCGGAACCTCCAGAGGTATCCCGGTCCGGTAGGCATCGTTCCGGGTCCATGAACTAAAACCGCCGGACCCGAAGGCCCGGCGGTGAGGGAAGGCCGGTGGTCCGCCAAGTCGGGCGGGTCGGTCTTCGAAGAGCGACGCTACACCCAGCGGCGGCAGAAAACTGTCATACAGTCGCCCCGCAGCCCGCCGACCTGACAACCGAGGCATCAAGTCGCTCGACCGCGTTGTTTCTCGGTCGCGTACCCCTGAAAACCCCTCCACCAGTGGACTGCCCAGCCCCGGCGAACTACTGGAGTGGCTTGACCTCGACCGTCACGGACCAACGGGCTCGGTAGAAATGCTCGACCGCCCCGCGACGGGGCGCTACGTCCACCAACTCGAGCAGACCGAGCTCGTTCAACACGCTCACGTGATGGCTGCAGCTGCCGATCGGCTCGTCCAACTCGCGGGACAGGCCCACCGGCGACCACGTGTCCTCGGCCAACTTGGTGAGGAGCGCCGCCCTGAGCGGGTGCGACACGGCCCAAGCGGCGTCTCGTGACGAGGGTGCTTCCACGTGAGAGTTGTCGACCTTGTCGGCCAGCTGCTTGATCCTGGGAGGGATTGGGCGGCCCGGATAGCAGGTTGGCTCCAGGGGAGAAGCGCCGGCCCCCGGGCCGCCGCGGGGAAACTAGGCGCGGAAAGTAAGACCGCTCGAAGACGCCCGGCGTCCAACCGACGGCTAGTCCATGCGAGCCACGGGAATGTCTGCCGGAATGCCCGAGCGCTACCGACCGCTGGCGATCATCGGGGCCGCTGC
Source organism: Polyangiaceae bacterium (assembly GCA_016929495.1). Classification (GTDB taxonomy): domain Bacteria; phylum Myxococcota_A; class Polyangia; order Polyangiales; family Polyangiaceae; genus JAFGIS01. The sequence continues at coordinate 5,837 of JAFGIS010000322.1, read as the reverse complement.
GCTGCTCACCTTTGTGGTGCTGGCGTTGCGGGCGGTCACCGGGGCTGACTGGCTGTACTTCGTGGCGCTCGCCCTTCTCGTCGTGCTGCTTGTCGCCTGGGTGGCGTGGGACTACGGCCGCAGCTGGCCGCTTGTCGCCGCGCTCATCTTGGGAACGAGTGTGCTCGCGTTCGGAGTGGCGAGGCTCGCCAGCTAATCCCGCGACACGGGGATTTGTGGTCGTATCCCCCCGCTTCCCCGGTGCCGGACGTAGGATCGGCAGATGGTCGCGGCCAGACGGCTCTACGTCACGGCAGGGGCGTTGCTGGCGGCCGGACTTGGCTGTCTGGTGGTCGCGCTGCTCCGAAACGACAACGTGGAGGACGTTTTTGGCGGCATCGAGGGCGCGTACTTCAACCGCTCGGTGTTCGAACGCGGGCACGTCGGGGTGTTCGACAGCAGCGTGTTCACGGGCAAGGTGCTCAGCCCGTTCCACATTGGGAACGCCTATCTGTGGCTCGGTGCCGGGGTCGCCTTGGCGCTCGCAGCGCTGGCGGTCGCCCTCGTGACTCGCTTCGGGCTCAAGCAGTCCTAAGCCACATAGGATCGGTTCGTGGTCAGGCTGACACGGCTTTGCTGTCTCGCCCTCGTGGCCGGCGTGGTGGCAGGGTGCAGCCTCGGGGGGGACGACGAACCTCCCGAGACGGGCGTGACCACCTTGCCGTACGACGTGCTGACGAGCCGCAGCACCGTCCCCAGCCACACCATCCAGGAGACCGTTGAGGTCGACGCAGGTCAAGAGACTGTCGAGGTTCAACCAAGTCAAAGCGCAACCGACACGGTGGTGTCGACCTGCGGCGAGTTGAACACCGGCTACAAGTACTGCACCTTCACCCTCTCTGACGGCCAAGCCATCGTCTGTCCGCGGATCAAGCAGTCCGAGGTCCGTGAGTTCGAGGCGCGACAGTTCGCCTCCCGCGTCGAGGTGCCGGCGGGGTGTCGGGTCAAGAAGCCCTGACGGCTGCTCCAATCGTTCGTACGCTCCAGCAATGAGACGGTTGTGGCCGCTCCCTGTGCTACTTGCGCTCCTGTTCGCGGTCTGGTGGATCACCACGTCGATCATCAACGCGGTGTCTGGCGACCACCCCGACGGCGGCGTGTTCTGGTCGGCCATCGTCATGCTGCTGCTCATTGACGCTGCGCTGCTGTGGGGGACGTGGCGCACGGGGCGGCGCGTCACGGCCCTGATCAAGTCGTCTTGACCCCGCTGCCAACCACAGCGTGCGCCCACCTCTGAACGCACCTCAAGCGTCCGATCCGCTCGAATCGGGGCCCGAATCGCTGAGTTCGGCCGGCGTTAGTCCCGTTCCCTGCACCAAATCGCAGCTCGGCCGGCTGTGGAGCCACCCAGAAACCGCTCCAGACCGCCGAAAACCACACGAACCCAGAAAAACCTGGATTTTTTCGCGGCGAGGTACCGCGGGGTGACACGAGTCGGTTGGGGTTGTGGTCCCCCCTGCCCCCTCGCCAGAAAAATCCTTTGGAGCGGTGTCGCTGCGTGAGCAGGTACCGGGGGGTGCCAGGACGTACAGCTGGTGTGGCTGGCGTAGCCCCCCTTCGTGGAACGGGTGCCAGTCGGTCAGGCCAGGCATAGGATCGCTCCATGGTTGGGCTTGTCCGTCTGGTGGCCATCGGCACGGTTGCCGCTCTCGCGGGGTGCAGCTGGGGCGGCGACGACGACAAGCCGGACGCTCGGACGGCCCCTGGCATTTCGAGCTTGACGGTCACCTCGCGCTCCGGAGCGGTCGAGACGACCCGGACGATGCGCACGGGGACTCCTGGGGGCTTGCGGGTCGCCTGCCTCGAGACTGGCGGCGGGTTCGCACACTGCACCATCAAGGACGGTGTCCGCAGGATCCGCTGCTCTCACGTCAGGCTCTCGGAGATCGAGGCGATGAGCGCCCCTCACCGTGAGATCTCGCTGATTTGTTAGCTCAAGCATCGCTGAGCGCCTGTCGATCTGATCGGTAGCCCGCGCCGGCCACTCCCAACATCGCCGGGTGCCAGTCCCGGCGGCCGGCGCGGGTGCCCTTCTCCCGGGACTCAACGGGCATAGCGGTCCACCTCCCGGTGGTGCCGTTCGCAGAGGGTCACGCCGCCGGCCGGGTCGAAGTCCCCGCCACGGTGCAACGGCACCTTGTGGTGGGCGACCAAACCGACCCGGACCGGGCAGCGTTGACCGTTCTCCAGGAGAGCCCTGCACTGGTTGCCGTCGCGTTTGAGAACGGCGGTACGAAACCGGCGTTGGTCTGACCTGTTGCGTGCCGACCAGCCGCGGTTCTGGTTGCCGCGATGCTGGTTGCGGTGCTGCTGCCAGTCCTCGAGCCGGACCAGCTGGCGGCAGTCCATGCACCGTTTCCAGGGCATCAGACGGGCAGCTTTCTCCGGTCTGCCTGTTCGCGGGCGAGCCGCTGCTGGGTGGCGCGTTCCTGCTCGGCAAGGAACTTGGTGCGGGCGAAGTCGGGCATCGGCAGCGGGATCGGCCGGTTGGCGACCTGCTGCCGCAGCCCGTGGAGGTGGCTGTCGAGACCGTGGCCGTAAGGGCCCTCCTGACGGGGGTTCCTGCCGGAAGCGGACACGAGCCGTGACGCCTCGCTGACGACCTCGTTGTAGGCGGCCTCGATCTCCCTGCCACGGTCGATCCACGCGTTGAGGTCGGCTGTGACCTGTTCGGCCTTGGGGGCGAGCTCATCGAGCAGCCGGGCGTTGGCGGACACCTCAAAGTTCTTGACCGCCTGCAGCGCCCCAGCCGCACGGTCCGCCAGACCCTGCGCCTCCGCGGCCAGGAACTCGAGATCCGTGTCGGCATTCTGGATCGCCTTCTTGGCCTTGTCGACCTCGCCGGCCGGCTTGTTGTCGCGGTGGGCGGCGACGAGCCGGTCGTGGGCGTCCTGGCGCTTGGCCTTGCCGGCCTGCAGCCGCAACTGGGCGTCCCTCGCCCGGCCGTTCTCGACAGAGACCTGCTGCCTTAGCTCCGAAAGCTCCTCATAGGCGGTCTTACTCGCCATCCTCTTCGCCTCCCCTGGGCCGGTAGCGCTTCGCACCCGGATACATGGCCTGAATCAAGTCGTCCGTCGTTTCCGCCGGCACGAGCTGCATGCCCTCGGCCCAGCCGGGGGCCTCGTCCTTCGGGTCGGTGCCCCACAACGCCCGGGCGTCGAAGCTGGCCCGGTCAGACATGTGCGAACCGGCGCCCGGCGGGTTCGCGTTCACGTTGAACGAGTTGCGCCTCATCGCCGCCGCCAGTCCGGAACGTCACGGTCAAGCGCCGCCACCACGGCGGCGAGCTCCGTATCGTCGTCGGCGGCGAACGCCGAATCCGTCGGTGCCGGATCGGGATCGCCTGTCAGCTTCCGCTCGACCGAATCGGCCTCGGGGTCAAAGCCCTGTTCGCGCAGCTGACGCAGCAGGTCGTCGCTCATCTCGTCCTCCATTGGTTTGGGTTCCTCTTCAAGTTCTCGCCCCTCGCCACTACCTCGGCGTGGTGGGCCTCGCAGAACGGCCACTCCGGCAGCGCCGGCTCTCGGCAGCCCGACGGGTGGGTGCAGCGGGTGCGGTAGCCGCCAGCGCTGCGGGCGAAGTAGGTCACGGCCTTATGCCTCCGCCTGCGACCATCCAGGCGTCGAGCCGTGAGCGCTTGGCGACGAGGGCGGAGCCGTCGTGCTCGACGGGGATCCGGCCGGCGGACGACAGCGCGTAGACCCGCGACACCTTCGCGCCGATGTAGCCGGCGATCTCGTCGGCCCCCCGCAACCAGCCGTCCTCCTGGGCGGGGCGCTCGAGGAGTTCGGCGACCCTGCGGGCAACCGCCTCGACGAGCTCGTCGGTGACCGGCAGAGCGAGCGAAACGTGGCCGTTCCCGCTCACTGCCACTCCAAATCCGCAACATCCGCCACATCCCAGTCCTCATGCGGGTTTGCGGTCGATTCTGTATCCGCAACAGCGGATTCTTGTTGCGGATCGAAATCCGGCTCAATCCCGCTCTGGGAGCGGTTTGTGGCGGTGTTGCGGATAGACGGCCCCTCAGAGGGGAGGTAGCGCCTCCACGGGTCCTCGAACTGGTCGCGCATGAACCCCTTGGGGGTGCCGTCGTCGATCCTGATGCTCTTCGACTTCACGCCATACGGGTGGAGGAGCCGGGCGAGGGCCCGGTGGGCGAGCGGCTTGCCGAACCAGTCGCCCCACGGTGCCTCGTCGATGCAATGCAGCCCGTCGAGCAGGTCCTGGGTCCGGAGCCTGTCCTTGTCGTCGAAGACCTGCTTGATGTCGGCGAGCAGCCGAACACCCGTGGAGTCCTCCTCGATCCGCTCCCCGGCCGACAGAGCAAGCGCAGCGTTGCGGGCGCCGACGGACCAGTCGCCACCAGCGAGGTCTGCGATCGCCAGCAGCGGCTCCCAGCAGTCAGCGGCGCGGTCCCCGAGCTGCTCGGGCAGTTCGGGCCGAGAGATCTGGAGCTCAACGATCGGCTCGTCCTGTCCGAACGTCTCGAGCGCGTCGACGAGTGGCCTGACGTCAGCCTTGGCTTCCTCGTAGCGGAACCGTTCGACCTTTTCTCCCGGTGCCCGGCGCTTCAGGCGGATCGGTATCGACCGGCTCGCGACGGTGTCGGGCAGCGTGCCGATGCCAGCGATCGCCTTCGGACAAAACACCGAGAAGTCCTTGAAGCCGATATCGGCGCCCTGGCCGACACACACCGTCGTCTTGCCGCCCTGGCGATGGCCGGAGTTCAGGACGCCGCGAAGCGTCTCCGCATACTCCTTCTCGCCTTTGAACGCGGCGTCGGACTCGTCGAGCAGCAGCGTGGGCCGGACCTGTTCGATCTTGCGGGGCAGCACCGCGGCGGTCACGCGTCCTGTCAGCCATGGGCGTGCGACCACCAGGTCGAGAACCTCGAGCAGCCTGGTCTTGCCGGACTCCTTCTCGGCGCTCGAGATCGCGAGGTACGGGGTAGCCATCGCAGCGTCGAAGGCGTGTGTGTGAACGATCCACAGCGCGACCGCGGTCGCTTCGTGCTCGGTCATCACGACGAAGCGGCGGAGTAGGCCGACGAGATCGTCGAGTAGTTCGCCAAGGGCTGGGCGATCCGGCCCGTCGCCGTTCTGGGGTACGGAGTGGTTGCTCAACCGGACCGCCTCGAGCGGCGAGGACGTCGCGGAGCCCAACGCGACGCCTACGCGGATCAGCCGGCTCCTGATGATCTCGGGGTTACAGGTCCCTGACTCGCAACCGACGAGCGCGTCGCCGTCGTACACGAGGTCGTTCCCGCAGCAGGGACAGGCCTGGGCGACGGTCACGCTGCCCTCCGCTCCGGACGTTCGATGGCCTCGAGCTCCCGCACCTTCTCGGCTACTGCACGCAGCACGTCGCGACGTGGCTGCAGCGGCTTTCGGGCGAGCGCCTCGAGCTGCTGCGCGAGGCGCTGACCGCCCCACTGCTTAGGCTGGTCCATGTCGGCCCGTCCCGGCCGATTCTTGGACGTCGGCCCCGTTGCCCGCGGGGTCGTCGTCGTTCAGGACCTCGAGCACGCGCGTTAGCACGTTGCTTTGCGCTGGCTCGTAGCCACCGTCGAGGAGCGCGACCATCGAAACCGAGCAGCCGGCCAGTTCGGCTAGGCGCTGCTGGGAGAGGCCGGCTCTCTGCCGGGCCTTGCGGATGCCTCCGGGAGCACTCTTAGTCTCAACGCTCATGGAGACAAGAGGGTCCTCCTCAGACGCTCAGACGATTCCTCACTTTTTCGAGACAGCGACCTGGAGCTTCCGCACCGGGGAGGGCCTCGACGACGACAGCCTCGCGCACTG
>JAFGIS010000321.1 GCA_016929495.1 Polyangiaceae bacterium | reverse complement strand
TCAGAGAGCGGGGGCGGTCAAGCGGACGGCGCGTCGGGTAGGCGCTGGACCGTGCGCGGGAGGGCGACGTGGACGGCTTGGAAGACCTTGCCGCAGACGCCGCGAGCGGTGGAGCGGAGCGCGAAGCGTTGGCGGCCCTGGGCCACCTCCGTGATCGTGAGCGCGTCGAGGTCCGACATCACCTTCGACCACGACAGGTCGCGCTTGGCCTCCGCGAGGCGGGCGTCGAGTTCGGTGCGCAGCATCAGCGCGAGGAATGAGCAGAAGACGTGGCCGCGGATCGTCGCATCGCGCTGGTGGAAGATCGGGCGCGTATCGAGCAGTGACTTCGTTGTGCGGAAGACGGCCTCGACCTGCCACAGTTGCTTGTACTTCAGCGCGACCTCGGCGGCACTCATCAGCGTGTTCGTGCGCAGGACCCACTTGCCATCGAAGCGCGCCTCGTCCTTGATCTTCTGCTCGTCGATCGAGAACGAGGAGCCGCGCGAGCGCAGGAACTTGCGGTAGCCGTTGTTGCCGACGAGCGACTTGTCGCCTTTGCGTAGTTGCTCGCGGAGCGAGGCGACGATGGCCTCGCGGTCGGCGGCGTCCTTGCGCGCCTCGTCTTCGTTGAGGCAGACGACGTAACGGTGCTCGCCGATCATCACCTCTTTCACCTTCAACGGCGACGGGTCGTCCTTCTTTTCCCGGGGTCCATGGACTTCCTCGTAGCGCCCGCCGCGCGACAATACCTCGTCTCGCACCTCGCGATTCGTGTGCATCCGCGCGCCGAGGATGTACAGCCAACCGCGCTCTTCGAGGTGGTCGAGTGTCTCGCGGCTGATCATCCCGCGGTCCGCTACGAGGCAGATGCGAGATATGTGAAATCGCTTTTGGAGGCGGTCGGCGACGGGGACCAGCGTCTTCACGTCCGTCGTGTTGCCAGGCCAGATTTCGCAGCAGACCGGGCGTCCCTCGCCGTCAAGGACGACGCCGACGACGAGTTGCTTGAGGTCCGGGCGATGATCCTTGCTGTGGCCCCGTTGGCCCAGCGTCTCGCCGCCTTCACCTTCGAAGTAAAGCGAGGTGGTGTCGAAAAAGACGAGGTCGAGGTCAGTGAAGATGTCACGGCGCGCGGCGAAGAGCCGCTCCTCGATGAAATCCTTGATGGTGCGCGGCCCGAACGGCGTGGCATCCCGCTGCTCCTTGCGCGGTAGCGGTTGTCCGAGCCAGGCCATCGCGCGGTAGAAGTGCTGCAGCGCAAGGTCGCCGTCGGCGAGGCCCGGGATCGCGTAGTCCTGAAGCCACTCCACGGCATTGCGATCGGACGCGCGATGCGGCGCATGATGAAACAGCCGATGCAGGACGACCGTGAAGAGCACGCGTTCGAGGTCGAACTGAAACTGCCGCTTCGCCTTCAGGTCGTTGATGACCGCCGGCAACCCGAGCCCGCGCCAGAGGCGGTCGAAGACCATCGGCGGTCCGATGCGCTTGACCGAGACGATCGGCACCTCGCCCTTCTCGGCGGCCGAGAGGATCATGAGGTTCTGGGAGAAGCGCGCCGCGGACTGGAGGATGCGGTCGAGGTTGCCGGTCTCCTCGAGTTGATCGAGCCGGCCGAGAGTCGCGATGATGCGCTGACGCGGCTTGCCGTCCTCGCGGGAGTTCTCGACGACCTGGAGGTACGTGTGGTCCTTGACGCGCTTCTGCCGAACAAACATGGCGGTAGCCGATCCAGGGCAGGAGGAATCGAGGCGGTCTCCGCTGCCATTTCCTACCACCCAATACTACCGCACGCTTACCAAGATATCAAGCATTTATCCACTAATCCGCACGTACTGGTTGGCACTACGTTTTTCGCCCCCCACCGATTTTGAGGGGGGTGGTGTTGAAACCACGCGGTTTGCGGGCGCCACAACCATCGAAACGGCGACCTCACTGTCGAAAACGAGCTTGAAACCCGCGGTTTCGATCCGAACGCGGTTCGACTGCAATTCGGTTCGCTCGACGAAACCCAACCGTCAGCGCCGTGGCGCCGGACGGCCATCGAGGCAGCCCGGTCGACGAGATCGGGCCATGCCGCCGGTCCCTCGCGACCGTTCTCGGCTCCCCCGGCTACCCGTCGCTCACGCTCCGGGCTCGGACGCACCGCCTCGACGCTGGGCCCTTCACCAGCATCGTTTCCGAGCGAACCCACAACGGCCGGAGCGGGAAATACCCGTTCCGGAGGGGAACGGATGTAGAAATATGCAGATGTCTACGTATAAATCCTTATATAATAAGCAGTTATAACGAGCTCCGTATTCGTTGCAGGCGCTGTCAGGCCGCCAGATTCGATCTGGAGTTCGACTGTAAAATCGCTCTTGCCTAATCGAAAGCTAAGTAGCGTAGCGAAAAAGTCCCCCGGGCAGGGGTATTTAGCGTGCCGTTTGGGACCCGCGGTTTCGGGTCGGCTTCCCCTTCTCCCTATATGGAGAAGGGGGTTGGGGGATGAGGTCGTACCCACGTCGAACTCGGCGCCCGGACCTCGCCCCCGCCGCACTCTGTGAATGGTGGAGTGGGGAGCCGCGAAACTGCGGGGTTCTATCCGAACGCGGTTTAAGAGTCACTTTTTGTCATCTGTAAGATGTCGGGTGACCGCGCAGGCTGCTCGCCGGACCCCGCTCAGTCGTGCTCGGTGAACTGCGGCGCGAAACGCTCCGGCACGCCCCAGCCCAAGCGCCAGGCGGCGGCGAGGTCGGCGCGTTC
>JAFGIS010000320.1 GCA_016929495.1 Polyangiaceae bacterium | reverse complement strand
GGCTCGTACGACTGGAAGAACCTCGACACGTATTTGACGGCCATCACCTCGGCGAACATGCGTCCGATCATGGAGCTCGACTTCATGCCCACGGCTCTGGCGACCAACGGCGACAAAAGCCCGCCCAAGGACTACAACGAGTGGAAGAGCTTCATCAGTGCTCTGACCGAGCACTGCATAGAGAAGTACGGTGCGGACGACGTGGCGCAATGGTACTTCGAGGTCTGGAACGAGCCGGACTACGAGGGGTTCTGGGTGAACACCGACATGAATGCGTACTATACGCTGTACGACAATACGGCCGCCGCGCTCACCTCCGTGATACCGAACGTCCTCGTTGGGGGGCCATCGACGACCGGTAACGGACCGGTCGCCGCCTTCCTGGCGCACACCAAGAGCTCGGGCGCACGCGTTGCCTTCGTCTCGAATCACAACTACCCGGCCGGTTCCGCAACGGGCACCAACTGTGACCCCATGTCGCTCGTCAATGACAACGCCACCCGGCTCAACGCCATCACCGGCGCAGGCTACTCGACAGCGGACGTGAAGTCGTTCAACACCGAGTGGAACTCATCCTATTCCGGCCAGGGAGGGCAACAGGGCAACGCGACCCTGGCCATGGACAATCATTGGAACGTGGGGTTCATTCTCAAGGCCGTCAAGCTGCTGGCCGACAAGAACCAGGGCGATACGCCCGCCATCGATGTGTTTTCGTACTGGGCGCTCACCGATGTGTTCGACGAAGACGGCGGCACCGACGGGATACACATGACCACGAAGAGCAACGGAAACACGCCGTTCGACGGCGTGTTCGGGCTCATGACCTTCCAGGGCATGCGCAAAGCCGACTTCAACGCGTTCAAGCTGCTCAACTACCTCGGGCCCAAGCGCGTTCAGGCCAGCGGCGGCAGCGGCGCCCCGGACGGCGTCGACGCCATGGTCACCACATCCGCCAGCGGCGACGAGCTACAAATCCTGGTCTACAATTACTACAAGACCCTCAACACTGCCAGCGGCACCGGCGACAACGTCACCGTGAACGTGAGCAACCTGCCTTCGGCGCTCGCGGGCAAGGAGGTCTTCGTCACCCAGTTCCTCGTGGACGAGACGCACAGCAACCCCTACAGCGTCTGGGAGGGCCAGAACAAGCCTGCGAGCCCAACGGAAACGCAGTGGCAAGAGATGCGCAAGGCGCAGCACCTGGCGCTCGTGGAGCCGGTCAGCAAGCAGCCGGTCGACACGTCGTTCAGCACCACTTTCGCGTTGAAGCGGCAGGCAGGGACGCTCATCATCCTGGGAACGAAGCGTCCACTGACCGGCCGCAACGCGCTGGTGGAAATCGAGGGTGAGGACTACGACGGCCAATCGGGCGTGACCAAGGAAGACAGCGGCGATGCGACCCTGGGCCAGTCCATATCCGCGACCAGTGGCGGGTATGTGTACTTCGAGAACGTGGACTACACCGACGGCGGCGTGGACAGCCTGGAATTACGCGTGAAGACGGCGGCCGCCACGAACGTGGAGCTGCACGCTGAAACCCAGACCGGCGCACTGCTGGGCACGTGCGCGCTGAGCTCTACTTCCAATGCCTGGGACACGCAGACCTGCGCACTGAGCCAGGCTGCGAGCGGCGTATCGAAGCTCTACGTCGTGTTCGGCGGTGCAGCCCATCTCAATTGGCTGAAGTTCACATCGGCGGACAACCCGCCGACGGGGACTGGCGGAGCCGGCGGAGGCGGAGGGACTTCGGGTACCGGAGGAACGCCCCCCGGCGGAGGAACGTCCGACGGAGGCACAGCGGGCACGAGCGGCTCTGGCGGGGCGAGCGTGGGCCGGGGTGGCGTCGGCGGCCGCGGGACGGGCGGATCCGCAGGAGGCACCGTTGTCGGCGACACAGGTGGTATCGCCGGCCAAGGTACGTCCGGATCTGGGGGAAGCACCGTAGTTGGCGCTGGCGGCAGCACGGGTACGGGGACCAGCGGCGGAGGCGGCCAGGGCACCAGCGGTGGCGCAGGTCCCAACGGCACCGGCGGCAACGTCGGAAACGGCGGGGACACCGCCTCCGGTGGCAGCTCACAGAACGCGGGCGGCGGTGCGGCACAAGGCAATACGGATGCAGGGGGTTCTTCCTCTACGGCTTCCAGTGAGGAGAGCTCCTCCGGCTGCGGGTGCCGAATCGGTAGCACGGGCGGTGGGCGGGGGACCATGGCCATGCTGGGGCTGCTGCTGGGCGTGCTCGGGCTACGCAGGCGCGGCGCTCGTGGCCGGTAGGGCGTCGGGCCACACGCTGTGCTCGCCCGTCAGGAACCGCTGGCCAGTGTTTGGATTTCTTCGGGCGACAGTGCGCGGTCGTAGACGCGGAAGTCGTCGATGTCAGCGTCCAGATAGGGATCGTCGGAGAATTGCGAGCGGCCGATGTAGCTGTACGGCGTGCTTCCCAGATCCGCCGGGCGAAGGGTCATCGACGAGTTCGTGCCGACCGGAGCGCCGTCCACGTAGAGCGTACCACCAGAAGGTCCCAGGACCACGGCCACGTGCGTCCACGCAAGAGTGAGAATGGGCGCCTGCCCCGTGATCACTTCCTCTTGGGTGTTGCCGCAAATGCTGATCCCGAACCTGGCGAGATCGTCCGTATTGGTGATCGGGGTCAGGAACATGTAACGGTTCGTGTCTTGGCCGAAATCCCAGATGCGCGTCCAGGCGTTGACATTGCTGTTGATGTACACCCACGTGGCGATGGTGGCTTCGCACGCATCGGCCAGTAGCCCGGCTGGCATCGCTACGTAGCCCTCGTTCGCGTAGGACAGCTCGAGCGCGTTGCCGACCGTCCCCGCAGCAAAACTGTAGGCCGGAGCTCCGGCTGCCCCCGTGACCAGAATGCCGTCGTTGCCATGCGTCGTCGAATCGGGCAGCACGGTGTCCGAGCTGCCCGCTGTGGACTCGCACCGGTACCAGACGACGAGGCCTTCAGTGAGTCCATTGCCTGCGTCGGTGCCCACGTGGTCGACGCAAACGCTGCCGCGACAGGCCGCACTACCCGCCTCGGCTCCTGCCCCGCCGCCCGCCTCGCCACCCGTGCCGCCCGTCGCGCCGCCTCCCGTCCCGCCGTCGGTCCCGCCACGATCACGGACGGTGAGAAGACTGTCGCTCCACCTGCACGCCGTGACCGGCAGAAGGGAAAGGAGGAGGACGCGCCCAGTGCGCGAGAACTGGCTCACGGACGGATACTAGCGCCGAGGAAGATCGCCGCCCACGCACCGCGAATGGAAATCGCCGTCATACCATCCGCCTGTCCCTCGGGCGCGAGCAACGACTGCCCCGCTTCGGCGCCCAAAGTCAGGGCGAGCCGCCCGAATCCACCCAACAGGCTGGCGGCCAACGTCGGACCGCCCCACGGACGCCACACGGTCGCGGCAGATACAGCTGCCGGGTCGGCACTGGTTCCCGACAGGCGGACGCCCCCGACGCGTCCCCCGAGACCTAGGCTCGCGCCGAGCTGGTTGCCCCCGGAACGCACGCCGAACGTGGCTCCGCACGAGAGCAGCAAGACGCTCGTACTGCCGAGTTGGCGCACCTCGTTGCTGCCGCCGGCAACCTCGCCGTCGACCGTGAGTTGCCACATTCGGCCGAGCGTCGTGCTGGCCTGGACCTGTCCACCCCAGGCAGAAGGCCCGTGCTCGACCAGAAAAAGCCGCCAGCTCCCAGCCAAGCCGATGCGCGTTTCGCGTTTGGACACCGCGGAGCGCGACTTCAACTCCGGTGCTGCTACCTTCGAGGCTGGCACCGCGGACCTTCGACTCGGCTCGGACCGCGGCGGTGGCGCTGCGTTGCCTTTGCCGACCATGCGCTCGCGTACGATCGAGCTTCGGGCCGCCAGCAATTCGAGACCGGCCAGCGCCAGAGCCCGAGGAACTGCATCACCGGGGAAGTCATCGAGCCGTAGGAGCTGCTCCAACGGCGCTTTGTCCGCCGGCCCGGCAGCTTCGATCCAGGCGAAGTTGCCTGCGCAACGGATGGTCAGACGGTCAGCACCGGCCGGCACGCGTTCGGTTTCCCCGAGCAACAGATCGCCGATCTCAATGCCGAGGATGAGGCGAATGCTTTGGGTGGACACCGTAGGACACGCTTTGACCTCGAGCGCGAAACGGCCGTCACCCGCGGACCCAAGCTCTTCAGCATGGGTCGGAGCCACCATCGCAACGGCCCCAGTGAAGCCCCAGGCTGCGCCGACGACACTGCGGTACCATGGCTGGCACTTCACTCGATTCCGCCCATCGCTCTCACGGTCACTGCGCGTCGGCCGTTGGGATAGAGGCGTAGGTACTCCTCGGCGCGGGAGCGTGCCAGCGCAACAGCACCGGCCCGTCTATGGGCTTCGACCTCACGGGCCAGGGCATCCTCGGCGAACGGACCACGGGGCGAAAGCCGGCGAGCGTCCGCGAAGACTGCCGCAGCCTCGGTCGGACGCCCGAGCTCCCTGAGTAGCATCCGGCCGAGGGTGAAAGCGGCCAATGGCGCGCGCGAATCGTTCCGATGGTCGCGCAGCACCCGGCGCAGCAGCTTCTCCGCCTGCTCGCCATGCCCGGAGAGGCGCGCATTGTCCGCGGCGACCAGCAGGTCCCCGGCGGTTTCTCTCTTGGCCGCAGCGGGAGAGGACGAGGGGGCAAGCGATGGCGTGCCGGACGGCGCAGTTCGCGAACGCGCTGTTGGGTCCTGCGAGGAGCTGCGGTCGCCCGGTCCGCTGATCATCAGCGGTGGGTACCAGCCACTGGCGTCTTCCTGCAGGACGGCCGAGCCCACGCCCCAATCGACCCGGACGGTACCGCGCTCGACGGCGACGCCGACGCGATCCGCGACGCGCTCGACGGTGAACCGAGTGCCCATGACGGTGATGGTGACGTTGCCGACGTGCACCACGAAGGCGCGAGTGGGCCTCGGCTTGACGTCGAAGCGGCCTCGACCACGAGTGAGCACCAGCGCCGCGTGATCGTTCTTGTCCTCGGCGACGGCGATCTCGGTCGCGGGGTCGAGCGCCGTGGCAGTCGAGCCATCCGCCAGGCGTACGACCCTGCCAGCGACCGGCAACACCGGCGGTTGGGGTTTGGCCGCGAGCACTGGCTCGGGTGCCCCAAGTCGGCGATGGGCCATCATCACCAGCGTGACAACCAACGCGCAAGCCCCGACGCCCGCCAGAGCCATTCGCCGCGCCCTGCGGCGGCGACGCCGTTGACGCGCGCCTGCGATCAGACGTTCGATGGCCCGGCCCGACAAGCCAGGATCCATCCGTGCGCCAGCGCTGGCGATCCGCTGCATGAGATCCTGGCTGCTAGACATCGGACAGCTCTTCCTCGATGCGGCGCTGCGCACGGGACACGCGCCGCTTGGCCGTCGCGAACGAGCAGCCGCACAGCTTCGCGACTGCATCCAGGGTTTCGCCTTCGATCACGTGCAGACCGAAGGCCAGGCGATCCTCGGTCGGCATGTCGTCGAGCACGCGATACACAGCGCGCAGCAGCAGTCGATCCACGGGAGACGCCGCCGGATCGATCAGCCCGGCCTGACTGGCGTCGCGGTCCAGACCCAACAGCCGCCACACCCGTCGCAGCCGCAGGTGCCGCCGGACCCTGCGCACCGCAATGGTGGCGAGCCAGCCCTTGACCGCCTCGGGCTCGCGCAGACGCGCCACGCCTGCCGCCGCCTCCACGAAAACCTCCTGGACCAGATCATCCACCTCGGCCGCGCGACCGTCGAGGCGCACTATGATTCCAGCCACGTACCGGCAGTAGCGTCGGTAGATGTCGTCCAGTGTCGGCTTCGGCTCATCACTGTGGACCAGCCGGAGCACGACTTGGGTGGATGGTTCGGACCTAGACACCGTGGGCCAACATCACCTTCCAGGCCCATAGGTGTAGCTTGGCGGGAAAGTGGCTCACTCTCCCGCCCGCCGGCCGATAGCCATCTCACGATCTCTTCCGCTGCAGCGGTCGTCTACAACGACGTGAAAAACGACCACACGTCTGCCGGGACCCAGGTACAGGGGCACGAGTCCGAGCAGGTCTTGGGAGGCGTGGCGCACGAGTTGTACAGGTCAGCGGTGCCATCCACGATGGCGTTGCCGTGACCTGCGGGATGCACGCACCAACGCAGGGGATGCCCGCTCGAGCATCCGGTGTAGTCAGTGCAGATGTGCGGATCGGAAATCGAGTTCGGCCGGGGCGGCTCGGTTGCGGGGATGGTGCAGCCGTTGTTCTTGGCGAACTTGTCGCGCATCGGTGTTGCCATGCTGATCGTACATGTATTGTCCGTGGTGCCAGCCATCTGCCAGTACGCGATGGGGTCGTTGCCGCCTTCGCACCCGCTGAGCTGCGCGCCTTCGTAGATCGCGACCGCACGGAAGACCTTGGCGCGGGCGCACGCGATGGCGTAGCTCATGCCGCCGCCGTAGCTGAAACCGTTGGCGTACAGGCGCGTCGTGTCGACACAGTAGTTGTCCTCGATCAGCTTGACCATGTCGTCGACGAACGGCAGGTTGTCTCCTCCCCAGCCGGCGTTGAGCCCATCGGGCGCGACGAAGATCGCGCCATTGTTCGACAGTTTCTGTAGGCCGAAATGGGCAGAAATGTACCCATTGCTTCCGCCGGTGTCGACTTCCTTGGAGTTGCCACCATTCCAGTGAAACCCGAAGATCAACCAGTAGGGCTTGTTCTTGTCGTAGTTGTCGGGAAGCCTCATCGCGAAGCCGCGGGACTGTCCGCCGCTCTGGATCCTGACATAGCCGCCTTCGCCGGTGCCTACGGCCGTCCCCGACTCGCCCGGAACCGACTCGAACGTTATCGTCGACGTCTTGCCGCACCCCGCGCTCGGCACCGCCTCGCCGCTACCACCGCCCGAGCTGGTCGCGCCGCCCGAGCCGGTCGCGCCCCCCGTTGGCGGCTGGCCGCCTTCGGTCGTCGTGCCGCCGGTCACAGGGGTGCCGCCCGTTGGCGACTGGCCACCCGTAGCCATCGTGCCGCCAGCGGCGGTCGTGCCGCCCCTGCCAGCGCGACCGCCCGTAGCGCTGCTACCTCCCGTTGCCGGCTGGCCTCCTGTCGGCGTCGTGCCGCCGGTCGCAGGGGTGCCACCGGTCGCCGGCTGGCCTCCGGTCGCGATCGTGCCACCCGCGGACGTGGCTCCGCCCGTGTTGAGCAAACCACCGGCAGCGGTGGCTCCGCCCGTTACCGGCTGGCCACCGGAGCCGGGCACTCCCCCTAACGCTGTCGTTCCTCCGCTGCCGGCAGTCCCTGTGGATGCCCCGCCCGTTGCGGGCGCGCCGCCAGACGCGTTGGACGAGTCGGTGCTGCTCGACGAACAGGCACCGCCGAGCATCGCAAACGCGACGACCATGTTGTAGACGGATCGGTTGGGAGTCATGCTACCTTCCTTGGGGGAAACGGCGAACGCGAACCATCGCCTTATTTCGCGTGGCCCCACGGTGGTCCGCTTGAGTAGATACCTAACCCTAGGTGCGGAAACACCCGATTGCCATGATCGCGATGTGCGAATTGGGGTCCGCGGGTGACTGAACCAGCCTGTGCCGCAGGCTGGGGTATTCCTGTACTGCGGCGTCAAGGCTCCCGATATGCGATGGATGCAGCCTGAGTTCTCTATGTGAGCGCAGCTGCTGCCAACGCTCTCATCTCGACCGAGCGGCGCCAGAGCGCCAATCAGTCTGCCGGCGCCGCCTGCTAGTCCACCGCTGGCCACCGCGCCGCCGACGGCGCCGACGGCGCCGGTTACGCCGCCGGAGTGACCAACCTCTGAGCCGCCACTGCCGGGATTGGAGCCGCCGGAGTGACCCCCGACCTCCGCGTCCGAGCCGCCGTTGCCGCCGCTCGGCGTGCCGCTGCCGCCGCTGCCAGCCGCTGCGCCCACGCCCCCAGTCTCGTCGCCGCTCCCACCACTTGCCCCGCCTGAGCGGCCGCCGCTCCCCGAGCCGCCGGTGCCCGCCGTCGACCCGCCTCTGCCGCCGGTCGCGCTTCTACCCGCGCTGCCACCGACGATTCCGCCGGTCCCCTGCACACTCTCCCGTCGTTCATGGTGAAGAAGTCGTTCACCGTGACGTCCTCGTCGTGCGTCGTGTACGGGTACAGCCTGCCCTCGTACACCATGGGAGCGGGGTCGGCGGTGTAGCTGGTCTGCACGATGGGATTGTCCGCGCGGGAGGCCGCTGGGAAGATGGTCACGGCGCCAAGCAGCAGTACCGAAATAGCGAACTTGGGTCGGCAGAAGACCGCGGTCATGCTCATTCTTGGATGGTCCTTGACGTAGGATATCACACAGCGGACCGTCCCCATTCGGGGGCCCGAGCCGGGGATGGACCCGATGATGATCGGAATGTTCGAGGCAGGATCCATTTGTGGCCACAATCGGCCAATTGCCCAGCGCAATGCAGGCTCGAAACCCGGCTGTGCGTCCCAAAAACCGGGCCGCCGTGTCCGCGTTTCGAGGACCGCTGCGGTCGTGTCTCTCAGTACACCCCAAACTCGGCGATCGCGGGAACGTCTCTTGCCGAATCGATGACCAGCGCAATGGCATCGGCCGTCGTCGAATCGAGCCGCCAGAGCTGGCGTTGACCGATGACACTGCCCCGGATCTGTGCGCCGGACGCGTCCGAGGGGGTCTGGTTCCACGTGCCGGTCTGCTGGATCTCGACGTGGTAGCCCGTCACCCGCTCTCCGAGCTCGATGGGCTCACGAATGCTAATGACTTGAAAGGTGATGGGCGAGGCCGGAGTCACCTCGAGCCGCGCCGACGTGGTGCCGTTCTGCGCAGCCCAGTAGGTGCAGATATCGCCATCAAGGGCTTTGGCTGCCTCGAAGCCGGTGTTCGCCCAGCTCGAGTCGGCCGTTGCCGGCTGTCCCTCGAGGAGGTTCGTCGTGTACAGCGACGAGTACCAAGCTCCGAACTGCTGGAGTAGCTCGACATCGGGCGTGTCGAACTGCCCGGTGGTCGCCGGCGGAACATTCAGGAGGAGGGTGGTGTTCCTGCCGACCGTGTTGAAGTAGATCGTCTGCAATGATTCGAGCAACATGACCGTGTCGTCCGGGTGCCAGAACCAGTTGGGGGCGCGAACCGACACGGGCGCATCGGGCGGATACCACACGTTCGAGGGCCCGTCACCCGGCACATCTCCGACGCTGGAGGTCGAGCGACGCGCTTCTCCACGCTGGTTGCCGATCCAGCGCAGCTCGGCACCGGTCGTGGCGATCTCCGGACCCATCCAGACGAGCACGTCGGGCTGAAGTCCTTTGGCGAGCTCTGCGATCCCCTGCCAGTCGAGCGACCTGGGCGCGTTGTATCCGTCGAATAGGATTTCGTACACGGGCCCGTACCGGGTCAGTAGCTCGGTGAGTTGGCTTCGAAAGTACGTTTCGTAGCCCGCGTCGTCGGGGCTGTCCACATTGGGACTCGGATAGTGCTCGTCCCAGGGCGACAGGTAGAGGCCGACTCTCATGTCGGCCGCCTGCATCGCGTCCGTGAACTCCTTGACCACATCTCCCTGGCCGTCTTTCCATGGGCTGCCGCTGACCGAGTAGTCCGTGTACGCCGACGGCCAAAGGCAGAACCCCGTGGCGTGCTTGGCCGTGAGCATCACTTGCCCGAAGCCGGCATCCTTGAGCGCGCGCACCCACTCGGCGGCGTCGAAATCGGTCGGCACGAAGAGCGAGGGTGCATCCACCGAGGAGTCTCCGTACTCGGTTCCGTCGAACGTGCCCAAGCCGAAATGAATGAAGGCTGCCAGCTCCGTCCGCTGGTAGGCGACCTGAGCCGGGGTTGGTAGCGGCGCGACGCCCGTCGGGCCAGCGGGCAGACTGGGACAGCTCCGTGTGTTGGGATTGGACGCGGCGCCGCCCGCTCCTGAACCACCGGGCAGCCCGCCTGCCCCCGAACCGCCTTGCGCGCCCGCCGCACCTGCCCGTCCGCCCTGCCCCGCCGTGCTGTCGCGAGAAAGCGCATTCACTGTCCTGGAGCAGCCACTGCCAGCAACGACAACGCTACCCAGACCGACGGCGACCACGATGAAGGGTATCTTCAGTCTCCTGCAAGCACCTTCCGAGCGCACGAAGTAGCTCACACCGAATACGTCCATGGTTGCAGCTCACAGCGAAATCGCCATTCCCGCGGCGGCAAGCAGATAGTAGCCCGCGACTCCGACCACGGGCTCGGCGTTGGCTTCGCCCTCCATGGCGCGAATCACACCCCCACCTTCCAGTCCGAGACGGGGCCGGATCATGGCTCGAGCCGGTAGCTCGAGCGACCAACGGAGCCCCACGCTGGAAGTCAGGTCTGAACCGCCACCAGCCCGCACGTCTTGCAGCGCAGGCTCGCCACGGATCCAGGCCCACCCGAGCTCGGCGCGTAGCCCGAGGTCGACGATGGCAGGCCGAAGCGCAAACCGCGGCCCCAAGCCAAGACCCGCGCTCGCGCTGCGCAGAGTAACGTCACCGAGCGCGTCCTGCGCGCGGGCAGAGCTGCCGCCCAAATCGAACTCCGCGTAGAGCGTGCTCCAACGGGCCGTCAGTCCTGCTCGCCCTCCCCACGTCGTCGTCTCGCGCGTGGGAAAGCGCCGCGCCTCAGCCTCGACACGGACCGAGACGGCGACCGGCTGAGCAGCTTTCGACGGCAAGGGCGTGATGGACGGCACAGAGCGCGGGGCCGGAGCCAGAGTGGTTTGTGGGACGGTGCCTCGCACGTCTTGCCGACGCGACCGAATGAGCTCGGCTACGGCCAAGGCCAGGGCTCGCGGTCGCGCCACTCGCTCCACATCCGCGAGGAACACTTCGCGCGCGACCATGCGCGGATCCTCTGGCGCATGGACGGCAACCTGTACCCGGTCTGCGTCAGTCGTACAAGGAACGAGCTCGATCCGAACGCGCAGCGAAGGGACCGACCCCGTATCCGCTTCGGGCCGAGCGAGCGTACAGCAGGATAGCCCACTGCCGGCCAGCTCCACCCGAAGGGAATCGACGAAGGCCTCCGGCCGGAACGATTCGGTCTTGCATTGCGGAGCCACCACGACCACGGACTTCGTGTCGGACGCTGGCGGCGCGGCCACGGAAGCGGCCGAAGCCTGTCCGACGGCCAGAAGCGCGACGACCTGCGCGGCGAGTCTGAGGCAATGCCAACCAGGCGCCCGCGGGGGGCTCGCTCGAGTGCTCACCGGAGATGGAGCCAGCCTACAATGGCTCGTGTGTAGCGGCCGTTGGGGTACTCCTCGTGGTAAGCATCCGCTGCCCGCTGTGCGGCACCCGTGTCGCCGCTCTTGGCATAGGCCTCCACCAGCCGGGCGCGTACGTCCTCGCGCAGGCTGCGCGGAATGCCGAGAGCGAGCGCCTTGCGGAATGCCGAGACCGCAGCGTGGGCGTGGCCCAAGGAATCCAGCTGTAGACGCCCCAAGGTGAAGGCCGCGAGCGGCGCCTGCGCATCGCTCGCGAAGTCGTTCAGTATGCGCTCCAGTGGCAGCACCGCCTCGGCGGGATGCCCGGAGAGCCGAGCCACATCGGCCAGAGCCAGCAGATCGTTGACGCCCAGCTGCTTCGATTCACGCCGCAGTCCCTCGCTGCCCAAAGCCGCGAATGCCTCGCCATGGCGACCACGGCGCGCGAGATCCCGCCAGGTTCGGGCCGAAGCCAGGTGCGCGCCGGAGTTGCCGTCTGTTCGGTGCGCCATCGCCGAAGCCGGTTCTGGGGCGACTGGGCCGACCTGTTCCGGCAGGACGGGGGCGGCAACCGTGCCGACGGCAACAGGTGTGGGACCCGGCGTGCCGCCCGCCACCTCCAGCGTCTCGCCGGCCGAAAGGCGACGCGCTCGGTCAGGAACGCGGTCACCGCGCACCAGAACCACACCACGGCTGACCACCACGCGCAAACGGCCAGGCCCACGGTCGCAGGCGAACGCGGTCCCAACCACTTCGACCGTGGCCAAGCCACACTCGATGACCCAGTGGCGCGGTCCGCCGGGGCGCACGTCGAAGTCGGCGCGGCCCTGCGTGACAATGGCGGTGAAGCTTTCGCCCGAGCTTTCGAGGGGTTCGAAGTGCGCACCCGGCGAGAGCCGGATGCGCGAGCCGTCGGATAGAGCGATCTCTCTTGCTGCTCCCCCCGCATCCACGGCCACGAGCTCTCGACCGTCGGCAAACGCCAGGGGCCCGGCATCGCGGCGTATGAACAGCAAAGCCGCGATGGTCACGCCGACGGCCGCTGTCACGCCGACCCAAACGAACGGCGAGTACCGGCGATGCTCGCGCCCTCGACCGCGCGAACGGATCCGCTCTGCAATCCGGTGCAAGGCGGCCTCATCCACCGGATCCTGAAGGTGATCCTTGAGCGGGAATCGCATCTGGCTCATGAGCTTCCCTCTTGGAAAGACACGTGGCGAGCGACCTCGGCGTCCGCAGCACCGATGCGACGCTTGGCCGTCGCGAGTGAACACGCGCATATGGACGCCACTTCAGCCAGAGCAAGCCCCTCGACGCGACGCAGCATCCAGGCGATGCGCAGATTGGCCGGCACACGACGGAGCACCCGGTCGACGAGCGCGAGCTCCGCACGGTCGTCTGGACCGAGCTCCGGGGCGGCAAGCGCTGCCAAGGTCGCGTCGTCGGGACTGCGATCGAGACCCAGGAAACGCAGCAGCCTGGCCCTGCGCAAGCGACGTCGAACCAGGCTGACCGCAATCCGGGCCAGCCAGCCTCGCAGCGCTGCCGGCTCACGCAGAGTGCCCAGTTGCTCCAAGCCCACGACGAAGGTGTCCTGAACGACCTCCTCGCCCTCACTGCGGTCCGACAGGAGTCGGGCAGAGATGGCCAGCAGATAGTGCGCATGGCGGCGGTACAGCATGTCCCGGCTCCAGCGGTCACCCTGCAGAGCGCGCTCCACCAGCTCGGCGTCGCCGAGCGTATCCGCGGTCGGCAGGAGGGCAGGCTGCTTCTGGGGCAGAGCCATCAGTGAGAAGATACCCGAGCGTGCACGAATAGCTCACGCCTGAACAATTTCGTCGGAGGCGGATCGCTCGAGGTGGGTGATCCAACCACTTGCGCTACTGTGCCGGAGCCTCCAACGGCCAGTACACCGAATACCGCTCGTGGTGCACGTCGTAGAGCGGCCGAAACGTGATCCCCGTAGCCGCGCCCGCATCATGCGCCTCGAATGCCAGCGCCGCGCCGGCAACCGGCTCGAGCCAATCAGCCGGATCGGTCGAAGTGCTGGCAATCTTGGGAACCGTAGCCGGAGCGGTGCTCAAGTACGCGTCCTTGTCGGCGAAATCGTTCGGCATGTTGGCGCTGCCCAACTCGCCGGCCAGCAAGATGGGGCCGTAGAACACGGACACCATGGAGGAGACGTCCTTCGCATGTTCCAGTCGCAGCGAGGTAGGCAGCGTGAGGGCGATGACGTCGCCGACGTTCCAGGCGCGGCTGACCGGAACGTACGTGGAAGCGTCGGGTGACGGTTCGACCGGACTCCCGTTGACCGTCAGCGTCGGCTGTCCCGAAACCCAGAACGGAATACGCAGGTTGAGCGTGGCCTGTGTCGCAGCGCCGCCTTCCGCGACGGTGATCGTCACGGGTTCACCGGCAGCGGCATTGCCTTCCTGTCGTATCGTGAGCCCTGTCTCTTCCCAGGTCATCTCACTCGGGATGTAGAGATTGATCCAGAGGGAATTGCCGCTCTTGAAGTAGATGCCCTCGTTGTAGCGCGGCGTGTTCTCTATGCCGGTGCCGGTGCAGCAGTACGTGCCGTTCATGTAGGTCCGGAAATGGCCGTACATCGGCGTGAAGTACGTCATTTGACCGGTGTCCGGTGCGATCGTGGCCAGAATGTGGTTGTAGAGGGTGCGCTCGTAGTAGTCCGCGTAGTCGATGCGTGGGCTCCTCTCGAACAAGGTGTTCGTGAGCTTGAGCATGTTGTGCGAGTTGCAGGTCTCGGCGGTCGTCGCAGGGAGGACTTTGCCGTCATCGATGGACGGGCCGGCTTCCACACCGCCCTTGTCGAGCCATTCGTGGAACGAGTTACCGCCGATCACGAACGAATGCTGTTCGGTGACGAGCTTCCAGAAGTTCTCGGACGCTTCGATACTGGTCGAATCGCCGCTGAGGTTGGCGGTGTGGGCGATGCCCAGCGCCTCGGCTACGTGTGTGTTGCCATGAAGGCCCTGCAGGCGGTCTTCCCCGGCGGCCAGCGGCGTCATGAACCAGGAGCGGTTGAAGATCTTGGCGGTCTCGAGGTACTTCTGTTCGCCCGTGTCGGCGGACAGCTCCGAAAGCACGTCGCTCATCGCACCGAATTCGTTCTGCGGGTTCTTGCTTCCGTCGGTGCGGAACGTCTTCTCGATCTGATCCGAGCTGAGCGCAGCCAGTCGCGCTTGGAAGTAGTCGGCCATCTTGCTCGCCACCTCGAGCGCCTGCTGGTTGCCGAGGTAGCGGTACGCGTCGAGCAGCCCGGCCATGATCTTGTGGACCGTGTAGTAGGGGACCACGATCCCGTCGTTGTTCGCGGACTTGCCTTCGACCCAATCGAAGACGGTAGCCGGGAAGGCCGCCAGATAGCCGCT
>JAFGIS010000319.1 GCA_016929495.1 Polyangiaceae bacterium | reverse complement strand
TCTGACAGGCACGGCGTTGCCTCCGGTAGGCAGAGGCATTGGCTCCGACAGGCAAGGCATTGGGTCCGGCAGGCACGGCGTTGCCTCCCGGTGGCAAAGGCTTGCCTCTGACAGGCACGGCGTTGTCTTTCGGAGGCGCGCGGTTGCTTCTTCGAGGCGGAGGGTTTCGTCCCCAGGGCAGGCCGTTGCCTCGCGCCGGTGGCATGATGCCTGTCGGGGAGGTCCGTCACCCGGACAATGGCCAGAACACACAGCCCAAGTTGACGACGAGTGCCACCCAGAGGTGCAGCAGCAGGCCGGGCACGATGGAGTTCGTGCGATAGGCCACGATGCCGAAGAAGAGCGCCGCCGGAAACGAGGCAAGGACCTCGAGCCACGGCTTGCCGATGTGCATCAGAGCAGAGGGCACGGCCTGGATGACGATGGCCCGCGAGCCCCAGGCCCTTCTGAGGCCCAACAAGACAAAGCCGCGGAAGAAGAACTCCCAGGCCAAGCCGAGTGATCTCGAAGCGATCGGGCGGCATTCCGATCCGCGCTACGTGGGGCTCACGGTGCTGCAATACGGCGCTCTGATCGCTGCCGTGGCCGCCGGCTGGGTCTGGCTGCTGCGCTGGCGAACGGGACAGCGGTCGTGAGCTTTCGGATCATCGAGATGCGGATGTTCCGGGACACTGACGGCTACTTGAGCCCGAACGCCCATCACCGCCCGCTGCGACGTCCCCACGGCAAGCCGTTGCCTCGCGCTGGCAGCATGGTGCCTCTCGGGGGCAAAGCCCCACCACAAGATGCGACTGTCGTGACCGACTTCCCCTCGCGCGGGCCCCGACCTGATCGACTCGAATGGCCCAGACTCCTGCAATACTCGGTGCTCTACGGCCGCCGCACCGGACCCGGCGGCACCTGCTCCGGGTGGTTGAGACTGCGTGGACGCTGCTCCTGCTGGCCGCGCCAGGGCGTCCGGGCGCTATCCGAGCAGACGAAGCCGGCCTCGTTGGACGGATCGGTGGGTTCGAAGCACGAGTACCGGGCGCTCTTGCCGCATCCGGTCGCTTCGAAGTTGGATCCGTCCCCGGTGACGTATACCTCAGGCTCGGGACAGAACTGGTTCTGGGAGAAGCGGGTTCTGATGTCGCGCTCTCGGTCCACGCGGGAACCCGTGTTCTGTTGCGCTGCTGCGCAGCCGGTCACGGCGAGCACGGCTGCGCCGAGCAGCGTGACCAGCGCGGCTGCTGCGTCACGACAGCGGGCAGGTGAAGGCATGGCCGACAGCGTAGTCGAAGCCGGGCCGAGACGCACGCGTCCGGTCCGGCGGACCAACGCTGCAGAACGCAGAAACCAGCACCCATCGCGTGGACGAGCGCGTCCCTGCTGGACGCCCGTCCGCGTACGCTATGGGCGCGCTGGTGTTCGTGCTCGAGTCTCCCGAAATACGCACCGTCTGTCGGCAGCTCGAACAGGGCGCCCGAAATCGGGGCCGTGATCCAGAAGACAGACTAGATCACCCCGAAACTCGACGCCCCCGGTGCAATGAACTCCGCCGTCACGCGCGGATTGTCTCGCACCAGCTTGTCCACGAGTTGCTTCACCTTCTTCATGTGCGCCTGGTATCGGCTCCGCTCGGCCGGGTTCGCGTTGAACCAGAGCTTGAAGGGACGGGCTGGCCCTGCGCCGCTGAGACGACTGCTCACGAGGACGTCGATCACCTCGAGCTCCGGGTTCGTGGCAAAGCCGTTGCCGCAGAACACGTAGTGGTCAGCGGTAACGGTCTTGGCGAAATCCTCGGTCATGTTGTATTCGGATCCGTGATGCTGGACCTTGAGCACGTCCAAGTGGACACCCCGCCCATTCAACTTGCCCACGGCGCGCAATCCCTCGAGGGCGTCGTCCGCGTGCCCGTCGCCCGTGAGCAGGACCTTTCGACGCCCTTCCTCGGCGAGAAGCATCAGCGATGCGAGGTTCGGCGTCGTGACCTTCTGGCGCTGGCCGAGACGCTTCGCGGACGCGGCGGCAAGAGCCTGCTCGTTCCCGTGCACGAAGTCGCGCAACCCTGCCAGGATGGCAGCCTGGCTCTCCACGAGGCCTTGCGCCGCATTGTGGAACCCTTTCTCGATCCGCGCTGCCTTGCGCCGGATGTCGACCAACGCGTTGCGGTGCTGCTGGAGCCAGACGTTCCACTCCTTCTGAAGATCGGTTAGGTCCGAGGGTTGAGGACCAATCACGTGTAGGCGCATCTTTCCCAGCCGAATGGCGCCCTGCCCCTCGCGCACGAGCATCAGCTTTCCCTTGGCCGGTGCGTTGACCTTCACGCCGAGCTCAGCGACCCTGGATCGCCGGGCGAGGACGAGGCCTTGGCGCACGCTCGTCGCGAGTCCGTCGTGGCGAGCGCCGAGGGCGGCGAGCTCTTTCGGCGCGTCGACGAAGGCGTTCGCAACCGCGGCGAGCATCTCCTCGATCTCACCGGAGTTCTCTGCGATGGTTTCATGGAAGGCGTTGTGCCAGAGTTCCTTCACCGCGGGCGGGCGGGGAACCCGGGGCGCCCGGTGTTTCTTGTTTCCGGACTTCGACTGATAGTCGTGGACACGCCAAGCAACCAGGTTCTCGAAGAGCTCGAGCACACCGCCGATGTGGTCGTCGTCGATGTGCGACACGCAGACGGCGTCGACCCGTGCGGGCTTCAGCGCGCTCAGCGCCGGTGCGACGTAGTCCCGGAACGAGTCCTTGACGCCGCCATCGACGAGCAGTCGTTTGCCGTCCTGACTCGTGAGCAGCAGGCAGTCACCCTTGCCGGAGCGGAAGACCTGGAGTTTCATCGGGTTGCGTCCTTCGTCAGCGAAAAACCGACGGCTTCTTCGATGGCCCCGGCCGGTTGAATGATGCCGAACCCTGCGTCGTCCTGCCATTGGTAGTCCGCCCCGGGCAGGGGCCGAGCGGTGCGACGCAAAATACCGCGGACTTGGGCCGCCGTCAGGTCCGGCCGCGCCGCGAGCATCAGGCCGACGACTCCGGTGACGAAGGGGCTCGCCATGCTCGTGCCCGTCATGCTGATCCATAGGTCATCGGATCCCGAGAACGCCTTGGCGGCGACGATGTCGGTGCCAGGTGCCGCGAGATCCGGTTTCGAGCGTCCGTCACGCGTCGGCCCCTGGCTGCTCGAGATATTGATCTTGTCCCTGGCTTCGTCGAGATTCGCGACGCCAATGACGAAGTGCGAGCAGGCGAGCGAGCTGATGCTCGAGTCGTCGACGTTCGACGTCTCGGTGAAGAAGGATGGGAAGCTCCACGCTTCCTTCGCCCCGATCGGCCCGATGTCACGGGGGTCGTCGCGCTCGATCCAACCGTGGTAGCGCCCGTCGCGCACCTCGCGCCCGTGCAGTCGGACGGTCCACTCGCCGCCCTTCACTCCGGCAACGCCGTACCGGGAGAGCAGCGGGGACAGATAGATGCCGATCAGATTGTCGCCGTTGGACGGCTGGTAGACCTCGTTGTAGATGCTGACGAAGGTCCCGTCGTCGAGCTCGCGGTTCTCCACGAACATTTGCGGCTCGATCGGCCCGATCCAATCGCCGCCCGGGGGACGCACGGAGACGGCGAATCTGTCCTGGGAGCTGTACCAGATCTCGAGCTCGTTCTCGGAGATGTCGGCGACCCCGTTTCCGACGACGAGCCAACCGATGTCCGCCGTGAGGCCGCGCGCGGGGACCCGTCCGCTCGTATGGATGCGTCCCATGATGAAGCCGTAGTCTCCCTCGTGCTCGGCCCGCTCCTGTCCCGCGTTCCCTGCAGCCGCGCAAAGGCAGCGTCCGGGAGTCGTCAGCAGCGAGTCGAGCCATCGGCAGAGCACGCTGGAGCCGTCGTGGGCGTGACCATTCGTGCCGAGGCTCACGTTGATGGTCAGGGGTTGGTTGCGTTGCTCGGCCAGTGCAATCAAATACTCGACAGCGTGGATGAGCCGGGTCGAGTCGTAGAAGGACCGGCGCCCCTCTGCGTCGCCCTCGGCCATCGAAATCAGCACGGCGGCGATATCCGCCTTGGGGCAGACCCCCCGGTTGCCCGCGGCGATGCTCGCAACATGCGTGCCATGGGACCCCGGAGCCTGCTGCGATTGCGGCTCGAGGTCGGTGGCGGCCGCGCCAGCCGTCCCGCAGGCGCGCAGGGCTCGGTTCAAAATCTCCCCCGTGAGCTCCGACCCGTAGTCGTAGCCTCTGGGCGGGGCGCGATTGGTTCCGCCCTGGTCCCAGATCGCGACGAAGCGCGTGTCGCCGCCGGCGTCTCGAAAGTCGGGATGGGCGAAGTCGAAGCCCTGGACGTCGATGATGCCCACGAGCACCCCTTTGCCGTCGTGGTGGAGGGCAGGCCTGCCGAAGTCACGCCGCGTCGGCGCGGGCGGCGATGAATCCCGGACCACAGGCGCGGGATCCACCAGCGTCTCCGCCAGCTCGACGCGAACGGTCTTGCCGACCAGACAGCCAATCTTGTCCAGGGGGACTCTGGCCGTTGCCAGGGCGCCGTGCCGGGCCGTCTCCTTCATGCCGCTCCCCGTCACCTTGTCGGTGGGCTTCGCCAGCTGGACGAACACGTGCGCAGCCACGTCTTTCGGTGCGTTGGCCTTCCCGAGCCTCCCGCGTTTGGCCAGTCGGAGGGCGCTCCTCGGTTTGGGCATTGCGCCCTTGTTTCGCACTGGCTCGAAGCGCCGGCTCGCGCCTGCCGAAGGAACGACGAGCGCGCTGCAGTACTCGGCGCGGATGATGTTGACGGTCGAGCTGCCGTTGGCGATCATGCGAAGTTTTGGCTGGACCGTTCTGAGAGAAGAGAGCGATTTGCTCATGCTGCGGACCTCATCATGCTGCGGGTGGACGGGGCGGACTTTCGCGGTGAATCGCGGCGTCCGTGGTCACCCTGCGATTCAATTGCGGCGGTGCGGCACGTTCTGCTCCAACCGGGCATTCGACGGCGGGTCGGACGCGAGCGACTGATGCTTCCGGTCGTTCCCGAATCGGCCGGAGAGCGACTTCATGTGACGCAACGTCGATGCTCACGATCCACCTGCTACGCGACCCGGGCTGGCCTGCCATTGTAAGCCGAAGCCCCGTATGAACCATCGATTGTAGGCTACGTCACGCTGGCTCGCAACAGTGAACGCGCTTCGTGTCGAGTACGAGAAATAGCCCGAACGTCGACGCCACTACGGCTCGAAATCGGGATTTCGGCCGTTCGGGATGGTACGGGTTCGAGGTATCCATACCGATACTCGATGGGCGACCCGAGACGAACCTCATCGGCCCAAGGAGGCTCCACGCGGATGCCGAACAATCCCATGCGCACCGCGCTGACGCTCGATATCGTCGTGGAGAACTTGACCGGAACGGGAGAACACAAAGGCACGCCCCTCACCCAAGTAGGGCGGAGCACAACTGCTGGCCAGACTTCGGCCGCGCGGCACGGGCATCTGTGAGGCACGGAAGTCGTTCCGTCTGAGTCAACCTACGGATCTGATGCCTCTGGTCGAGAGTCGACAGCCATGAGTCGACAGCCTGGACGACGGCCATCTCAGCTCTCGACTCACGACTCTCGACTGTGGACGCGGGGCTCCGGCGCATGAGTCAGCACAGTCCATCAGGTCGCAGCATGCCTCGTCGGGCTGGGGCGGAGCCCCGCTACAGACCTTGAAGAGCGAGATGCATTACGTTTGAGTCGAGTTGTGACAGTTTGGCAAATGGGCCCCACGCGCAGCGTGGGGCGCACCCCGCCTGACGGGGTGCGATGGGCCCCATGTTCGCTCGAGCGCTGGCGAGAGCGGCAACATGGGGAAGCGGGAGAGGGGCCCCAGTCGACTGCGTCGACTGGGGGG
>JAFGIS010000318.1 GCA_016929495.1 Polyangiaceae bacterium | reverse complement strand
GCTGAGCAGCCCGAGCTCACCAAAGAAGTCGCTTTCACTCAAGCGAGACCTTCAAGTCGACGGAGCATAACCTGGCTCTGTACGTGGTGTTTTCGCGGCTGGGACGGTTGACCAACGATGTAGCATGGGAGCAGAGGGCGACCCGCGCGAGAGGCTTCGTGGAAGCGATGTGGCGGGACGACTGGGGCGCATTTTTGTCCGGTACCCTGCCGGACGGGGTGACTCCGTACACGAAGGTCATTCCCCTCGAAACGCAGACCTGGGCCCTGCTGGCGTTGCCCGAGTGGTGCGGGGGGAAGTACCGCAGAGCGGTGGCATACGCCGAGAAGCACCACGCCATGCAAGGCGGATTCGACTTCGACACGGACCACGACGGGGTGTGGTACGAGGGCACGGGCCAGATGGGCGTGCTGTACAATGCGCTCGGCAGCTTGGACCGGTGGGAGCGCATCCGAAGCACACTGCGGGGGGCACAGGATGACGGCCGGCTGCCGGCGGCGAACAAGGACGACGTCACCACGGGCTTCGACCTGCCGATGGATCCGGTGCGGCCATGGCTCCACCAGCGGCGAGCGCACATAGGCGCGACAGCATGGGCGGTGTTCGCCGAGTGCCAAGTCAATCCTTTGTGGATGGGTTTTCGGCCTGTTGGGGCCGTGGAGGTCGGGCCGTCGGTGCCCGACGCTCGCCAGAGCGACTAGAGCGGCCCTGGTGCGCGGAACGCGGTCGGAACCTCCAACGGGTCCCGTCGTTCGCCGTTGGTCTGCCTTCCGTGAATCAACGTCCGGGCCGCCCACCCGATCGACGGACAGCAGCAACGAACAACGAACCGCCCTCTCTGTCGACGCGCGATGGCCGGTCACCGAGCCCGCCAGCGTCTGGCAGCGCTCGCCAGCCCAGTGCAAAGAAGTGACTATTGCCCCCGCGCCGTGATCAAGCTCGGCTGCCGCCTGGGTCGGGCCCGCCCAGGGTCGGGGACCCTCGCCCACAACGACAAGGAGGACGACTATGGCCCAGGTGCCCAATTGGAAGCTTCGCCGTCTGGCTACGCGCGCCAAGCGCGTCCAGGCACGTCGTGCCGCTGAATCTCCCGCGATCACCGCGTTCGGGGCCACGCTCCAGCCCAAGGCCGATGCCTATATCACCGCCTACGATGCGGCGATGAAGTACACGGCCCATTGGCGCAAGGAGATGAGCGAAGGCGGAACTGCGGTGGCGACGCTCACCAAAGAGCTGCGGGGCTGGTTGGCGCTCGTGCTCAGGGATGTGCCGGGCTTCGACGGATCGTCGTACAACGACAGCCCGCGGGTCGCCGACGACGTGGTCGAAGATGCGGAGCGCTTGATGGACGTGCTCGAGGAGTACCGAGACCCGGCTGGCCTCGCGCTGGCCTACTCGCCGCAGGCACTCGCGCGGCTCGGGGCGCTCCCGTTCGAGGCTGTCGAATTCTGCAGCGAATGCCCCCCCGTCTGAACCAGAAAACGGGTGGCTACCTATGTGCCCTGTCTTGGAGACAGGGTACTACGGCTCAACCTCCTTCGAGTTGCACGAGCCTTCGCCCCGGTAGTGGCCGATGGTTCGCGCAAGCGTACGCTCGTACTGTCCCAGTGTGTCGACGTTGCCGAGCGCGCCGGTGCCGTAGCTGCCCTTCTGCGCGGGAATCGTGTACAGAGGCACGCGGTCGAGCTCTTCGAGCGTAACCTCCCCGTCGTCGTTGGCGTCCGCGTCGGCAATCGCCTGGAAGCGCGGCGCACCCTCCTCGGACTGCAGGTCGTCGTAGAAGAAGTGATCGCCGTGGACGGTGAGCTCCACCTCTTGGGTGCCGCCGTTGGTGACGAGCACGCCCTCGACCTCCTTGCCGTCCTGTTCGCCATGACACGACTGAAACAGCGTGGCCGGCGAAAAGCTCCAGCTGAACGATTTGTTGACGCCGTCGGGCGAGGTGGCGACCCCTTCGACGTGCACGGAGGCGTCGTCTTCTTGAAGTAGTCTCACGTCATCGCGCGTGGCCAGGTCCCCGGGCTGTGCGTCGTCGGTGATGGGGCCGAGCTGATAGCTCAGGTTCGGCCAGGCCTTGGCCTCGAGCTCGAACGTGGCCAGAGTCTTCGGCTTTCCTTTCGCCTTCTTCGTCATGTCGAAGACGAGCGGATGGTCGAGCTCGGCTACGATGTCGCCGTCGTCGTCGGCGAGGGTGACAGCATGATAGACGACCAGGAATCTGGAGTACTTGACGCTCCAGTGATCGTGCGGGAACGCGTCGCTCGGTAGCTCGTCCTCGATGTATTCCTCGCCCCAGGTCGTGATGACGACCGTGCCGGTACCGTTGTCCGTGCCGCACGCGACGGTCAGGGCAGCCGCAGCAACCGCAGGAGCCAAGCATCGTGCCAGTCTGTAGGTCATGGTCATCTTTGCACCTCACTTCGTGTACGAGAACTCGTAAGCGGTGCCCTTCTTGACGCCGCGAATGAAACCTTGCCAGGCGAGCGTACCCGCGATGTCGACGACACCGTCGGCGTCCGGCTCGGGCGCGTCAGCCGCGTCGGGTGCGACGTAGGCGAAGTCGACCTGCTCGAACCACACCCTGGGGTCGAGCGTCAGTGTGACGGTGCCGTCATCGTCCACCTCGACGCCGACGTCACCGGGCTTGGATCCAAAGGCGCATCCCGCCACCTCGGCCTGGTCGTTGCCGTCATGCACCTCGTCCACGTCCGCCTGGGCCAGAAAATGGATCGCCGTATTCCCCAGCGTCGCCGTGCCCTCGGTGAGCACCACGTGGCCGTCGAGTCTGGAGGCCAGCTCGCCACGCGGAGGGGATTGCCACGTGAACTTGGCTGAATTCACGGCGCCGGTCACGCCGTTGCCGTCAGCGAGATCGAGGGAACCGGCGAGCAAGTCGACGGTCGCTGGCTCGAGCATCTGCCCCATGGCAGCGCCCTCGATGTAGTGGCCCGGATGGGCCCACGCCGGTTTCTCGAGCAGTCCGGCGAGCCAGGCCCAGGCGTTCGCTGGTTCGTGACGCGGAGTGCCGTCGAGCGCGAGAACCGGGTCTCCAGAGTAGTAGTAGAGGGCTCCGACCGACAGGTACGCTCGGCTGAGAGCAACTTCCCAGCCGAGGGCATTGGCCTTGGGCTGAGTCAAGTCGCCTCGGATGCCGAGGTGGGTCTCGAGCGTGACAGCGCGTCCGGTCGTGCCGCTCGTGTCGTCGCTCGACGTCGAGCAACCAGCGGCGCTTGCCCCGACCAGAAAGGTTGCTGTGATGGCGTGCCAGGTGGACATGAATCGACTCCTTTCGTTGACATGGCGATTCAATCGAGGAACAGGCTCAGGGTGCCGAGAAGCGTTCGCGGTGCGCCGACGGTGACGTAGCGTTCCGGGACGAGCCTCGGCGTCGTGCCGGGGTTCCAGTTGGCGCTGTAGGTGAACTCGCTGTCGTACCAGCGGGCGCCGAGAACGTTGAAGACGTCGACACCCAGAGCCATCTCTTTCAGACGTAGCTCGGTGGTCAGGTCGATGAGCAGCACGTCGTGCCCGAACTCGCCGTATGGCTGCGGCCGGTTGAACATGCCGGTCAACGCCGCACCGAGCCTTCCCTGGAGCGTGCGGCCCGCAAGCGTGGCCAGCACGGGGGTGAACGCGAGGTCCTCCCTGATGATGAGCTCGGGAACGTAGGGCAGCCTATCCCCGGATTGAAACTGCCTGTCCGATTGCGTGAACGTGGCGCGCGTCCACGTCGCGCTGCCGCTCGAGATGAACCGTGAGTCGGCACGCACCACGAATTCGAGGGCGCCGCCAACTCGCTGCGACGGAGGAACGCTCTCGTTTCTTGTCGTGGCCGCATCGAAGACCAGGTCGTTGGTGAGCGTCGTGCGAAACGCGGACAGCGAGGCGCCGAGGCGCTTGCCGGCGTAGCGCACGCCCGCTTCGGTGCAGCGTACGGTGGTGAAGGGCGTCCGCTCACCATCGCCGAGACTGCGCGCCTGCGGAGAGCGGAATCCCTCGCCGTACGACAGCAGCGCGTGCAGTCCCGTGGCGACGGAACCGTCCAGGGTCACTCGGGGACCATAGTGCGCTCCCATCGCCGTGCGCGCTTGACCCCCGGGACTCGGTGGGCGAAGCTGGCGGGCAAACGCGTTGGGGTCGGCTCCTGCGCGTGCTTCGCTGGCCGGCGTCTGGTCCTGGACGTCGTACGCCAAGCCATCGACCCGGAGACCCAAGCGCGCCTTGAGGCGTTGGACCGGAACAACGGCGAGGTCGACCCAGCCGGCGGCGTCCATGGCTCGGATGGTCGCGTCGACGATCGTCGCGAGCACACGTCCGTTGTCGGCACCGATGTCCAGCTGGCTCTGGTCGACCCAATCGTTGCGTACCGACATGCCGGCCTCGATCGCGTCGTCTTCTGACAGCCAGTGCACCGGCCGGCGGTAGCGACCCTGCGCCCCCAGCGTCATCGAGTCGTTGATGAGCTGCGCGGTGTCGCCGTTGCTCTCGTCGATGAGAGATCCGGTGTAGTTCTGCTTGAGCTCGAGCGCGCGCCACACCGCGTACGGCGCCAGCGTCCAGCCGGCGCCCTCGCGGCTGCCGCTGTACTCTGCAACGAGCTGGTAGCGTGACGAGAAGCCTCCCTGATTGACACCGTAGGTGTCCAGTCGTCCCATCGCCCCGGTTTCTATGTCTCGCAGGCGCACGACGCCCGGAGAGTCGAAGCGGCCCGCGTAGCCGGTGGCGAGCAGGCGCAGCTGTCCGTCTCCGGCGCGCAGCAGTTGTTGGGCAATGGCCGAGGTGCGCCGAGCGGCACGCGCGGGCCCGAAGCCGTCCGTCGCCTGGGCCTCGAAGGCAGCGAAAGAGCGCGGCGACGCGTCCGCGGGATGATACGCGAGAAACACACGCCGCTCACCGAAGGACCCGAGTGTTCCTTTGGCCGTGACCCCGGGCTCGCGATAGCCGAGATCGTAGCGAATGCTTCCCGCCACGGCGAAGTCACCCTGCTCGGGACTGTAGTTGCCGGGAAGCACGGTGATCCTCGAGACGACCTCGGGCATCACGAAGTGCAGGTCCGCGTAGCCCTGACCGTGGATGTTCGAGACCTCGTTGACCGGCGCGCCGCCGACGGAAAACTCGAGATCCTGGCCATGCACGGCGTCGAAGCCTCGATAGAACACCTGATAGGCCTTGCCTTGCCCGCTGTGCTGGGTGATGAACACCCCGGGGACGATCTGGAGCAGATCACCCCCGGTTCGATGAGGGGCGGCCTGGATCACCGCCTGCGTTCGGGTTACCTCGGAAGCGCTGCGCGGCGGAGCCACACGCTCGCCGAGGACCTCTACGTCGATCGGCTGGGCTGGCGCGTCCGCGGACGGCGTGTTCGGCTGACGCGGCATGTCGTCGGTGCCGGCGTTCGCTCCGTGTGGACCGGCGGTTGGCTTTGACTCCCGTGAGCCCCTGGCCGCGAGAGCCCCCAAGAAACGCACGATGGCGCGGACTTTCGCGGCCACGGGTCTTCCATCCTGGAGCGCGGGCTGGAACGTCCAGCGCCGAGCGGCCTCGACCGCCGCAGCGTCGAGCTCGCCGCCAACGGACGCCTCGATCTCGACGTCGCTCACGACGCCCTCGGCCGTGACGGTGAGCACGACGGGGACCACCACGTCATGCGCTTCGGCCTTGCCCGAGGGCCAAGCGGCGGGTGGCGCGGCGAGCACCCTCGGCGCAACGACCTCGGCGCGGACCCCAGCAGCCCAGAAACCCCAGCACAGCAGGAGCGGGAGGACCGTCTGGTAGCGGGGGCAGGGCAGCATGAGTCGGGACGCTTCGTCGGCGTGCGCGGGGCGTGGTAGCACGATTTCAGGAATCGTGCTACTAACGCGAGTTCGGCTGGCTCCGAAACCGAGATCATCCAAGGCGCCTCGATGGTCGTCCTCGCTGCAAGCGCCGTGGCAGCCCACAACAAGAAGAACCCTACCCCGTTATCGCGGACCGACCGTTCGCCTGTGACGAGAACAGCTCCGAACGACAGGGCCGGGACCAGCAGCCACACCGGGCGGCGTTGCGTCGCCTGACCAACTCACTTCGACTCGAAGGCAATCGGATACGTGACGGTCACGGTGCCGCCCTGGGGCGACGGAAAGGTCGTTGCTTTGACGCGACTCGCGATGCACTCGAGGACGGCCTTGTCCGTCAGAGTCGAACCGGGTGTCGTGGCGCTCGTGACGGAACCGTCGAGTCCGATCACGAAATGGACCGTCACTTTGCCCCTGAGGTTCGGGTTCCGGGCAAGCCCTCGCTCGTAGCAAGCGCGCAGCGCGGAGTAGCTCCTGCGCATGATGGTCCGAATGACCTCCCGCGACAGATAGCCGCCGGCGTCCGCGTCGCGCGACGCTGAGGCCAGGGGTGTTTCGACGGGCACCGGCGGAGACGGTACGGTGGGTGGCGTGGGTAGCGGATCCGGATTGCGTGCCG
The DNA here is from genome assembly GCA_016929495.1 of Polyangiaceae bacterium. Taxonomy (GTDB): domain Bacteria; phylum Myxococcota_A; class Polyangia; order Polyangiales; family Polyangiaceae; genus JAFGIS01. Next base: position 9,479 of record JAFGIS010000318.1, on the reverse strand, counting down.
GCGCGCTCGACGTACTTGTCGGACTGGCACCTTTGAGGGCGTTTACCAGGTTGAGTCCAACCACAACGACCACGGCCGACGCAACGCCCGCGGCGACCAGAGCCACGAGGGTCACACCCTTCGGCGTCCAAGCACGAGCACGCTCGGCCGGCGCGGTGTCCCACACGACCGGTTGTCTGCAGTACTCACAGCGTGCGGCGTCGGGCAGGAGGCGTGCCCCGCAGTTCCCACAGGTCTTCGGGGCAATCACGTTCTGGTTCATCGTCGCGTGTTCTGGAGGCTCCCAGCATACGCGAACGCGGCGCGAAACCCAAGTCGAAGGCACGTGGCGGACCGGGACGGCGACGAAGGCTCCATCAAGCTTGCTGGTATCTGTCGTCGGCGCACCATACGACCCCGCCATCACCGAGTACGACACCGAGCAGCCGAGCAAGGGCTTTCTTGCGCGCGAGCGTGAGATCATCGAAGGCAACATCCACCAGTGCCTCGAGCACCCGAAGAGCGTGAGCATGCGCGTCCTACTGGCAGAGACATTGCTCGCCGTGAAACGCGCGTCCGCACATCATGGCTGAGTTCAGCGACAGGGTTCAGCGCCTGCAATCGGAGCATCCTGTGGTTGGTCCGGCACAACAACGTGTCCAAACGCTCGTCGACGAGGCCTTCGCGGCATGACGGCGAAGTGCGAAGCGATGCTATCGCATGCAGCCAAACGGATTGGCTAGCCGCCCGTCCAGCGCAGCTGGCAGCGAGACACGGTCCGTGAGCCGGTGGTCGTCCCCGACTCCCTGAGTCCCGGGGCGCAAGACAGGGCGATGGGCCGACCTGTTGGCATGGTCTGGAATCACTACTTCCAAGTCATGCCGCGTAGACCAGGCAACGTATCATCACAACGCCATGGACGATCCATTTCGGAAGGGGATTGCGGCTGGTGCAACGTGGAGGGTGCTGATGGGTGTCGGTGCGCTGGCATGGCTCGCCGCACTTGCGGACCTCGTCCCATTTGCGATGTGCATGGCGGTCGGCGGCGTGGCGTGCTGCGGGATCGCCTATGCGCACCGGCGTTCGGGAGAGCCCGCGCCGGCACTAGTGCGAGGGAGTCCAACGGCGCAGTCCTTCCAGGTTTCCATGGCACTGCTCGGAATCGGAGGACTGGCCCTCGCATTGCTGTCGCTCTCCCATTGAAGCACGCGGAAGAGATCGCTCCCGTAGAGGGTGCGGCTGGGAACGAAGAGGCCTGCTTCGCTATGGGACAACCACAGCGTTCCGGTCCGTGCCGCGTTGCCGCCCCACACCGGCCATCCGTCAACCGTGGGATCTTTCCTGTCGATGGCGACCAGTTTCCCATCCTCCGTACCGACGTAGATCCAGCCGCCCTTGGCTACGGGTTGGGCGCGCACAGGGCTGCGAACCGGGTAGGCTTGGTGAAGCCTGCCGTCCTTGGGATCGAGCCGCAGCACGTCGCCGGGAGAGGCCCTGGAAGAAGCTCATCAACAGCGTATTTCGTGCACTGATCGGCTCAGATCAGAGCACGCTGGCTGGCCTGCGACGCTGTCCCGTCCCTCTTTGAGCCAGAAGGAGCACGACCCAAGAGGGCTGACGCCCAACGCATCAGTGACATAGCGGCCTCGGACCGCACCGAGCCTCCCGCCACCCGCCGGCGTGGCGGGGTCCGCGGGTTCCCAAGCTGCGGAGGCGAAGCCGAAGCACAGCTTGGGGCGTGCGCCCGGGAACTGACATCCAGCCGGACTTGGACCCCGCGATGACCTCCACCTTCGGCTACTGCGACTCGGCCGGCGGACCACCGATCGCGGCTGGATCGCGGCTGCGCAGCCTTGACAGTCGATCGCGTCCTCGGCTAGAAAGTCGTACTTGCCGAGGATTCGTAGGAACGCGACGCAGACCAGGAGTACGCAAGTGGGTGATGTACTGAGACTCAGCCTGAAGGTCGCCGCGGGTGCTGTGTTTCTCGTCGGCTGCGGGGCTCCGGTGTTTCCCAAGGAGCTTTTCACGGTCGAGGCGCAGGGCGCAGACTACCCCATCATGCTATCGGAGACCCCGTCCAAGGACGCCGGGCGTCCCATACGGGCGGAAAGTGGCACGCACGCTGCCGTGAGCCAGTCGAGCTACTCGACGGGCAGTAGTACCGTCACCGTGACGACCACCGAGGCCTCGCGGTCGGAGCTCACCGCGGCGGTCAAGCTGGCGGCGCAAGTGCGACGCGCTGACCGGTACATCCAATTCGACAAGGCCATCTTCACCGCCGTCGATTTCAGCACGTACGGGGCCTCATCGGCTGACCGCACCCTATCGATCGAAGCTACCGCACACAAGTGATCCTCATGAACCATCGATCCTGGTCTCCCCGCACTTGCCAACCGGCCGCCCCGCTCGGCTGGACCAAAACGCTCTCGCTAGCCTGTGCCGCCGTCGTCGTCACGACGGGCTGCTACACGACCACCAACGTCGCGACGATGGGTGCACTGAAGACGAACTACCCGGTATCCGCCTCGGGGCAGTACGTCGACTCCAATGGAGCGATCGTTACCGAAAACGAGTATACGGTCATCAAGCCGTTCGAGTTCGATCGTTCGATCGAGGGCGCACGGCACGACGATACCGAGACCGACATCGCTCTCCAGCCCGAGCTCGACCGCATCCTGGCCGAGTCCCAAGGCGACGCCATCACGGACGTGAAGATCTACGCCGCCGACTACGACACGGGCTCCCACGGCAGCTCGGCGGGCTGGAAGGTCATGGGGTGGACCTTCGGTCTGTGCGGCGCAACGTTCCTCGTGACGGGCGCAGCCATCGGCGATGATGCGGCAGAGCCGCTGCTGATCATCGGCGGTGTGTTCGGCGGTATCGGCCTGGGCTCCTATTTGCTCGGAACCGCTTTGAACGACCCGGCCGTGTGGAAGCTGCATGTCACCGGCAATGTCATCAAGCGCACTGCTGCTGCCGCGCCTGCACCTGCGGCCGCTCCGCCTGCGCCCGCAGAGCCGGCGGCAGGTCAGCCGGCAGTGCCGCCCGCAGAGCCGGCGCCAGGTCAACCAGCGGCGGTTCCCGCTGCACCGGCGCAACCGGCCCCCGCGCAACCTGTTGCGCCCGCGCAGCCAGCCCCGGCTCAGCCGCCCCCGCCGGCGGCCGCACCAGCGAGGCCCTGAACGTTCGGGCGACCATCGAGAGATCGGCGGGACGGGCGGCGCTGGATCGCCCCAGCTACTGCCGTGCCCTCGGACGATACGCCCGGATCTTCCCACTCACGGTGACGGTGATGGTGGTGACGACCGTGGCCGTCTGCAGCTTGCCCGTCACTGGGTGTTTCACGGTCTTGCCTTCCTTCTTGACGGTAGGCGCCGTGCTCTGCGTCGCTAGCTTGTGGTTCTGGACTTTCTTTCCGCCCGGTTTGACGTGCTGCTCCAGGATCTGGAGCTGACCCGCTCCGCCAGTCGCTTCCACGACGGCGGTGTGGTGCGGCCGGGTCTGCGTCACTTCCGACGTCTCTTCCATTTCCGAGCCATCCGCGAAGGTCGTCGTTACGACGGTCGCCGTCTTGACGACGTGGTCGCGGAACTGGAGGATGTCGCCCGGAGTCGCGTCCTTCAGCTCCACCTGGTCGCCCCAAACGTAGTCGTCGTTCGCGCCGGTCGTGGTCGAGCTGTGCGCGCCGGCCTGACGCAGAGCCTGGTCTGCCAGGTCCCAGCATTCGCCTCTGCCGACCTGCTGTCCCAATCGACTGCGCGCCCACACCACGACGTTCTGGTTGGTCGTTGTGTCACTCGTAGCTTCATTCCCTGGCATGACTCTCGCCTTGCTCCCGACCGACGACGGTCATTCCCACCATGCATCGCTCGACGATGACGTCCAACGCCTGACTGGATGTGGTGCACGGTGCCGCAAGCTCGAACGTGAAGGAGCTATTCGCGTCGCGCGGCGAGATCGACTCCGCCGAGCAGGTGCAAAATCGGCCGCTGCACTCGAGGCGCACGGAGCCATCGCCGGCGGTCGCCTGCACCTGGTCGAGAAGGCACTCTGCATTGGCCGAGCAAGAACCACTGGAGCTTTCGGGCCCTGCCGCGCCGCCCGGCAGCCGGATCTTGCGTGTGTGTCGGGTGCCTTCCCCCGCGTGCAGAACACACGGCGAGGTGATGTGCGCGACGGGCTCGGCTCCGGCATTGGACGAGGCCGGTGCGTCGGCTGCCGCATCGACAGCCGCGGACGCCGGAGCGACCGCGGTGGGCGCGCTGGGCATCGCACCACGCGTAGCCACGGCGCCAGTCCCGGGCCTGGCGCATGCGAACGCCGCGCCCAGGGCAGAAACCGCCACCGGGATCCATACCTGCCTGGCCCAAGCCATCTGCACCAAACCCACCGCGGCAAGTCTGACTCGGCCAGGGGCCTCGCGCCAACGGCTCGGACTTCGACCCAGAAGCCGAATCCGCCGCCCGTGGGGGCCGTGGCAACCGCGCAGGGGTCGAGCCTGTGTGTTCGGCCGGCTGCAAGCCCGGCCGCTTGACGCCCCCTGCTTCCCTTGCTAGCCAGGGAGGTGGTGGTTGTGGACCTGGGGTTCGGCGTGCAAGGGCACTCCGCGAATTGAGGGTCGTATGATTCTGGATGGCTTGAGAATCGCCAGCGTGCGTACGACGTTGCCCGAAGGACAACTCGTACTTCATTCGATGTCCGGTCAGGAGGCCCTTGGCGTGCCTTTCCGGTACGATCTCGAACTGCTCAGCGAGAATGCGAACATCGCCCTCTCAGAGCTGCTGGGCCAGCCCATTTCCGTGCGGCTCGAGCTACCGGGACTCGACCAGCCCCGCGAGTTCAACGGAATCGTCACGCACTTCGCGTTCGTGGAATCCCTGGGGCGTCATTGCCTGTATCGGGTGACGGTCCGGCCCTGGCTCTGGTTGATGAGCTACAGGGTTCGATCCCGGATCTTCCAGAACCAGACCGTGCCCGAGGTGATCGAAGCTCTCTTCCGTGAACACGGGTTCAGCGACTTCGAGAACGCGCTCACCGAGAGCTACCGCCGCATCGAGTACCTCGTCCAGTATCGCGAGTCCGACCTGCATTTCGTGCAGCGTCTCATGGAGCTCGAGGGGATCTACTTCTTCTTCAAGCACACAGGCGGCGCGCACACGCTCGTGCTCGCAGATTCGTACAGTGCCCACGAAGCAGCCCCGGGCTACGAGACCGTCCCGTTCTATCCGCCGCAATCGAGCGAGCGTCGCGAGCGCGATCATATCCATCGCTGGCACGCGGTGCGCATGCTGCGCTCCGCCAAGTACGCGGCCCGAGACTTCAACTTCACGACTCCGGAAGCGCCTGTCGAAACCCAGAAACCGAACCCGTTGGACCACGCGTTCAACGACTACGAGGTCTACGACTACCCAGGCCTGTTCCTCGATGCCGGGGAAGCAAAGGCTCAGAGTCGTGTGCGCCTCGAGGAGCTGCAGAGCAGTTTCGAGCGCATGCACGGTGAGGGCAATGCTCGCGGGCTCGGTTGTGGTGGACTGTTCAAGCTCGCGCAATACCCCCGCGACGACCAGAACAAGGAGTACCTGATCCTCGAGGCCAGGTATAGCCTGAGGGAGGAAGAGTATGAATCCACCGAGCGCAAGGCGGAACCCGCGGTCCAGGTCGAGATCGTGGCCATGGACAGCCACGTGCCGTATCGCACGCCGCAGGTGACGCGCAAACCCGTGGTGGAGGGCCCGCAGACGGCGACCGTCGTCGGCAAGAAAGGGGAGGAGATCTGGACCGACGAGTACGGCCGCGTTCGTTTGCACTTCCACTGGGACCGTGAGGGGCCTGCCAACGAGGGCAGCTCCTGCTGGGTGCGGGTCTCGCAGGTGTGGGCGGGTGACCAGTGGGGAGCCATGCATATCCCGCGCATCGGACAGGAAGTCATCGTCAGCTTCCTGGAGGGCGACCCCGACCGCCCCATCGTCACGGGCCGCGTCTACAACGCCTCCAGCATGCCCCCCTACGAGCTACCCGCGAATCAGACGCAAAGCGGTATCAAGAGCCGCAGCACCAAGGGAGGCACGCCTGACAACTTCAACGAAATCCGCTTCGAGGACATGAAGGGCGAGGAGGAGCTCTTCATGCAAGCGGAAAAGAACATGACGGTCAACGTCAAGAACAACCAATCCACCACCGTGGGCGCCAACCGCTCCGCGAGCGTGGGCGGGAACGATTCGGTGAGCGTGACCGGGGACCGTTCGGTCACGGTCGAGAAAACGCACACGGTGACCGTAACCAAAGCCGACACGGAGACCTACAAGGACACGCGCACCGTCGATGTCAAGGGCCCCGACAAGCTGACGATTACCAACGCGCACACGGGCGAGTACAAGGCCGAACGCACGCTCACCATCAAGGGGCCCGACAAGGTCACCGTTCAGTCCACAGGCAAGACGAACACGGTCACCGGCAAGTACGAGCACAACGCCAGCGTGGAGTACACGGCGATCCAGAAGGAGAACGTGCTGACGCTCAAGGGGTCCCAGGCGAAGCTCACGAACGGGAAGTCGACGATCACGCTCGATGGGGGGAAGGTGACGATCGAAGCGCCCGAACAGATCGAGCTCAAGGTAGGAGGCAATAGCATCACCATCAAGAGCGCCGGTACGGTCGACGTGACGGCGGCCACATCGGCGACGCTGGGCGGCGGCCAGGGGGGGTCGCTCACCTTGGACGCCGCCAACGCGAAGCTGGGCGGCCCCATGTTGAACCTTTCGGCGGACTCCACCGTCCAGGTGTCCGGCGCCATCCTCAAGCTCAACTGAGTCGTCAGAGGACCTGGTGGCGCAGAACGAGATTCTCCAGCCATTCCCCCTTTCGGGCGAACGCAGGGCCGAGCGCAGGTGCTGGCCTGTCGGCCCTCCGCCACGAAGCTTGAATAGCGAGCATGATCCGGCCCGGGGCTGCCTTGACACGGGGGCCGCGGGAGGCTACTTCGAGAGCTGATGGATGGGAAGGATGGGTTAGGTATGAAAAGACTTGCCCCGGGAGGCCACAACCTGCGCGACTTGATAGAGACCGCACTCGCCGGCAGCGCCGTTCCAGAGGTACGCCCTGCAGCCAATACGGACTTCGAGGAGCGGACAGCCGAAGCCCAGAGCGCGGTCATTCGTGGATCGACCGTGGTCGTAGGTGAGGTGCTCGACACGCACCATCCCCATTTGCCGGGTCGGGTTCTGGTGCGCTGGCTCGACGAACACGGCGTGATCACCGAGCGCTGGCTGCAGCGCGAACGACATCTCTCGCTCCGAACGTCGGACCCAGTTCTCGTTACCTTGCCCGCAGGCTGGAGCGAGTGGATCGTCACTGGAGTCCTGGGGCGCGAATCGCGCCCGCCGGTCGAGGATGATCACGTGAGCACACTGCGCCTGGAGCCCGGACAGGTCCTGCGCATCCTTTCGCATGAAGGGAGCACGCTCATGACGCTGCGCCAGGGCGAAGAGGGGCCAGTCGTCGAACTCGGCCGGGGCAATGTGGAGATCGCCGCTTCGCGAACCCTCCGGCTCAGAGCCGACACGGTCGAAATTGCGGGCGGCGCGGGCGGCGTCGATCTGAGAACGGACGGCGAAGCGGTGGTGCGCGCCCGAACCATTCGACTCAACTGAAGCAGGGTGTGGCGCAGTGAAACGGCAGGCGGATGCTCTGGTCAGCTCCCTGCGGGAGTTCATCGCCCAGCCCGACTATCCGACGCTCGTCTTGAACGGCAGCGACAGCGACATGATCCTGCCGAATCGCACGCTGGTGAGCCTCGACGCGCAAGACGACGAGAACTACTACCTCGTCTTCCCCCAGCCGTGCGCCGACGCTGGTGCCTACATGAGCGCCATTGCGGAAGGACTCGCTGAGCAGCTCGAGGTCGTCAACACCGAGCTCAGCGCGCGGCAGCTTGAGCCGATCCCGGAGCTGCCTCCCCAACTTCGCGACGCACGCTACCCGCCGGCGCAGCGCCTCCGCGCCGCTATCGATCATTGTGGGGAGCACCTGCCGTCAGAGTCGCCCATCGTGTGGGGTTTGCTGCCGGGGGAGGTGTCCGACCGCGTCGGCTATCGCAAGATGATCGATCTGCTACTGGCGCCCAAGGCCGTCGAGCCGTGGATGGATCGGCACCGCTTCATCGTGCGCGATCATGCCCCTGAGGCTCCCATCTCCCAGGAGCTGCTCGCAGCAAACAACGATCGCATCCTGGTGATGGACCTCGACTTCAGCAACGAGCGCTTCGTACAAGATCTCGTCGAGACCGCCCACGACCAGCGTCTGCCTGCGGATGAGCGCATGAATGCCTTCTTCACGCTGGGTGCGATCGACATGGCCCTCAAGCGCTACCCGCAGGCGCTGGAGAAGTACGGCGTCTGCTTCAACTACTTCAATGAGAAAGGCAACGTGCCGATGCAGGCGCTCTGCCTGACGGGGGCCGCCGACACGATGCGCCACGCAGGGCGCCCGGAGGAATCCCTCAAGTACTACCAGCGGGGGCTGGCGCTGGGAGTCGAGCTGAAGAACGTGCCCGTGATCCAGCAGAATGCCTTCGGGGCAGGAGTGACCTGTCTGGATCTTCAGCGCAACGAAGAAGCCGCCGGATACCTCAAGCACGCCGACGACACCGCGGCCAAGATGCACAACCCGTACGCCAAGTGCGACGCGATGGAGAAGCGGGGGCTTGCTGCATGGCGCCTGGGCAAGACCGACGAAGCCGTCGACGTGTGGATGAAAGGCAAGGAACTCGCCAAGCAGTTCTCGTACCTCGAGCGGGCCGCTTCGATTCTCAACTTCCTGATCGCGCTCTGCCGACACTCGGCGCTCTATCATCGCGTGGCAGAGTTCGAGGCAGAGCGGGCGGCCCTCGGCATATCGGATGCTCAACCCGGCGTGGCCACCGGCGCGCCGGGGGCAGGGGCTGGCGCGGACGGAGCGGCGGCGCCCCCGGGCGGCCGAAGCGGATCTGAGTCTCCCCGCGGCATGGGAGGCCGGGGAGGCCCGGCGGGAGCGAGCGGCTGATGCCCGTCTCAGTCAGCACCGTCAACTCCATGCGGCCGCGGGTCTCGTCGAAGCCTCCGGCGCCCAAGGCCCCCGCGCCGCCGCTGATTGGCGACACGGGCAACGCCAAAGTCAATGCTGTAGCCGACGTCATCAACCAGACGGCCGCGCCCTTCCAGAACGCCCCGGACCCAGCACGCGGGACCCTGGGGGTAGTGGAGCATGGGATCGGCGCCGTCATGGGCGTGGTGGGGGCGCCCTTCCAGCTGCTCGATACTGGCTTTGCGATGATCACGGCGCCCCTGGCGGCGCTGTTCCCGGGCATGCCCGCCGCGACCCTGAGCATGCCGCACCTGGGGCCGCCGCACGCTCATGCTCATCCTCCGAGCTTGACGCCCCCCAATCCCGTGCCGGTCCCCCTGCCCAGCATCGGCACCGTGATGGTGGCTGGGTGCGTCTCGGTGCTGATTGGCGGCATG
>JAFGIS010000317.1 GCA_016929495.1 Polyangiaceae bacterium | reverse complement strand
GGAAACTGCGGGGGAATAGCTGTCGCCCCCTCACGGAGCTTGACCATCAAGCCCGGAGGGGGCGACCTCCTCGTTCCGCAACGAGCAAGGAGGTCCCTTTTGTACCGTGAAGTCCTGCGCGACGCCCGATTCTTCGAGCTACTGCTGAGAATCGACGAGCAGAGGTACCAACAGGTCCGCGAGCGGCGCTGCTGCCACTGCGGCGGCCCGCTGCACTCGGGGCACTTCGCCCGCAAACCCCGGGGCGGGCCAGGACCCGAGCGGCTGCCCGCGGGCTACGAGGTCCGGTTTGACCTCTGCTGTGGCCGGTGCCGCCAGCGGACGCTGCCCGAGTCGGTTCGGTTTCTCGGTCGCAAGGTCTACTTCGCTGTCGTAGTCGCGGTCGCGACCGTGGTGGCGCGCGGGGCCGACCGTGGCGCTGTGCGGCTGCTCCGCCAGCAGCTGGGCGTCTCGTGGAGCACGATCAAGCGCTGGAAGGTATGGTGGCAGCAGCTGACTGGGTCGGCGTTCTGGCAATATATCCGCGGGACGTTGCCGATCGACCTGGACCTCGGTGACCTGCCGAAGTCTCTGCTCGACCGCTTCGATGGAGAGCCTGCCGAGCGCGTGCAGCGGCTGCTGCTCGGCCCGATCACCGGTGGCTTCCCGGTCACGCTCGAGGAGCGGCAATGACCGCCCGTTGGCCTCGCGCAGAGGATGGCGAAACACACGGTCGCGACGATCGGTTGTGAGACTGTCCGCACGGCGGCCCTCGTGACCGTCGTGACGGAGTAGGCGCATGAGTGAAAAACGCTCGGGCACGGCCCACGGGCGATGGGCGGAATTCCGCTTCGGTGTCGTTGGGTCTCTGCTGTCGGCACACCCCCTCGGGGCGAGTTGGAGCAGGTATTACGGCAGCTGGCGGACCGGACCTGGACTCACCCCATCACTGCGGAACCGACCCGGTTTCACATCTCGACGATCGCTCGTTCGTACTACACGGCGCGCAGCCACCCCGAAGACGTCGTAGGGTCACTGCGCCCCCGAGTGCGCTGTGACCGTGGCCGACACCGTCCGCGGTTCAGCGGGGCCGTCTGGGAGGCGCTCGCCAGCCAGTACGCCGATCACCCGAGCTGGACCTATCAGCTGCATGCCGACAACTTGGAGGCGCTGTGTGCCGACGACCCAAAGCTCGGCCTGGCACCGAAGTACTCGACCGTCCGCCGGCACATGAAGAGCCACGGGTGGCTACGTCGTCCTCGTCGGCGTGACGATGATCGACCTGGGGCGCAGGCGGCACGTATCAGCCGAGCCCTTCGAGAAACACGTGGCTGGGAGAAGAGCCACGTCCACGCGCTGTGGCATCTGGACTTCAAGGATAGCGCGTTGCCCGCGATCACCCGGACGGGAGAGAGAAAGCACCCCCACGTTTTGGGCGTGATCGACAACCGTTCGCGCCTGGCCTGTCATCTGCAGTGGTACCTCGACGAGGGCGCCGAAGAGCTCACCCACGCTCTGGGTCAAGCCCTGCAGAAACGCGGCAAGCCGCGAGCCGTCATGATGGACAACGGCTCTGCCATGAAAGCTGGGGAAACCCGACAGGGGCTCGTCGACCTCGGCATCAGCTTCGTGCAGATCCCAGACTACAGCCCTGAGCACAACGCGATCGTCGAGGCGTTCTGGAAGCAGATTTCCCTGCGCCTGTTACCCATGCTCGAAGGTGTGCCTGACCTCACCCTGGCGCTGCTCAATGAAGCGACGCAAGCCTACATCGAGTTCGAGTACAATTGCTCGGAGCACAGCGAGACCGGTCAGACGCCCATCGAGCGCCTGCTCGTGGGCCCCACTGCCGTGCGCGACGCACCCTCTGCCGAGCAGGTCCGCCAGGCCTTCCGCCTCAAGGTCGATCGCAAGCAGCGCGCTTCCGACGGGACCGTCAGCGTTGGCGGAGTCCGCTTCGAAGTCCCCAGCTGCTATCGACATCTCAGCAAGCTGACGGTCCGCTACGCACGCTGGGACTTGTCGAGTGCCGACCTGTGGGACGACTCGCTCGGCGTGGTGCTGGCTACCATCTGTCCTGTGGATCGGGAGGCCAATGCCAGTGGTTTCCGACGCCTGCTCGGGCCCGTGCAGTCGACCCCGATGCCCCCCAAGCCCAGTGGGATGGCTCCCCTGCTGCGTCAGTACGTCGAACAACAACGCCAGACGGGACTGCCGCCCGCCTACCTACCCAAGGATGACCTAGACGACACGGAGTAACCCATGATTCGCGATGCCAAGCTGCAAGCCCTCTACGGCCTCAAGTTCAACCCCTTCCTCGCAGACATCCCCCGCGAGGCTCTGTACGTTTCCGGCCCCATCGAGTCGTTCATGGGCCGTTGTGAGAGCCACCTCTCGGAGGGAGGCTTCGCTCTGCTCACCGGAGCACCCGGGCTCGGCAAGTCGGTGACGCTTCGTCTGCTCGACGCGCGCCTCTCTCGGCTGCGCGATGTCATGGTCCGCTCCATCACCTACCCTCAATGCCGCATCGGCGACTTCTACCGAGAGCCGGAGGCGCTATCCTCTCGGCATGTCCGCGCTCAAGGCTCGAGTCAAAAATGGCCGACTCCGACTCGATGAGCCCACCGATCTACCCGAGGGTCAGGTGCTCGAGCTCATTCCGCTCGACGAGGTACTCACGACCGATGGCGATGACCTCGACGACGAGGAACGAGCTGCGCTGCATCGCTCGATCGACGAAAGCATCGAGGACGAGGCAGCCGGCAACATTGAGGACCTGTCGAAGATCATTGCCGAGCTCCGAGAGCAGCTATGAGAGTGCGCGCAACCGGACGCGCGAAACGCGAGATCGCGCGCGCTGCACTATGGTGGAGCAAGAATCGACCCCAGGCACCGCTCTTGTTTTTGGAAGAACTCGACGCTGCCAAGCGCCGTCTGTCCACAGCGCCGCTCTCAGGCCAAATCTACGGGTACAGGAAGAACAGGCTCATCCGCCGCTGGCTGCTCGAGAAGACCGAGTACCGCGTGTACTTCTCGGTCAACCGCAAGGCCCAGGTCATCATGCTGCACTCCATCCGGGGTGCTCGCCGCGGGCGCGGCCCGAAGCTGTGACCTTCTCCTCTTTCGCCGCCTTCTGAGAACGCGGCTAGACTCGAGAACATGCCTGGCCTTGCCGCTGCCGTCGCCGCTCTGCTCCGCCTCCGCGCGCGGGGGTGGCAGACGATGCAGACCTGCGCCGTCGCAGAACGAGCATAAACGCCGCGAGCACGACGGCCGCCCATGCACCGCCACCAGTCTGGCTCCTGCCCACGCGACACGAGCAGCCGTCGTCCGTTACCGAAGGGCCGGCCTCGCCCCCGCCGCTCGGGTCGGAGCCGGCCACGGGCGATCCGCCGCGGCCTCCCGAGCCACCGCTGGCGGACGCACCGCCACCGCCGGAGCTGGCCGAGGCGCCGCCGCTGCCAGAGCTGCCACCGCTGGCGGACATGCCACCGCCGCCGGAGCTGACGCCGCTGGCCGAGGCGCCGCCGCTGCTGGAGCTACCACCGCTGGCGGACATGCCGCCACCGCCGGCGGAGCGGCCACCGCCGGCGGAGCGGCCACCGCTGGCCGACGCGCCGCCGCCGGACCTGCCACCGCTGGCGGAAACACCGCCGTCACCGCCGGAGCGGCCACCGCTGGCCGACGCGCCACCGGCACGGCCCGAATTGCCACCGCTCGCCGAAACGCCGCCGGAGGCCGAGCTGGTCCCGCCGTCGTCGCCCATTCTGCCGCCGGTTCCCGGTTCGCTGGCCCCGCCGGCGCCTCCCGGCGCGCCTCCGTCGACACCGCCATCCGTCTCGCCGGTGCCCTTGAACCGCCACCAGTTGAACTTGAACAAATCGCCACTACCACCGACGAACTTCAGGAACAGGTCGTGCTTGCCGCTGCCGCCACTGGCCTCACAAGTCTTGGTGGTCCACGACGACGCGCCCGAAACGTCACAGGTCCCGAGCAGCGTGCCGGTCTGGCTGTCGAGGTGGAGCTCGATCTTGGCGTTGCTGGCCGAGGACGAGACCCGTGCGTCGAAGGAGGTCACGCCGTTCTGGAAATCGACCTCCCTG
>JAFGIS010000316.1 GCA_016929495.1 Polyangiaceae bacterium | reverse complement strand
GTCCGAGCATTTCGAGCTGGCTCCGCGCTCGCCTGTCACTCATCAGACACCAAGGCGCGGCCCGAGCGCGGCCCTGCCACTACCCATTCAGGTCGGCCTTCCCCACCCGAGCTTGCGAAGGCTTGGGGAAGGCGAGCGGAGCGCTGCGCCTTCAGGCGCACGCGAGGCGGTCCATCAGCCGAATTTGGATGCTGTTGCCCTGCGCCTCGTCCCTACACGGGCACGGAGTCGCCCCGTCCGTGGAGCAACGGGACGCGCAGCAGCGCCCGGACCCGCGGATCGGAGAGGCCAGAGACACCGTGTTGCTGCTGGACGAATCGTTCGACGCCGCGGTGGCGAGTGTACATCCGACGGCATGACTCGGATGTCGCGATTTGCCGCTCGACTTGAGTGGGCGACCGTCTCTGCGGCTTTGCCGTCGCCGGCATGGAGATTGCTATGCGGGTATGCCGGCTCGATTCGCGGGCGGAACGGATGTAGGCAAGTCTGCCCCATCTTTGATCGCGAGCTGCCGGCTCGGGCTATTCGTAGCGCCCTGGCGGGCGTCCATTCAACTCGCTTCGGCAAGGAGAACAGCATGCGAAGGTTGAGACGGCTCTCGGGGACAGCTCTTGCGGTGGCTTCCAGCTCTGCCATGGTGGCCCAAGCGTCGCCCTTGCTCCAGATGAGTGGAAAGGTCGCCGCGGTCGGCGGCGCCCTGCCCGATGACGTAACGGTGAAACTGGAGGTCGACCTCGATCGCAACGACAAGTTCTCGAACTTCGAACGGCTTGTGGGTCGAGTGGAAGAAGACGGCAGTTATCAGCTGACCTACGGCGTCGATCCCGAGGAGTTGACGCTGGACGACCTCGAGTTCGCGGCGTTCGTCGCGGGGCTGTTGGCTGACTACGAGGCCCGAGGGTTCGACGCTCTGATCGATCAGGGTCCTCTGCCGGTGGTCGTGACCTTCGAACGCGAAGGCTATTCCACGATCGTGCGCAGGCTCAGCACCATGATCGACAACCCCAACTTCGATGTCGTGCTGACGCGGCTCCAGGATGTTCAGTGCACATCGGACGGTTGTGAGTCAGCCACGGGCAACCTACGAGTCTCCGGATTTCCCGGGGGCACAGGCATCGACCGCGCCTACGCAGAAGCCTACGATCCATCGCAAGACGGCACCCGGTTTCCCGGCGGTTTCTTCGAGCCCGAAGGCAGCCTGCTCATTTCCTCCGGGTTCATGGAAGTCGATCTTCGCGACCCCGAGGGAGAAAGGGTGAAGAAAGTCTCGTCGCCGGTAGAGGTCAGCTTCGAAGCGGATCCGAACTCCTGGTCCACGCTGCGCGATCTGGAGCCGGACACGGACCGCATCGAGGTTCCGATGTGGAGCTTCGACGAGAGCAGCGGACATTGGGTCGCGGAAGACGACGGGGCGCTTCTCGACGAGGCCGGGGAGCCTCTGGACGAATCCGAGTTGCCCGCGATCCTGGACGGCAGCCACGAAGGCAAGGTCTTCATCGGGTTCAGCACCAAGCACTTTTCCTCCTGGAACTGTGATCGCCCCGTCACGACCCATACCTGCGTCAAGGGCCGTCTGGTGGCAGAAGCGGACGGAACTTCGGTGGCAGGTGCCTCGGTCACGGTGCAGGGCGTGTCGTACAACGGCTGGGTCGGAACCTTCATCACCGGGACGGACGGCTACTTCGTCGCCGATGTGATGAAGTCGGAGCAGCCCGACGAGGACGTCGATCGCAACAACGAGACTGGGGAGGAGTTCACCGCGCGCGTGGTAGCCAACATGGGCGCCATGGGTACTTTCATGGGAACGCCCTTTGCGACCTCCACAGAGCAGCTCACGACGGGGCGGCTGGGACGCCCACAGTGTCAGCCCGAGGAGTGTGACTGCCCGGATCTTGGCGACATCGGCGTTGAGTTCGAGCTGCCACGCCTGTGCGAGGTCTCGGTCGAGGTGACCTTCTCGGGCGAGAGCTCAGAGGGTACCTACGACGGCCCGCTCGAGGCCGGGGAGCCCATGGCAGACGTATCCGTTCAAGGAACGCTCCAGGGTGGCTTGGTCGTGCCCGCGGCCGCCACGCTGGCCCTGTGCGCGGACAAGCCGTGCGGCGGAGTCACGGCCGACGCCGAGGGCAAAGCGACTCTGTACGTTCCTGTCATCGGGGACACACCGGTCATCGATCTTTCCGTCAGCCACAGAATGGCCGATGACGAGGACCTCCACTACTACACCGCGAGCGCTGCCGTCGAGGGGTGCGCGGCCGACGAGTCGGCGCTGAACGGCACCATCGCGCTCGAGGCACGCCATCGGACCATGACTGGACTGGAGAGGTTCATCGCCTCGCTCGGTGATGGGCCACGCGTCGACAACGATGATGCTCCTACGCTCGTCAGCAGCGTCAACGAGGCAGCCGACGATGCCAACCGGGAAGTCGAGGAAGCAACCACCTGCGACTGCCGCACCGGGCCGAGAACCGGCCGGGCCTCGAGTGTGGCGCTGGCTGCAGTCCTGGCGCTCGGGCTCGCCCTGGCTCGACGGCGAAGGCCGTTCCCGCCGGGGACGTGAGCGGGACCAGGATGCGCGAAGCCACCTGCCCCCTCTAGTGCCCACGCGCGTCACGGGTCCGCGCGAAGAACGAGAGTTTGCCCCGCTGCCAGATCAGGGTGAAGCCTTGGAATGCGTTTTCGCCGGTAACTTTGGAGTCGGTCACGATGTAGCGGGCGCTGGAGACGAGGGTCTCCTCCTGGCCAGGCGCGACGCGGGTCGGCGACGGGTACGCGGACGGGGCGTGCCTCCCGTAGCCGGGAACGGTGACCCGATCGATCGGATACAGCCCCGACGAGTAGCCCTGTACCTTGCCCCAGACGAGCACCAGGCCCGGCTTCTCTTCGGGCACCGGGGATTCCGGAATGCTGACCAACGTGAACCGGTCGATGACCTCCCGCCCGACAGCGTACTGGGTGACGTAGTCGTAGAAGAGGAGTTCGTCGGCGATGCTGCACCAACCGGGGCCGAATCGGGTGAGCCAGAGTACGTTGCTCACGCCCAACTCGCGCAGCGCCCGGTCGATTCGGTCCGGTGTGCCGTAGGCGGAGTAGCTGATGCCACCCTGCCAGCCCGTGAAGTCGGTCACGAATGCGCGCCCCAGCCCCAGGGGGCCCGGATTGTCATGCACGAGCACCTTGGCCCCCCTCGGGAGATGCTCCGCGACCGCCGGCCACGGGGCGTACGTGTCCAGCCGCTGGGAGTAGTTTTGCTGATAGCCGGTAGAGAACAGATCGATGATCGCCTTGTAGGGCGTCGTGCCGCCGCGCGCCGGGATGAAGGGGACATCGGAGCCCCACACGATCTGCAACGAAACCAGCGCCGACACCGCCGCACGGGTCGCCCACCCGGAGTTCCAGAGCCGGATGACGACGGCGGCCGTAGCGGCGGCCATCCAGGGCACCATGGCTTGCAGGTAGCGGTCCTGGTGGGACGTCCAGTACCAGATGAAGATGCCCCCGTAGGTGATCGCGACGAGTCCCCACAGCCGCCTGCTGGCACCTAGCAGCGGGACGCAGAACGAGGTCAGCGTGAACAGAGAGCCGAACACGGGCACTGCGCCATGGAAGGCGCTCCAGTCGTTCGGTTCGAACGAGAACGTGTACAAGGCGACGACGGTAGCCCGCAACCGCTCGGCCAACGAGCCCGTCGGGCGCCACAGGTTGTCGCGGAAGACGGTGTCGAAGTATACGGACGCGTCGCGGACCCACGGGCGCGATGGAAGATACTCATGCAGCTGCGGGTAGAACGGATCGTGGTGCCAAATGGCATTCTTGAGCCAATGGGGTGTGGTCAGCAGGGCCGCCGCGGCTAGCACGAGCAGCGTGCCGATCCAGGCCTGCCTTCGCTGGACGGAGTCTCGGCCGAACGAGAGCATCGCCGCCCGCAGGACGACGGCCACCGTCGGGAACGCGATCAGGTAGAGCGCCTGGTACTTGGTGAGCGCCGCACCAGCCAGGACGAGCGCCAGCAGCAGACAATGCCGCACGGACAGCCGTTCCCAGGCACGGATCAGCGCGAGGAAGATGGGCGCGCCCCAGAAGGCCAGGAAATGGTCGGCCCCGAGGTTGAGGCTCGAATCGTACAGGAAGAGCCCGGGGAACAGGAAGACCGCGGCCCAGGCGACCCCGACCTCTCGGCGCGGGACCAGTCGGGCTGCGAGCACGCCGACTCCGGCCAGCGTCCACAAGAACACGACGAACTCGAGGTGCGCCGCGATCTCGATACGGTCGAACAGCAAGGTCTTCGGAAGCAGGAATGCCCAGGTGTAGATGATGGTCGCGAAGTGAGGGTGGCACGCGACGAACGAGCCCTCGGGCGTGCGCTCGATGCCTCCCAGCGCCACGTAGTGCTCGGCAAGGGAGCCGTGGTACCAGTGGGCGTCGGCCGACGCGTTGTCGGGCGACAGGATGGGGAGGTAGACGAGGACCACGCCGATCAGCCCCAGGACCGCGATGACGACCGCCAGCGGGGAGCGGAACCGGACCGGCTGCCGGAGCCATCGCACGAGGACGGACCAGAACGTCCGGGCGGGTCGCAGCGCGCCGGGAAGCCCCACTGCGCACAGGGCGAGCGGCAGGATCACCGCAAACGCCTCGCCATACAGATGCAGGAGCCCCCCCACGAACATGGCCAGGAAGAACACGTACAGCCCGGCGGCGAAAGCCAGTACCGCACCCTCGGCACGCGGTAGGGCCACCCCGGCACGCCGCACCACGGCCCCCCCTGCCAACTGGCAGGCAAGCGCGAAAACGGCGGCGACTGCCCAGTAGGCCGTGTATCGCCAGAATAGCCACTGTTGCACCGGGTAGTGTGTGTCGACTGCCGAGACGAACTTGGCAACGCCCAGCGCAACCACGGCGACCAGCGCCGGAACGCGCGCCCAACCGAGCAACCCCACAGCGCGCGCGAGAGCGGAGCGCAGGCTCACGGGACCGGCTCGCAGCGGATGGCGGTGTGCTGAGTGATGGTCATCTTCTCACGTCCTCGGCGGTGTCGAGCACCGCACGGTCCCTGATGAGCGAGCCGCGTACCACGATGAGGTGACGAGTGACACAATTGCCGATCCGCCTCGCCGCCCGCCCTCCCGGACGATCCGGTCCGCCAACCAGACCGTATCGTCCACCGGGTGATTGGACGATGCTGGCGCCCAGTAGCAGGCCGGTGGCTCCGTGGTCGGGCCAGCCCCTCCGTCGCCCGAACGAAGGGCCGTGGGCATTGGGATATCTCGTTGGTGGCGCGGAACCAGTGCCTCGTTTCGACTGAAGCGCTGGGTCTATCGCCGCCCCCGACTGGGCGAGGGCGGCGATAAGCCCGCCGCTTCCCGGTGATCTGACCCGCGGCACCCCTTGTTTCTGGGCATCGTTTCAATTGAAACGATGCACCGGCAGGGATACAAACCGGGGTGTGTCGGTCACGAAGCTAGCCTCCTTGCCACCGATCCTGGTCAGCGTGGCGCTCAACGCGGCGGCGCAGCTTGCGCTCAAGCAGGCCGCCAGGGCCAGTGGAATGTCCGCGGTCGATGCCGCGAGCGGGTACAAGGTCCTGGTGCAGGTGGCCCAGAACCTGTGGACGTGGGCGGGACTCGGGGCATA
Source organism: Polyangiaceae bacterium (assembly GCA_016929495.1). Classification (GTDB taxonomy): domain Bacteria; phylum Myxococcota_A; class Polyangia; order Polyangiales; family Polyangiaceae; genus JAFGIS01. Next base: position 7,226 of record JAFGIS010000316.1, on the reverse strand, counting down.
CGCGCTCAGCGTGGCACTGTGGATCCTCGTCCTGTCCAGGGTGGACGTGAGCTACGCGTACCCGATGGTCAGCCTGGGGTACGTGATGGCGGCGGGCGCCGGAAAACTGCTCTGGCAAGAAGACGTATCTCTGACTCGGATGCTCGGGATCGGCATCATCTGCGTCGGGGTCGTTCTGGTGTCGAGGAGCTGAAGGGGTTCGATGGATCTGGACGCGGGCGACGAAGCCATATTCCTTTCGGTTTGCGCACCGGCGTACAACGAGGAAGCGACGATCGAGCCGGTGGTCCGAGCCTGGGCCGAGATCCTGGACGCGAGCGGGCAGCGCGGCGAGATCGTCATAGGCAACGACGGCAGCACCGATCGGACTGGCGAGATCCTGAGCCGCCTCCAGTCGGAGATCCCGGCGCTGAAGGTCGTGACCCTACCTCACAACCGCGGATATGGTGCCGCCTTGTCGGCAGCCATCCGCGAGGCCAGCGGGCGGTACGTCCTCACTCTCGACTCCGACGGCCAGTTCGACGCTGCGGAATACACGACGCTGCTCTCGGAGATGGAGCAAGGGGGATTCGACGTCGTCACCGGCTACCGTCGCAGCAAACAGGATCGACTCACCCGGGTCGCCGCGGACCGGGCCATGAACGTCCTGGTCCGAGGGCTGTTCGGTCTGAAGCTCCGGGACACCAACTGCGCGCTGAAACTGCTGCGCGGGTCCGTCGCTCGCGGCCTGTCGGTGGAAGCCCGCGGCTTTCCGACGCCAACGGAAATTCTGGTGAAGGCTCAAACGCTCGGCTACCGGATTGGCGAGGTCCCGGTCACGCATCGTGAGCGGGCCGGCGGCGTCACCAAACTCAAGGCGCTCAGGACAAGCTGGCAGATCTTGACGTTCTTCGCGTACTTGAAGCTGAAGCAGGTGCTGTACCGTGCTCGTGTCGTCAATTCCTTCTGACGCGAACGGGCCCGACGAAGCCCGGTTCGCACGGGGCAGGGGCTTGCTTGGCTCCCGCCGAAACCATCCCCCCCTTCGGAGTCCGCAATGACCAGAGAGCTCACCGGTGTGATCCTGGCGGCGGGGCGGGGCACGCGCATCAACCCGCTGAATCTGTTGATGCCCAAGCCCCTGCTTCCCGTGTGCAACAAGCCCGTCATCCAGTACCACCTCGAGGAGATGAAGCGGGTCGGCGTCAAGCGGGTGATCGTCGTTGTCGGGCACCTCAAGGACGACATCATGGCGTTTCTGGGAGACGGCTCGCGACTCGGCCTGCAGGTTTCCTACGTGGAACAGAAGCAGGCCCTGGGCATCGCGCATGCCGTGTCTCAGCTCGAACCGGTCATCGACTCGCCGTTCATTCTGTTCCTCGGAGATATCTTCGTCGTTCCCAGGGATCTGCAGAGCATGGCGGCCATGTTCTGGGCGCGACAGGCCGGCGCGGTGCTGGCCGTCAAGCGGGAGAGCGATCCGGAGTACATCCGGCGCAACTTCGCGGTGCTCATGCACCCGAGTGGTGCCGTGACTCGGGTGATCGAGAAGCCCCGGTACCTCAGCAACGACTTGAAAGGCTGTGGTCTGTACATCTTCGATCTGGCGATCTTCGACGCTATTCGGCGGACGCCTCGAACCGCGTTGCGCGACGAATACGAAATCACCAACTCGATCCAGATTCTGATCGACGATGGCTACCCGGTGTACCCTGCGGAGGTCGTCGAGTGGGACATGAATCTCACCGTCGCCTGCGATCTGCTCGAGTGCAACTGCCGGGAGCTGCGCCGGCGCGGTCTCGAGAATCTGATCGGCGACAACGTGATGCGGCCGGCTGGGACGGTCGTCGAGAACTCGGTGATCGGCGACGGGGTCGTGCTGCGCCATCCGATCGCCGTGCGCAATTCGCTCGTCTTGCCGCGGACGCTGGTCGAGCATCAGCAGGACGTCGACGGCCTGCTGCTCGGGCCCGACACGGAGCTGCGCTGCGATCGTCTCGCCGCCGTGAGCCGAATCCAATGACCTCCTGGGAGGGAGCCCTCGTGACGGGCGGTGCCGGCTTCATCGGCTCGCACCTCAGCGAGCGACTGCTCGCTGAAGGCCACCGCGTCACGATCCTGGACGATCTCTCAGTCGGCAGGCGAGAGAACGTCCCGGCCGGAGCCGAGCTCGTCATCGGCGACGTCTGCGATCCGGACGTGGTCGGGCCGCTGGTGGCGCGTGCGGATGTCGTGTTCCACCTGGCCGCCCACGTCAGCATCCGGGCGTCCATGAGCGGATTCGCCCACGACGCTCGGGTGAATCTGATGGGCACCGTGAATCTGTTGGATGCGTGCGCGCGTGCGCAGCGCACGCGCAAGTTCATCCTGGCTTCCTCGATGGGCGTGTACGCGGACTCCCCCACGCCGGACCCGATCGGGGAGACGCACCCGACCCAGCCCATCGCCCCTTATGGCGTAGGCAAGCTCGCCTCGGAGCAGTACGCGGCACTGGTCGCCAGGGCGACGGGCATGCAGGCGACGATGCTGCGCTACTTCAACACCTACGGGCCGCGGCAGACCTACACCCCCTATGTCGGCGTCGTCACGATCTTCGTCAGACGGCTGCTCGGCGGCCAGCCGCCGGTCGTCTTGGGAGACGGAGAGCAGTGCCGCGACTTCGTGCACGTCGACGACATCGTCCAGGCCAACTTGCTCGCGCTCGACGAGAACGACCCACAACCGCAGATCTACAACGTCGGCAGCGGACGTGGGACGACGATCAACGAGCTTGCCCGTATGCTGTGTGACCGCCTGGCACCCGGCACGCGCCCCGAGTTCGCCGACCCGCATCCCGGCGAGCTGCGATACTCGGTCGCGGACATTTCCCGCGCCCGTTCGAGGCTTGGCTACGCACCGAAGCGTGCGCTTTCGCGAGACCTGGACGGGGTCGTCGAGTGGTGCCGGGTTCAGGCGTCGTCCCGGCCGTAGTCCGCGACGATTCGATGTCGTGGTCCGACACAGACCGCGCAACGGGCAAGCTCGTGTCGATGGCCGTAGTGGCGTGTCTCCAAGACACGCCACATGACTAGAAACCCGCGTCCTGGCTCAGACGGCGGGCATTCGCCGCAGAACTCGACGGCTTCGCCCCGTTCAAGGCCGTCGAGTTCTGCGGCGAGTCACGGAGACAGGCCAGTAGCCGGCAACCACGAGGCCTCAGCCGGCTGAGCGAACGAGGCGGGTGCTTCACCGAGAACTGGCTGGTCCCGAGGCGGATCCGAGCGGTAGCACGACAAGACCGGCGTGGTAATATTCGCGTTCTGCACCCACCGCGGCGCGCGGCACAATCCGTGCCGGCACGGCCTGGGCGCCACGGCACATCGGGGTCTGATTTCGCTACGAGGAGGCGCGGGTACGATGCGCAAGACCGCTGCTATCGCGGGGCTCGCGATGACCATCGGCCAGGGCTGCGGTGGGAGGACGTCGGAGCTGGACGATGCCGCTCGGACAGCGGGAGCGAGTGGCGCAGGAGACACAACCCGAGCCGACGCCGGCGGCACGACCGGCGGCCCCTCTGCGTCACGACCCATCGCGGGAGGATCTGCGGGCGTGACACAGAGCACGGTGGACGGCGCTGGCGTTGGGGACCCAGTCCAGAAGGATCCGTCAGCGGCGGGCGGCGATTCCCCATGGGATGCCGGGCATGTCGGCAGCACCGTGTGCGAGCCAGGCGCTACGCGCGAGTGTGTGGGCCCCGGACGATGCGCTGGAGCGCAGGCATGCAGCATCACCGGCTCGACTTGGGGATTGTGCGATTGCGGTTTGGATGGCGCGGGCACGTCGGGTGAAGCCACGGGCGCGAGCGGTGCCACCAACGGTGGTGATGGCAGTCTGACGGGCGGCACCTCCGCAGACGCGTCGGCCGGCACCCAGAGCACTGACGTGCTCGCAGGGGGCACGAGCGGGGCTGCGGGCATGAGCACGACCGGCGACGTGGGCAGCGGGGGCATCAGCACCGGAGGCAGCACGACGGGCGAAGCGAACTGGGGCGGCACCTCCGCAGAGCCTCACGGCACGGCCGGGGCCGCTGGCGTCGCCGGTGCGATCATGGCAGGCGCCGCGACCAGCCAGCTCGGAGGGTTTCCCCCCGGGGACGCAGCAACAGACCGTGGGGGTGCGGCCGGTGACGCCGTCGGTGCGCCGTCCGGTGACGGTGGCATGGCCGGCAACGGCGACGGTGCACGGGCCGGTGACGGTGGCGTGGCTGGCGACAGTCTGGGTGCACCATCCGGTCACGGCGGAATGGCCGGCAACCGCGAAGCTGCACTGGCCGGCGGTGGTGCTGCGGCCGGCGGCAGTGGCATGGCCGGCAACGGCGGCGCGGCCGACAACGGCGGCGCGGCCGGCAACGGCGGCGCGGCCGGCAACGGCGGCGCGGCCGGCTACAGCGGCGCGGCCGGCTACAGCGGCGCGGCCGGCAACGGCGGCGCGGCCGGCGACGGTATGGGTGCGCTGGCCGGTGGCGGTGGTGCGGCCGGCAGCAGCGACGGCGCTGGCTGTGCGGGCAGCACACCCGACAACCCCAGAGTGGCGATTGAGTTCGCCTCGACCGACCAAGTCGACCGCGTCGACGCGCTGCTCCAGGTGGCCTCGAGCCCGGCGGAGTTCCTGTTGGTCACGCAGCAGAAAGGAGCGACGTGTGGAGGGGGCACCCCGGCCGTCGTCTGGCGTGCCACCGCGGACGCGAATGGCGAACCGATGCAGGTCACGCGGATCCAGGATCTGACCAAGATCCAGAACGCCCGCAACGTGATCTTCCGAAGCAGCGACGGCACGCTGTTCACGGGCGGCGGCTGGTGCGGGTACAAGCCGTCCTACTACTCCATCGACGATGGGAACAGCTGGCAATCCGCTGACTCGGGGAGTGTTCATCCGCCGAACAGTGTCTTCAGCTTCGCGGAGCTCCAGGGCTCGGTGTATGCGGGAACCGGGTACGCACCCTACCGCGGAGAGGTGTACCGGTGGCTGGGCTCGGGCAAGTGGCAGCTCGTGCACCAGGAGCCGGCGCTGAGAAGCATCGTGACTGCCCTGGCGAGCTTCGGGGACCGGCTCTTCGTCGGAAGCACTATCTACCCTGGCGGGGCTGGCAATCCGTGCTCTCCCGACTCGGACGTCCCGGCCCACGTATCGAGCGACGGCGAACACTTCGGTGCGACCTCTGGCATCGCACCCTGCTACAGCGTGCAGAACGTGTTCGTAACGGACGCGGGACTGCACGCTTGGGCTTTCGAGGAGGATGGCATGGGGACTCTGGCCAACTTCTATCGGTGGGATGTGGACACCGAGACCTGGCTGCTGCTCTCGTCCGCTCCATCGACCGGAAGATTGTCCGGTCCATCTGCCTTGGCCCACATCGGCGAAGCCCTCTACGCAACTGCTACCTCCTCGAGTCCGCAGGGAGAGGGCATCCATGTGACCGAGGACTACGGCGTGACGTGGGCGCGCGCGGTGGCCACGTCTTGCCCTGCACTGCTCACCGCGTTCGAGCGCGTCCTGTACTGGGCGTCCCCCTCCGGAACGCAGCCGTCCCGGGTCTACTGCTTGCCCATGTGACGGTTCCCGATGAGCTGAGCGCTCGTTCGCTGCTCTTCGAGCAACCCCTGCAATCCGTCGATCTGGTCCGGGCCGATGCTTCCGTCGGAGACCTGGGCAGGCTCGTCCCAGACGTCGCTCCACCGGTCCTGGAATACAAGGCGATGATGTCCGCCCTGAGAGGGGCGAGACACCACGTCGCGGTACACGGGCACAAGACGTGTGAAGTCCTTTACGAGCTGGTTCTGTCGGTCGCGAGCGAGTGTCACGAATACGTTGGCGAGATTGCCGCCGTCGTCTGCGAGCAGCGTCTGCTCCTGGAGAAGATTGGGATTCCGCAACTTCACAGGTTGCAGCTGTAGCAACTGATAGCGAAAGCCGGGCCAGTCTGGCTGCTGGGAGCGATTGAGACGCGGAGGGGTCGAAACCAACGACCACGCGTCGACTACACGAGGTCGGTCATCGAAGCTGAATTCGCGCTTCAGCGATCCCTGTCGTCCTTGCCAGAAATCCTGCTCGTCAAGGAGTCGACCAGGGTCGAGGGCGCGCAGGAGCGTCGTCTTGCCGGACGCGTTCGGTCCCACGAGAATCGTGGGCGGTTCGAGCCGAACCGTCACGTTCTGAAGGCATCGGAAGTTGGTGACCGAGACCCGCGTCAACATGGGTGCACTGCAGCACGACGGCAGGGAGCGGGAAAAGAGCGCATCCTGCGCGGCAGGCCCGGCGAAACAGCCGAGCCCATCAGGGTCCCACCTCCGTCCACGGATGGAACGTAGAAGCGATCCAGGAGAATCATCCGGGTTTGTCGCTCGCACAGGCGTATGCGGCACGGGCCTGGTACCATGATCACCAGGTCGTCGTAGATGGCGCCGCGCTGGCGCACGCGGGGCAATGGGCCGAGGGCAGGCTCAGCCGCCTGATCCGCGCCGGGTGCGTGCCGTCTTCCTGGGTGCTCGCTTTGCAGACGGTTTCGTGGCTTCGCGGGTCAGCGCGCGGACGTCGCGGCGATCCTGAGGGCGGCCGACGAACTCCTTGTTGCGAATCAGGTCGGCTTTGCCGATCACGGGAACGGCCACGCCCTCTATCTCGAGCATCAGTCGCCTGGGCCACGCCGCCGCGAAGTCCACACCGGGCAGCGAACGCAGCAGGTCGATGCGAGTCGGTGCACGCCCCAGCCAGACGATGTCATCGGGCCCTGACGAACGCAGCGCATCGACGATCCCGATGGGCACCCCGAAGGTCACCAAGGCTCGGCACGCAGATTCCAGGTTCTCTGGTTCAGGGGCCAGCCAGAGATCAACGTCTTTGGTCGAGCGCGGACGTCCGTGCGCCGCTACCGCGTGTCCGCCCACGAGCAGGTACCGAACGCCGACGCGAGCGAACGCCGAAAACAGCTCGATCAAGTCGCGGGGCAGGTCCATGCGGATCCTTCAGAGCATACACCTCGAGAGCCAGAAGGAGCGAGGCCGTCACCCTGGCAGAGGGCCCGACCTGTTCCCAGAAGAGCTCGTCCTGGGCAGCCAGCGCTTCGTGAGAGGAAACGACGCCGCCGACCCAGCTCGCCGGTGCGGCGCTCGACTGCGGCTTTCGTGGCATGGTGATTCTGGCAGCCTACCACCTTTCGGGGGTCGCTGGCAGAGCTGGGGTCGCCGGGGGTCGCCGGGGGCCCGATAGGG
>JAFGIS010000315.1 GCA_016929495.1 Polyangiaceae bacterium | reverse complement strand
GACGATGTCGTCGACGGTCACGATGCCCTTCATGCGCCCGCTGGCATCCACGACCGGGATCGCAGTGAAGTCGTTCTCGGCAATGACGCGCGCGACGGCTTCTTGGTCCATGGTATCCGGAACGCTGACCACGTCCTGCTCCATGACCTCGCGCAGCGGCCGTGCGCCGGGTTCGCGGAACAGATCGCGCAACGACACCACGCCGACCAGTCGCTGGTCGGCGTCGAGCACATACGAGTAGTTGAGCGTTTCCAGCTGCTCGCGAGCTTGTCTCCGCAGGTAGTACACGGCCTCATCAACGGTCATCTCGGGACGCAGGCGCGCAAAGCGAGGGCTCATCAGGCCGCCGGCCGCGTCCTCGGCGTACGCCATCAGGCCCAGAATCTCGCGACGAAACGCCTCGTCGATCAACGACAGCATCGCTCCGCGTTCGGCTTCCGGAAACGCCTGGATCACGTCTGCCGCGTCGTCGGGCGCCAGCAGATGGAACCACAACCGCCGGTCCGACGAAGGCATCGCGCGCAACAGGATCGCTTGATCATCGGCAGGCAGGCCCAGAAAGAACTCGTCGGCATCGTCGCGGTCGAGCGCGGAGAACCCTTCAAGTCGCTCGTCCGCGGCCAGCGCGGGCCAGGCGTCTCCAAGCTCCTCGAGCGTCAGCGATATCTCGGGCATCACGCCGGATAGCACCGGAGCGAGTCGGATCAAGGCCGGTCGTGCCCGTGTCCGCACGCGAGATGTGCTGTGCGCCGGCGCTTCGTCCCGACGCCGCGTCAGCTCCTTGGCGCGCGGCGGCTCCGTCGACCCACGACCCTTCGCGGCCCCAGGGCTTCGCCCGCGAGCGTTCAGGTTCGGCCTCGGTTGGTGCTCGACATCGACAGGCGAGCGCAGTATCACCTCCCGCCTCATGACGAGCAACGCTTCTCCCGACAACCTGGTCTTCGACAGCGTACCGCAGATAGGTCGCGAGCTTGGCCTGCCGGAACGTGGTGTCCGTGCAGTCGTGAAGCTCTTGGCCGACGGCGCCACCGTCCCTTTCGTCGCCCGCTATCGCAAGGAGGCTACCGGCGGGCTCGATGAGGTGCAGATCCGCAACATCCAGGAACGCCACGAGTATTTGGGTGAGCTCGAGGCGCGCCGCGCGAGCGTGATCGCTGAAATCGACAAGCAAGGCAAGCTGACGCCCGAGCTTCGGACGAAGCTCGCAGCCGCAGCCACCAAGACGGAGCTCGAGGATCTATACCTGCCGTTCAAGCCCAAGCGACGCACGCGCGCCACCATGGCACGTGAGCGCGGGCTCGAGCCCCTGGCCGAGCTCATGTGGACGTGTGCGCCGGGGGCGACGCCCGGCGAAGCCGCGCTGGGCTTCGTCGACACAGAAAAGGGCGTCGCGACCGCGGCAGCCGCGCTGGCGGGCGCGCGCGATATCTGCGCAGAGCGCATGTCCGAGGACGCGGAGGTGAGGCGCCGGACGCGCGATATCTACCTTCAGAGCGCCTCGATCAAGGTCGAGAAGACCAAGGAGCACGAGCAGGCCGCGACGAAGTTCGACACCTACGACCGTTTCTGCGAACCGATCTCAAAGCTTCCCTCGCACCGCTACTTGGCCATCCGCCGGGGTGAGCAGGAGGGTGTGCTCCGATCGACCTTCGAGCTCGAGACGGACAGCGTGGTCGGTGTGCTCGAGAAGCACTTGCGCGTCGATCGTAACTCGCCCTGGGCGAACGAGCTGCTCGCGGCGATCGCGGACGCCATGAAGCGACTGCTCTTGCCCTCGATCGAGGTCGATGTCCGGGTCGAGCTGAAGCTTCGTTCGGACCAGACCGCGATCGACGTCTTCGCCCAGAACCTGCGCGAGCTGTTGCTGTTCGCACCGCTTGGGCCCAAGGCGGTGCTCGGCATCGATCCTGGCCAGCGCACGGGCTGCAAGTGCGCCGTCGTCGACGAAACTGGACGCCTGGTGGACCACGCGACCATCTATCTCGTGGGCGGCTCGCACAAGCTGGAAGAAGCCGCTCGGACGTTGCGCGAGCTGTGCCGCAAGCATCCGGTGTGCGCCGTCGCAGTCGGCAACGGGACGCACGGACGCGAGACCGAAACGTTCGTGCGCCAGCTACTCGCTGCCGAGGGGTTGACGCAGGTGTTCTGCGTCTGTGTGAACGAGGCGGGCGCCAGCGTCTATTCCGCGAGCGATGTCGCACGAGAGGAGTTTCCGGATCTGGATCTGACTGTTCGCGGTGCGATCAGCATCGCACGCCGTCTGCAGGATCCGCTGGCGGAGCTCGTCAAAATCGATCCCAAGAGCATCGGGGTCGGTCAGTACCAGCACGACGTCTACCAGCCGTCCCTCGCCCGCAAGCTCGACGAAGTCGTGGAAAGCTGCGTGAACTGCGTGGGTGTGGAGGCAAACACGGCGAGCGCCCAGCTTCTGGCGCGAGTGGCCGGGGTCGGCCCGGCTCTGGCCAAGCGAATCGTCGCTCACCGTGACCAGCGGGGCCCATTCGCGAGCCGACGAGACCTGCTCGACGTCTCGGGACTCGGCCCGAGGACCTTCGAACAGGCGGCCGGTTTTCTCCGGATCCGAGACGGGCAAAACCCGCTGGACGCGAGTGCAGTGCACCCGGAGCGCTACGCCCTCATCGAAAGGATGGCCGCGGACCTCGGCGTCCCGGTCACTGCCCTGATCGGCAACCGGGAGCTCATCGGACGCATCGACCGCCAGCGCTACGAGCAAGGCGACGTCGGGGCGTTCACATTGACCGACATTTTGGCCGAGCTGGAGAAACCAGGGCGAGATCCGCGGGCGAGTTTCGAGCCTCCGCAGTTCCGTGACGACGTCCGTCAGCTCGAGGACGTGAAAGCCGGCATGGAACTGGAAGGCGTCGTTACGAACGTCACGGCGTTCGGCGCCTTCGTCGACGTGGGGGTGCACCAGGACGGCTTGGTGCACGTCTCGGAGCTGGCAGACCGGTTCGTGCGCGATGCGAGCGAGGTCGTCAAGGTGGGGGATCGACTCAAGGTCCGAGTGCTCGCGGTCGACCTCGACCGGCGCCGGATCTCACTGAGCGCGCGAACACGGCCTCGCGAGCCGGGACGGCCGAACCACGCCGACGGGAAGACGCCCGGTGGGAGGCAGCCGCCACGGGGAGGCACCAGCGAGACACAGTTCCGCAACAACCCGTTCGCCGATTTGCTCAAGCGATAGGCTGGCGGCTCCGTCGGTGCACGACGAGAGGCGGCCCAGCGCCCGTGCGCCCGCGTTGGACCACGCCGCCTGGGTCGTCACTGTGCCCTGTCTGGGAGAGAGGGCACGGGCCACGGGTAGGGTAGACGTGGTGTAGAACCTACATGGCACTGCGAGGGGTGTGATCTTCCTCCGTGAGCCGAACGCGAGGTGACCACGCACCAGGAGATCATGCGGCGCGGTCAAGCTCGCCTTTACAGGGGCCATGCGGCACGCCCATACTCTCGGGAGCGCCACGCCCGGCCACGTGGAGCTTCAATCGTGTCCTCTCGTCATCCGTCTTTTATGGAGTGAACGATGCGGTTCGCTAGTCCTCTGGTATTGTGGGCATTGTTGGTGGGGTTGACCGCCTGTTCCCGACATGACTCCGGCGATGGAGATGACTCGGGTGACGGAACGGACGGTTCGGGCGCCGGAACGGACGGCTCGGGCGCCAATGGCTCGGGCGCCAATGGCTCGGGCGCCAATGGCTCGGGCGCCAACGGCTCGGGCGCCAACGGCTCGGGCGCCGATGGCTCGGCAGGCTCCGGAAACAGCAGCTCGGACAGCGCGGGTTCGGGCAACCAGGGCTCGGGCGCCGATGGCAGCGGCGCCAACGGCTCCGAAGATGATTCCGTGGTGGACGATCCGGAATGCGAGGCACAGAGTATCGCTGCAGAGGTCGCCCCGGCCGCCATCATGCTGGTGGTCGACACGAGTTTCTCCATGACCGATCGCGACTTCCCGTCCACCAACGGCCTGTCCAAATGGGCCGCCACGCAGCAAGCCCTGCGCGAGGCTCTGCAGGCCATGCCGCCGCAATATGCCGTCGGTCTCATCTTCTTCCCGAACACGCCGCAGACCACTCCGCCGCCCTGCTTCGTCGAAAACCTGGTGGAAATCGCGCCGCTCACGGATGAGCATCTCGCGGATCTCGACGACGCTATGGCCAACCACGACGCGGCCGGGTACACGCCGACGCAGGAGGCGTGGAAATACGCGTACAATGAGCTTCAGGCCTGGTCGCCGGACGATCCGCTCTACGAGAGCGCCGAGCGCTACATCGTCGTCATCACCGACGGTGTCCCCACACGGGGCAACGAGTGCGAGATGCCGCCCGGGCGGGTGGTGGCGCTCGCCCGCAGTCAATACATGCCGCTCATCGAGGCCGCTGACGACGCGTTCATCAACGGGGGGATTGGGACGTTCGTCATCGGCTCACCGGGCAGCGAGGACGACACGCAGGGCAACCTGACCTACGACTCCGGGGAGGACTACATCGCCCGCGAGATGCTCTCGGCGTTTGCGATCGCCGGTGGTACGGCGCGCGAAGGCTGCTCCAACTCAGGCGCCCCCTACTGTCACTTCGACATGACGACCGAGACCGACTTCGTGCCGGCTCTGGTCGCCACGCTCGGAACCATCGCGCAGTCGGTCGTGAGCTGCACCTACACCATCCCCGAGCCGTCGACAGTAAACGTCTTCTTGGACCACGATCCGGACACGTTCACTGTGGAGTACTACCCGAACGGCGCGAGTAGCCCGGAGAACCTGACCCGCGTGGCCGAGGGCAAAGCCTGCACGGAGGGCTGGCAGTTGTCCGAGGACGAGACACAGATCGAGCTCTGTCCCGACACCTGCACTCGCGTCAAGGCAGACCCCTTCGCTGCCATTCAAGTGCACTTCCGGTGTGTGACGCCGCAGTAGTGCCTCGTTTCGATTGAGACGGGGCAGTAGGCTCGGTCGCTGCTGGCGTCGCGGCACCCGTCGCATCGACCCAAGCGAGGCACGATTGCGGCGTCTGCACTGGATGCACTACAGCGCCCGCATCCATTCGGGGCGAAGGGGCAGCTCGCCCGCCAGCGCGGCGTCGATCTGTGCGAGCGTCTGGGCCCTGTCGCGCGGGAATCGAGCTCGAATGGGCAGGTAGTTCGAAGCGTGGTTCGCGTAGAACATGCCGCGGGTCAGCGTGGTGTGCTCCACGAGAACCCTGAGCTCCTGGAGCAGGCCCCGCGGGCCGGGCATCTCGAAATCGCCCGCGCGCCAGCGCTGGAACAGAGCGGTGCCGGGAATGAGCATGAGCGTCAGTGCTCCCACGAACCCTGGATCCATCCGGGACAGCGCTCGCCCGGTCGCCTCTGCGTGGATCAACGAACGCTCCTTCCCGGCCAGGCCGAGCAGGACCGTCACGAACACCTGGATCGAAGCCGCCCGGAGTCGCCGAGCCTGCTCGACGATGAACGCCGAGGAGCCACCTTTGCGCACCTCCTTCAGGGTGACATCGTCCCCGGACTCGAGCCCGAGATGGACCATCCTGAGCCCCAGCGCGTGCAGCTCGGCGAGCTCGGTGTCACTCTTCTGCGCCACGTTGTGTGCGCTGCCGTAGCTGCTGACCGAAGTCACCCACGGCAGCCTCTCTCGTATCGAAGCGAGAACCCAGACGAGTCGTGACTGGGGGAGAGTCAGCGCATCGCCATTGCACAAGAAGACACGCGGCTGACGACGACAATGCTCGGCCGCCTCCGTGAGGGCCAGAGTGACCGCTCGATCGCTCTTCTCGCGGAATCGATCGAGTTGGTAGGCTCCGCAGAAGGTGCAGGCGTTGTGCGAGCATCCGACAGTCACCTCGAGCAGAATGCTGTCTGCCTCGCTGGGAGGGCGGATGACGTGACCTTCGAAGTCCATGTGTGGCTGTCCTGGGCGTCTCGTGGGGTCGCGAGCGGCGAGTCGTCTATCCGTCGCCGCCGGCCTGTGTGCCCGGACCGGAGGGTCGGGCTGTTGCGGGCGCACCGGTGCTCTGGCGGATGACGAGCTCCACGCCGTACTGGACGACCGAGACCCGGTCTTGGCCGGGATCCTTGATGCGATCGAGCAGGGCTCGACAGGCCGTCGCGCCCATGAGGTGGGTGGGCTGGATGACGCTCGTCAGGCCTGGCCAGTACAGAGCGCCATCGGGAACACCGTCGAAGCCCGCGACCGACACGTCTTGCGGTATGCGCATGCCGCGCTGCAGCACCGTGCGCATGAACCCGAGAGCCATGGCATCATTGCCGAGCACGACGGCCGTAGCGCGGGCCCTTGGTCGTCGGTTCAGAAAGAGCTCTCCATACTGGATCCCGGATTGTGGGTAGTAGTCGCCGAACCAGACGTCTTCATCGCGCATCGGGACACCGCGTTCCGAGAGCTCCGCTCTGAGGCCTCGCAGCCGGTCGCGCGTATCGGTCGAATCGCGTGGACCACCGGCGAACTCCACCCGACGGTGCCCGAGGCTGGCGAGATGCTTGCCCACGAGACGCCCGGCATTGATATTGTCGCAGCGGACGATGAAGGCGGCCGCCGGAGCAATGTCCGGGGCGATGAGAACCACGGGCAGATCTGCGCGCAGCGCGGCTTCGAGCAGCCCGCGTTCACGCCGGGTGTAGCGGAGGAACATGAGGCCGTCGACCCGATGCTCGTGGATCCACGACGCCACCGGACTCGAGTCGTAGCTGCCCTTGAGCATCAAGCTTCCGAGCAGCACGCTCTCGCGGCTGCTTGCCAGCTGTTCCTCGACCCCGGCCAGGATCTGGGAAAACCACGGGCTCTGACTCGAGTGGGCCACGACGCCGATGCATCCGGAGTGGCCTGTCACCAAGCTGCGAGCCGTCACGGAGGGGGCGTATCCGAGCTCGCGCACGGCGAGCTGGACATGCCGCTTCGCATCGGCACTGGCATACCCACCGTTCAGTACACGGGAAACGGTGCTCACGGCGACACCGGCCCGTTCGGCCACCGCGCGGATAGTCGGCTTGTCCCTGGGTCCAAGCGGCCGGCGAGAGCCCGAGCGAGCGCCATTGAGGCGGCGGCCGGTGCGGGCAGCTTTCGACGAGCCCCGGGGTCTGGTTGTGGGCGCCACGGCGGCACCAGGCTAGTACCGCGACTTGCTCCGAGCGAGAGGTATTTCGACGTCGGGACGGAGCGAAGGCGGCGAGCGGCCCGCCGTACGTGTGGTATGGTGTCTTACGCATGAGCGCAATGTCCGAGCCAGTCACGGTTGCCCAGGCGAAGTGGGAGGGCGATGACGAGCAACCGCACGGGCTGGTCCTGTCGATAGTCGAGGGCCCCGAGAAAGGCCGGAGCTACGAGCTCGGTCCCCTGCTCGCAACGCGTGTTCTGGTGGGGACCAGTGATGCGTGCGCCATACGGCTGAGTGACGACTTGGTCTCGCGGCGGCACTGCGCGTTGGACTGGGTGGATCGGCGGCTCCGAGTCTCGGACCTGCGTTCGACCAACGGCACCTCGGTCGATGGCGTGGGTGTGCTGGAGGCCTTCCTGCGCGAAGGCCAGGTTGTACGCGTCGGCGACACTGCGTTTCGTGTGGACCGCCGGGATGATCAGACATCGGCCGAGCCTCCCCGGTCCAAGGCGACGAGCTTCGGGCGAGTCGTCGGCGCCAGCGCCGCGATGCAGCGGCTGTATCCCCTTTGCGAGCGGATCGCTGCTTCGACCGTCCCCTGCATCATCGAGGGCGAAACAGGAACCGGCAAGGAGATCCTCGCCGAATCAATCCATGAGCAGGGGCCGCGCGCCGCCGGTCCCTTCGTGGTGTTCGACTGCACGGCAGTCCCGCAGAGTCTGCTGGAAGCCGAGCTTTTCGGCCACGACCGCGGCGCCTACCCCGGGGCGGCGGGCGCACGCGCCGGCGTGTTCGAAGAGGCGCACGGGGGTACGCTGCTCATCGACGAAATCGGCGAGCTCGACTTGGCCCTTCAACCGAAACTGCTGAGGGCTGTGGAGCGCTCGGAGGTGCGGCGCGTTGGGACGACCAGGCCGATACGCGTCGACGTAAGAGTCCTAGTCGCCACCTGCCGGGACTTGGACCGCGAGGCGCAGGCGGGGAGGTTCCGAGACGACCTGTACCACCGACTGGCCGTGGCCAGGATCGAGCTACCTCCGCTGCGCCAACGTGCTGGTGACGTGGACATGCTGGCGCGCTATTTCTACGAACAGCTGGGGCTGGACCCGAAGACCATGGAGCCTGCACAACTCGCCTCGTGGCGGGACTATCACTGGCCCGGGAACGTTCGCGAGCTTCGGAACGCCGTGACTCGGTATGTTGCACTGGGCGAGACGACGATGCCCGCCGCGGACACGCCCATGGCGGGCCGCGACGTCATCGAGGACGTACTGGCGCGAAGGCTTCCGCTATCGCTCGCGCGGCGACAAGTGCTGGACTACTTCGTGCGACGCTACGTGGCCCGTGTACTGGAGGAGCATGGCGGAAACGTGGCCCAGGCCGCACGGGCCTCCGGCATCGCTCGCAGGTATCTGCGCAAGCTCAAGTCGAAGCAGAAGTAGGTTCGTGTGCCCTGTCTCCGTGATTCGCCGCAGAACTCGACGGCCTCGAACGGGGCGAAACCGTCGAGTTCTGCGGCGAATGCCCGCAGTCTGAGCCAGG
>JAFGIS010000314.1 GCA_016929495.1 Polyangiaceae bacterium | reverse complement strand
CCTGGCTCAGACTGCGGGCATTCGCCGCAGAACTCGACGGTTTCGCCCCGTTCGAGGCCGTCGAGTTCTGCGGCGAATCACGGAGACGGGGCACCAGCGGCGCTCAATCGCGGGCGCTTCCGAGCACCGAGCGGTTTTTCTCCATGATGACCCGGGTCAGCTCGTCCCTGGCCGGGCCGAGGTACTTGCGGGGATCGAACTCCGCAGGGTGCTCGGCGAAGACCTTGCGAATCATGGCCGTGACGACCAGGCGGCCGTCGGAATCGATGTTGATCTTACAGACGGCCGACTTGGCCGCGCGCCGGAGCTGCTCCGCAGGAATACCGACGGCGGCCTTGAGCGCTCCGCCGTTGTTGTTGATGACGTCGACGTACTCCGGCAGCACCGAGCTCGCGCCGTGCAGCACGATCGGGAAGCCGGGAATACGTCGCTCGATTTCCTCGAGTATGTCGAAGCGAAGGGGCGGAGGTACGAGCACACCGCTGGCGTCTCGGGTGCACTGCTCCGGCTTGAACTTGTACGCGCCATGCGAGGTTCCGATCGAGATGGCCAGCGAGTCGACGCCGGTCCTCTTCAAGAAGTCCTCGACCTGGTCCGGATGGGTGTAGATCGAAGCCGCCGCGACGACGTCGTCCTCGATGCCCGCCAGGACGCCGAGCTCTCCCTCGACGGTCACGTCGTGCCCGTGGGCGTACTCGACGACTTTCGCCGTAAGCTCCACGTTCTTGTCGTACGGGTGGTGGGAGCCGTCGATCATGACGCTCGAGAATCCGGTTTCGATGCAACTCACACAGAGCTCGTAGGTATCCCCGTGGTCGAGATGGAGCGCGATCGGGAAGTCGTAGCCCGAGTCGCGGGCCATCTTGACCGCGCCTTCCGCCATGTAGCGCAAGAGAGTCTGGTTCGCGTACTTGCGCGCACCCGACGATACCTGAAGGATGACCGGCGACTTGGTCTTGCCGCAGCCGTTGATGATGGCCTGCAGCTGCTCCATGTTGTTGAAGTTGTAGGCGGGCACTGCGTAGCGACCCTTCATCGCCTCCGCGAACATCTGCTTGGTATTGACGAAACCCAGTTCCTTGTAGCTGACCATGCGCGAGTCTCTCTTGTCTTGTGGGGGCGCTCCGCGCTCGAGCCCATTGGCGTCCAGCGATGCGTGGCCTCGGCGGCGCGGAGAACGGGAACAGCGGAGGCATAACGCAAAGGCGCGCGCAGGCGAGACATCTTCTCCTTGAGCAGGCACCCAACGGGTGCGATGCGGCGGCGTGCGTGCGGCTTGCCGGCCGGTGTGGCGCCCTTTCGGGCACTTTCTCGATCAGCCACCGGCCGAACTGTCAGCACCTCCATGCAACACGAGCGTTGTTCTGAGGAACGAGCCGTAGAACAATGGCCACACAGCTCGTGCCGGCCGTCCGTTCGCGCTAGTCCGGTCGTGGCCGCTTCCCACAGATGTCCGAGACCGCCTCATCGAGCCTTCCCGTTGTCTCGCCGAAGACCGAAAGCCTCGCTGCGTCTCGACGTCGCCGCGTCCAGCTGGCCCTGGGCGCACTCGGGGTCGTCTACGGGGACGTTGGCACGAGCCCGCTCTACGCATTGCGCGAATGCTTCTCGGCCACGCACGGTGTGCCCGTCACAGCGGCCAATGTACTCGGGGTACTGTCGTTGGTTATCTGGTCGCTCACGTTGATCGTCAGCGTCAAGTACCTGCTCTACGTGCTGCGCGCGGACAACAAGGGGGAGGGCGGCATACTGGCTCTTTCGGCACTCGCGAGCACGAGCCGACGCGACACGCGCGTCTACCCCGTGCTCATCGGCCTGGGTGTGCTCGGGGCGTCCCTGCTGACCGGCGAAGGGATCATTACGCCGGCCATCTCGGTCTTGAGCGCCGTCGAGGGGATAGAAGTCGCAGCGCCGCGCACGGCGGATTGGGTCATTCCCATCACGATTGCGATTCTGGTCGCTCTCTTCCTCTTCCAGCGGCGCGGCACGGCCAAGGTCGGCAGCGTGTTCGGCCCCATCACGCTGGCATGGTTCTGCGCCCTCGCCCTGCTCGGCGGCCACCAGCTCGTGCACGACCCGAGCGTGCTCGCTGCGGTCAACCCGCTGTACGCCGTCGAGTTCCTAGTCAACAACGGCAAGATCGGCCTGGTGGTCCTCGGTTCCGTCTTTCTCGTGGTCACGGGCGCAGAGGCGCTGTACGCAGACCTTGGTCACTTCGGTCGCCAGCCGATTCGGTTCGCGTGGTTCGCCGTGGTGCTTCCCGGGCTGCTGTTGAACTACCTCGGCCAGGGTGCCTTCCTGCTGGCGAATCCAGCGGCGCGGGAGAATCCTTTCTATCGCTTGGTGCCGCAGTGGGGCCTGTACCCGATGATCGTACTGTCGACCGCCGCGACGATCATTGCGTCGCAGGCGTTGATCTCCGGCGTGTACTCGCTTTCACGACAGGCGATCATGCTCGGGCTGCTTCCGCGCCTGACGATTCGCCACACGTCCGCCGACGAGCGCGGCCAGGTCTACGTGGGAACGGCGAACTGGTTCCTGATGATCGCGACCATCAGCCTAGTGCTGGGCTTTGGCTCCTCGAGTCGGCTCGCCGCAGCGTACGGGATTGCCGCGACGCTGACCATGATGACCACGACGCTGCTTGCGTTCTTCGTGACTCGCTTCGTGTGGGGCTGGCCTCTGGCGCGATCGCTGCTCGTTACAGCGGTCTTTCTCGTTCCGGAGTTCATGTTTGCGGCCGCCAACGTGACGAAGGTCGGGCACGGTGGTTGGTTTCCGCTCGTCGTCGGAGCCGGCTTGTTTGCGGTCATGTTGACCTGGAAGCGCGGGCGCCAAGTTCTGGCGGAGCGCTTCAGAGAGAGGCTCCTGCCGCTCGTGGACTTCCTGGAGTTGATTCGCGTCGAGATCCCGGCGCGCGTTCCAGGGACGGCGGTGTTCATGACGAGCAGCTTGGAGGGAACGCCGCCGGCTCTGCTCCAGAACTTCCTGCACAATAGAGTGCTCCACCAGCGCATCGTTCTGCTCACGATCATCACGACTGACGCGGCCCACGTGCTCGACGCCGGGCGCGCCGTGCTCGAGAAGCTGGAGGCCGGATTCAGCCGCCTCACGGCCCACTACGGGTTCATGGAGCAGCCGGACGCGCCCAAGCTGCTGCTCGATGCCGGTGTCGCCACCAGCCTCGAACACGTGACGTTCTTCCTCGGGCGCGAGAATCTCATCGCGACGGAGCGGCCCGGAATGGCCAAATGGCGGGTGCACCTGTTCGCGTTCCTCACGCGAAACGCGCAGTCCGTGACCAAGTTTTTCAACATCCCGCCGGACCGCGTGGTAGAGCTGGGCGCGCAGATCGAGCTTTGAGCACCGCGGCTTCGGCTTCAGAGCTCCCAACGTCCCGGGTTCATCACGTGGTCCGGGTCGAGCAGAGCCCTGAGCTCCTTGAGCAGACGAACATAGCCGGGATCGAGCTTCGGGCGGTAGTGCTCTACGGCCCATTGGGGCGTCTTGTAGACGATGTAGCCGTGGCCGAGCAGCGCCTCGAGCAACTCCGCATTGCAGGCCCGCACGCGAGCGACGTGCTCGGGCGAATCCCGCTGAAAAACCTCGATGAAACGCAAGACGGCGAAGTGCCCACCCTTCATCGGTCGCGCGACGATGGTCGGCGGGAAACCGTAGCGCTCGATGATCTCGATGCCGTGTTCGCATGCAGCCACGAAGCGACTCATCGGGCCGTACGTGCCTACCCACGTGAGCCCTCCGTAGGGGTGGTCCAGGAAGAAGCCGAGTCGAGTCGGGAACTCTGCCAGCTCCCCGAGCCTCGGCTCGATCCTGACCAGGCTCGGTACGTCGATGGGCTGCTCGACGCGCAGCCCGTCCTTTTGCAGCCTGTGGACGTATTCGCGAAGCGCGAGGCGTTTGGCTCGGAAGAGCTCTTCGGTGGCTGCGGACAGGTCGAGGTAGAAGAAGAACTCCGGCTCCGCCGGATCACGCTCCAGCGGGCGTTCGACTCCAAACAGCATCTTGGCCGTCGGCCAGGAAAGGCCTCCCATGTCCTGCAAGAGATCGAGGCGAGGCAGCTCGCACAACGCGCGGAACGCAGCCGCCCGATCGTAGGTCAGCACGAAGCAGCGTTCGCGGAAGGGCAACTCGGGCCACAACTGGACCGCCAGCTTGCTGACGATGCCGGTAGTGCCCTGCCAGGATAGGAACAGGCTGGTGAGATCCGGTAGCGGAGCTCGCCCGAAAGGAACCGGCACGCCCAGGGCTCCCGACCCCGTGCGGAGCAGGGAACCGTCCGCGCGCACGACCTCCAGGCCATTCACCCAGTCGCCCATTGAGCCATGGCGTAGCGATAGATTGCCGAGCCCTTCCAGCAGGCAGTTGGCGGCGACCGATGTCTCCGGCGGAGAGAGCGGGTAGCCGATGCACAGCCGCGGCTGGGTTTTTGCGAGTGCCTCCCGCATTTGGGCGAAAGTAACGCCCGGCTCGATGATCGCGACCATGTCCTCGACGTTGAGCTCGACGATACGGTCCATACCGGTGAGATCCAGAACCCAGCCACCGTGTGTCGGTATGGTCAAGCCGCCCAGGTTGGTCCCTGCCACGCGCGGAACGAGCGGGATGCGGTGCTGCGCCGCCAGAAGGACGACACTCTGCAGCTGTGGCAGACTCCGGACCCGGACCACCGCGTCCGGTAGTGCCTCGCGGTTCTCGGTCATGTCGCCCGAGAACCGGAGCAGCGTCGCATCGTCCACCAAGACGGCATCGCCGCCCACGATGTCGCACAGTCTATCGAGCGCGTTCATGCCGATCTCGTTCATTGCAGCCGTTGCCTTGCGGGGGCTTGGGGCACGCGCATCAACGCCAGCAAGTGCCAGAGCACCAGCGGCCCGCCTCGGGCAGACAGCTCGCCCCGAAGCACGTGCCGCAGTAGGCCGCGGCCCAGTGCCGCATCGAGCACTGCGATGAGCGTTCCGCGGATTCGGGCCAACGGTCGCGCCGATGCCTTGCCCCTGCGTATCTCGAGCCTGCTGCGCTCGAAACCGAGCGTGATCTGCATCGCGCCGGCCTCGACCTCGACCGGGCCCGAAAGGGCTTCGAAGTGGCGCCGTGCGCTCCGATCACCGAGTCGACGTCCCAGCAGACTCCTCAGCATCAACCCAAGCAGGTTCATTCTCTCGAGCTCGATGACGGTGATCGTGGCGTGCTCGGATTCCTTCATGTTCGTCCCTCGGACCGAGTGAGGGCGACAACATAGCACGATGCTCCCAGCGCGACTTCGTTGGGCTGGGTTTTCGGCCGGGCGGAGACCGTTCACCCAGCTCAACGTCGTTTCAGAGGAAGACGCCTCAGTGAGAGTTCCTGGCCCGGCCGGGGCTACCGCATCGTGTCGGTGAGCCCGGGTAGGCCGCGGCGCTCGACGGTGGCACGGTCCAGAACCTCGCGAACTTTGCGGGTGAGAAGGCCGGCATGGAATGGCTTGCTGATGAAATGGGTCCCGGGCTCGAGTACTCCGTGCTGAATGATCGCGTCGTCGGTATAGCCGGACGCGTAGAGCACCGCGACCTCCGGGCGTGTCGCGGTCAGGAACTCGACCAGGTCGCGGCCGCTCATGTCCGGCATCACCACGTCGGTGAGCACCAACTGGATCTCCCCCGGGTGACGCTTGCACACGCCCAGCGCCTCGGCTCCATTGCCGGCGACGAGAACGGTGTAGCCGGCCGAGCGCAGGATCCGTTGCGCGACGTTGCGCACGGCGGCATCGTCCTCCACCAGCAGGACCGTCTCTTTCCCTCTGGGTCGAAGCGACGCCTGCACGATCGGGCGTAGCGGTTCAGCGACAGCGCGTTCGCGCGGGAGATAGATCTTGAACGTGGTTCCGCGGCCCTGCTCGCTGTAGACCCAGACATTGCCACCGCTCTGCTTGACGATGCCATACACGGTAGACAGCCCCAGTCCAGTCCCCTTGCCCGGCTCCTTGGTCGTGAAGAACGGTTCGAACAGGTGCCGCTTCGTCTCTTCATTCATGCCCGAACCGGTATCGCTCACGCTAAGCATGACGTGCGGTCCGATCCTGGCGCCAACGTGATCGGCGACGTAGTCCTCGTCGAGATCGACGTTCGACGTCGCGATCGTGAGCTTGCCCCCCTTGGGCATCGCGTCGCGAGAGTTGATGGCAAGGTTCATGATCACTTGCTCGATCTGTCCAGGATCGACCTTCACGTTGCCGACGCCGGACCGAAGCTCGAGCCTGAGCTCGACGTCCTCGCCAATCAAGCGGCGCAGCAGAGTATCCATCCCTTCCACGATTCGGTTCAGACTCGTGACTTCGGGCTGCAGAACTTGCCTGCGACTGAACGCCAGCAGTTGACGGGTCAAGATGGCCGCGCGCTCGCCCGCCTTTCGGATCTCTTCGAGATCGTGCTGCATCGGGCCGTCGACGGCCCCGAGCGCGAACTCGGCGCATCCCAAGATGACCGACAGCAGGTTGTTGAAATCATGGGCTACTCCGCCGGCGAGACGACCCACTGCCTCGAGCCTCTGCGATAGCCAGAGCTGCTCCTGCGTACGGCGTCGCTCGGTGACGTCCTCGGCTGTCAACAGCACCATGTCCTGCGGCACGAAACCGTACGCAAGAGCGAGTGTTCGCGGGCCGGCGGAGCCCGGCAAGGTGCAGTCCGCCTCACGCGCCGAGGACGTGCGCGTTGCAGAACACCGGGTCAAATCCTCTCTCAGGCCGCGAATCGCCTGCGCGAATGCCTCCGTTCCCCTGCCGAGCTGCGCCCGCGCCCGGCCCCGGGTGGCTGCCTCGGCCGCCACGTTCACATCCACTAGGACGAAGTCGTCTCCGTGGCGCCGCCACAGAAAAGCAGCGCTGGGGAGGTGGTCGTGGATGGCCCTGGCCCGTGCCCTGCCCTGCTCGAGCTCGCTCAGCACGCGGACGTTCTCGAGCGCAACGTACGCCGCATTGGCGATGACCCGAAGCAGACCTGTTTCATCGGCAGAGCCGTGATGGGCCGTTGCCCAGAGCGCCTCCACGGTACCGACGGGTTCATCGAGTCCGAGCGGCACGACCAGCACGCTGTGAACGAAGGTGGATCGGAATCGGTCGCGGGAGAAGCGTTCGTCTGTGTGGATGTCCCCTATGAATGCGCATTGCCGCTGTTCGATGGCAAAGCCCACGACGTCGCCCTCGAGCTCGAACTGTTGCCCTTTCCACAGTGGTTCCACGGCGTTCTCGTCGAGGTAGCGGCAAGAGTGACCCTCTCTGAAGGCCACGGCAGCGCCATCGGAGTCCGTCAGCGAACGTGCGGCCCGGCACACCAACTCGACGATGCACTCCACGCTTCGTGCACGCGATAATTCCTGGACGGCGCGGGCTACCTGCTCCAGCTGGACGCTGAACGGACGGAGACGCTCCTCGGCGCGTTTGCGTTCATCGATGTCCACGGAGAGGATAGCCACCCCTGCGGGCACCGGCTGCATTCTGAGTTCGAGCCACCGTTTCGAGCCGTCCGGAAACTCGAACTCGCTGTCGATCCGTTGTGGCGCACGCTCCACCATACATCGGCGCAGTAGTGAGAATGCGGGCGTCTGCTCGACCCCCGGGTACGCCGCCATCATGGTGCGACCGATCAGGTCGGCTTTGGTGCAGCGCGCGTGCCGACAACTGGCCTCGTTCGCGTACACGTACCTGAAATCGTGGTCGATGACCGCGTAGCTCTCCGTCAGGCAATCGAGCAGGTCGGGCGCGGGCATCTCGTTGGCTGCGCCTGCGCCCAGCTGCCCGTCCGCCAGCGAGTTCACACCCATAACGTACGCCGATACGGAGTGAACGTCCAACCTGTTTGCGAGTCGGATTCTGGAAATTGGCGTGGGCAGGTCAAACGGCGTGCACGTGTATCCTACCCTCCCGCGCCATTGCCTTGACGCTCGCTCGGTCGAGAACGAACGAAGATGGGAGATCCGCCGGTTTCGCGAGGTCGTCGATTTGTGTTCCCCACTGTCGCAACGCGCCGTCTTCACATGGCCTTTGAGAGACGGAGCACCAGGCGTGCTTCTCTCGTGTCCGAGCAGACCCATTGGGGGAATGCCGCAACGGGGCGTTGCGGACCGCACCCGAGTTATCCACAGCCCGCTGGGGCAGCCGTGGTCGGCTCCCCCCGAGACAAGGTGACCCCCCTACCGCTCGGGCGCCCAGAGTTGGTCGCCCCGCCCGGATTCCGTGTTGCTCACCCGCGCCAGGACGAACAGCAGGTCGCCCAGGCGATTGAGGTACACGCCGAGCTCACGTCGCGCCAGTCCGTCTCGCTCGAGGCTGATGATTCGACGTTCTGCTCTGCGGCACACGGTTCGCGCCAAGTGGAGTGCCGCAGCGACCGGGCAGCCTCCCGGCACGACGAAGCGCGAGAGCTTCGCGAGGCCCTGCTCAGCGCCATCAATGTCACGTTCCAAAGCGTGGACGTGCTCCTGCGCGATCAGTCGGAGCTTCAACCGAGCCTCGTGCCCCCGAACGCATGCGATCTCGGCGCCAACGACGAAAAGCTCGGCCTGCACTCTGTCGAGCACGGCGTCGACCGAAGGCGAAGGTTCGAGTGACCGGGCCAGGCCGAGCGCCGCGTTGGTCTCGTCGACCGTTCCGCACGCTTCCATGCGACCGTCGTCTTTGCTGACTCGGGCACCGCCGAACAGTCCTGTCTCGCCGCCGTCTCCGGTTCCCGTGTAGATCCTCATGGCCTTGGACTTTTCACCCGCCCGCGTCCCGAGGCCAGGGCAAACCGGGCTCTCAGCTCAGGTCTTGGAGGAACGCCTGATAGCCGGCCTTCCACGATTCGAGGTCCGCGCGGGCGCCGTCGACGATCTGGACGCCGACACCGGGGGGCACCGTAGCGTAGTCCGAGCGACCGAACGGACGCCGCCAAGCCACTTGGCCCACCAAACGCACGCGCCGCTCGGTACGTGGTGGAACGAGCTCGAGCCAGACTTGCTCTCCTTCGGGCGGAGCGAGCGTGCGAACGTACAGGCCTCCTTCGCTGACGTTGTAGCAGAAGCCGAAATCGTCCTCTTCGTGCCCAGCTGGCCGGAACCAGACGGTCGTACCGTACAGGAGGCGGGCGCTCGCGCGCTGTTCGACCCGCTTGGAGCTACATAGCTCGTTGGACACGAACAGCATGTTCTCGGGGGGCGCGAAACCATCGGTCGCCGTCGCAGAGCGCAGACCTGCAAGCATCGCGCGATAGCGCCTCATGTGCCGCGGAGCGCAGCTGACGATCCACATGGCCTCGCTGCCCGAGCGTTCAGCTTGTTCGATGAGCGTCTTGGGTTCGGGCTCGAGCTCCGTGTTCAGCAGCACGACCGTGACCTGGCTTTCTGCCACGATGCGTGCAACGTCCGGTGTCGCGACGGCGAAGCTGATCGAGTAGCCGGCATTGCGAAGCACGCGGCCGATCGCGATGCGTCTTGCGCGGTCGGCATCGGCGATCAAGACGTGTCCACGCTTGGCTTCTGGAACGGGCAAGGGCTCCCGGGGAAGCGACCGCATTCGGGTCACGAGGCCGCGGCGTTGGTCGAGCTGGACCAGGTCGTCTGCACCCCACGCGAACGCTTCTCCGAATTTCAGATCGGACACGCGCTCGGCCACCGCGAGGATCGGGAGCGTCATTCTCTCGGACTCGGCTCGGCTTTCCAGCGCGACGTGCTCGGCGCCCGGCGTGCCCGCATCGAGCAGGATACCCGCCAGGTCGTAGCGGCTGCTCCAACTCCTCCGGTCTTCAACGGAAGACACGAACTCGGCCGTGCCGGCTGCTTCCGCGGCGGCCTCGGAGATCCGCGCTGCGTCACGCCGTGAGAAGTGCCCGACCGCGAGAAAACGAGCTGTTGACATGGCCTGGCCGACCTCGGTTCAGGGTGGTGAACGCAGCGGTTCCGCTCTGGCCGCGTCCGCCTACTGCTGCAGCATCTGATGGATTTCGCCTTCGATTTTCGCGTGCTCGACTCGCTTGGCCAGAGCCAGTTCGTGGATGAGCAGATTGCGGGCCTGATCGAGCAGTCGCCGTTCACCGAACGACAGCTCCTTGTCCAGCTTAAGCCGGTACATGTCCCGCAGCACCTTGGCGATTTCCGTCGGAAGGCCGCTCTTGACCATGTCCGTGTACACGCGAAATCGTCGGCTCCAAGGCTGCAAATCCACAGCCACCTCTCGAGAGCGAAAGATGTCCAGTATCTGCTGCGCTTCCTGCCTCTTCATCACGGGACGCAGCCCCACCCGTTCCGCTGCTGCCGTCGGCACCATGACCTTGAGCTCGGTGCCGAGTATCTTGAACACATAGCACTCGGTTGGCCGACCCGCCAACTGCTGAGCTTCGATCGCGACGAGCTCACCGACGCCATGCGCCGGATGAACCGCACGGTCACCGATCTTGAAGGCCACTCTGCTCGAAGACATGGTTCTCGAAGACACTCTGGTCGAAGGCGCTGTGCTCAAGCAGGGCCGGCTGGTTCGTGCCACGGCTCCCTCTGGGTCGAGGCCCGTCGCGTTCAGCCCGGCTCGGGGGTTCGGTCGCCCGGAGGACGTGCTGCGAACGGGTCTGTTCCGGTACTGCGTCGTATTCTTCATACCACCCGGCTTGTGGCAGCGTCAATCGGCCCGGACCGGGCCTCGAGCCTTACGCGCGCTCGCCCTTGGTTCCATGAGCGACGGTTTTCGGCCCCGTCGATTTGTACGGTGTGTCGCTGCGTGCACCGCATCAGTCGTTGGCACTATCGTCCTCGCTGTCCAGGTCCAAGTCCGCGATGGCACGACTGTTGTTCACGAGCTCCTTGAGCTCTTTGCCGACTTTGAAGAAGGGCAGACGTTTCGCCGGCACGTGCACCGGCTGACCTGTTCGAGGATTGCGGCCGTGATACGGCTTGTAGGGACGTACGCTGAAGCTGCCGAATCCGCGGATCTCCAGCCCGTCACCCGCTTCGAGGGCTGCAGCCATCGCGTCGAAGACACAATTGACCACCAGCTCAGCCCGTGCCTTCGTCAAATCGCCTCGAGCCGCGATCGCCTCCACGAGATCGCTCTTGGTCATGGCTGCTCTCTCTCCAGCACCATGACGGTCTCCTGCAACACCTCAATTGTCAACGCTTTTTTGTGAAGTTCACAAATGGCTTCTGTGACCGGCCGCTTGGCCGTGTGCTGCGAACGCAACTCGGCCGGGGAGGCTGGACTCGGGTACAGCTGGAACGGCGAACACCTGCGGAGCAAGGCCCTGCCCCAATGACTTCGCGGCCGCCCGTTGTTTGTCTCACGACATCAACAGCGGGGCGTTGCAGTACATGCAAAGCGGTTGCTCGCCCCAGAAGACGACCTCGCGCTGCGTCGGGGCGCCGCAACGCGGACAGCGCTCGACCACCCGCTGTACCTGGGCGAGCCGGGCGCGGTGCATGTATTGGCGTGTGGGACGGTGGAATACGAGATCGATCTGCGGGTCGCGATGGTCCACCTGCGCGATGAGCCTTTCCGTTTCGAGCTCCGTGCGGCCGATCTTCAGCGCCAGCTCCGCGACGGTGAACCGATCATGGCTCTGGATCATGTTGGTCAGGCCGTCCATGAACTCCTTGTCACGTTCTGCTTTCTTGCCTGTGAAGTACAGGACCAACCCCGGAACGAGCAGGACGGTCCCGAAGAAGAGGCCGGGCATCAGGCTTTGCAGTCTGGTCGCACCCTTCGTGGGGTCGAGCACCATGAAGACGGCCAAGCAGTAGAACGGCAGTGCCAGCAGGGTGAGGCATCCTCCTCCCTTTCTGAGTCCACTCATGTCGCTTGCTCCGGGTTCTGGTGCTGGTCTACGGCAGGGCCGCTCGCTCGGATCAGTCCAGCGCGACTCATTATGAGGGACCGGACGACGTGCGGTCCACAGGCCGTCCCAGAGTTGGGCGCAGGATCTCCACGTTGCCGCGCTCGCTACGCTCGAGCGAACGTGGGGCCCGCAGCCCGTTCGAGGCCGCTGGTCGTGCGGCGACGAGCACCGGAGGCCGGCTCTCGGGCCCA
The DNA here is from genome assembly GCA_016929495.1 of Polyangiaceae bacterium. Lineage (GTDB taxonomy): Bacteria > Myxococcota_A > Polyangia > Polyangiales > Polyangiaceae > JAFGIS01. The sequence goes on along the minus strand of JAFGIS010000314.1, from coordinate 1,560 downwards.
CTGCTCGCGGAGCGCAGAGCAAATCGCCGTGCCTCCAAGGGGAGGGGACACGGCGGTTTGCCGTGGCGGGCGAAGCCTCGCCTTTCGCCTTCTTCGCTAGTTCGCCTGAGCCGAGAAGCCCGTGATCCCGGCTCCTTGCGCGCCAGACCAGATCTCGAGGCCGCCGAACACCGCCACCAGATACTGGCTGCTCTTGAGGTAGCCCCTGCCCACGGCATCGGTGATGAAGTCCTTGAGGTCGTAGCTGAAGCCGGGCGTCAGGTCAGCGTCGTGCACATAGGACACTACGTTCTTCCCGCTACCGTTGTCGCCCCACCAGACGGTCCAGCTCTCCCCGGCGATGGACTTGGTGCCGACCACTTTGCCGCCCGGCTGGTAGCTGGTCGGCTTGTGGTACCAGACCATCAGGTAGACGGCCGGCGGGTTACTGAAGTTGGGACCGTCGTTGAACCATACGTCGTAGGAGACGTTGTACTCACCAGAGCCCGACTTCCAGGCAAGGCAGGTGGGAACGCTCTGGAGCGCACTGATCTGTTTCGGCAGACCCCCGCCCGAGCTGGTCTTCGAGCCATTGCCGCCGATGAAGACCGAGGGATAGGAAATGGGCCGGCTGTCGCTTCCTGGGGCACAGCCCTGAGTGTTCACGGTGAACGCCGATCCGTTGTAGCCGATCGTCTGGCAGCTGCCGCCGCCGCCCCAGACGTTGTTCTGAACGACGTAGCCGCCCACGTCGGCGGTTCCGTACTGGTCGGAGATGCTACCCGAGGGGCCGGACGCGCCGCTGCACGTGCCCGTCTTAGTGCCTGGCGTGCCGACACTGCCCGAGCCAGTCGATGGTCCGATGTCGTTCACACACAGGTCAAACGACCGGGCCTTGGCACCCGTATCTTCATCGCCCATGCCCGGCACGAAGATGAGCGCCGTATCGATCGGCTCGTTGCCGTATTTCATCGTCGGATCGGGGTCCCAGCACTCGCTGTTGAAGTCCGCCCACGGAATCTCGACGTCCTTGTCGAATTCGCCCACGGTGGCACACCAGCGATCGTTCTCGTCCGTAGCGCCGTTGGGCCCCTGGATCTGCACCCGGATGACATCCGTGTTCCCAGGGTTCGACACATTGACGACCAAGCTCCCGCCGCTCGGCGTCCACGTTGCTTTCGGTGCGTCTTCGATCGGATCTTGGTTGACGTTGAAGCCCACCATCGCGATCGCGCTGTAGTCGGGGGTCACCGGCACGTTGCCCTTGACGCAGTACGGACCGTCCTCGGTCAGGGCGTCGAAATCGGCAGGGGAGATGGTTGCTTGCCCGGCCTCGTCCGTGGCTGTCCAAGCAAACCCATGCCATGGATCGTGTATGTGATAGCCGGTCACCGGCTCGTCGCCGCCGGTCGTCGTACCGGTGGTGGTTCCCGTCGTTGTCCCTGTGGTGGTACCGGTGGTGGTTCCCGTCGTGGTGCCGGTGGTGGTTCCCGTCGTGGTGCCAGTAGTGGTCCCCGTCGTGGTGCCGGTGGTCGTACCCGTGGTGGTCCCCGTCGTTGTGCCGGTGGTGGTCCCCGTCGT
>JAFGIS010000313.1 GCA_016929495.1 Polyangiaceae bacterium | reverse complement strand
GTTGCCTTCGGGGTTGTCACGGTAGAGCGTAAGCAGATCGTAGGCGGGCCCACGACGCCCACGGCCCGGCGGTCGTAGGCTGGCCTCCTGCTCCGCCGAACGGAGCGAGGAGGCAGGTCCCATGCGATCAGACAGACAGGATGGGCTCGCGCGGGTACGGCCCGCACCGCACAGCGCTGGCGTGGCGAGCGATGAAGTACCCGCAGATCTACAGCGCCGCTTCGCGAGCTTTCGCCGGAGCAACGCGTCGAGGACGCGGGTGCCCGCGAGCTTACGGAAAGCCGTTCTTGATGCCCTCGGCCAAGGTTGTTCCATGCTCGCCGTGCGGCGCGAGCTCGGCCTGACGGTGAAGCAAATTGGGAGCTGGCAGCGAGAGGCTCGCAGGGCGCCTGTCGAGACGGAACCCGTGACCGGCATCGAGTCCCCGCGGGTCTTCGCGGTCGGCGAGCGCCGCGCCACGGGCGGCGATGCCGACGGGGCTCTGGAGCTCAGACTCGGCGCTTGGTCGCTGATTATCCGCCACACTTGCCCGTAGCCGCCCATGCTGCCGGTCACCATCCGCCGGGTCTTTCTCGCCCAGCATCGCGTCGATTTCCGCAAACAGCTCAACGGGTTGCTCGGCGAAGCCTATAAGGTGGGCGCCGACCCCTACGGCGGCGACTGTGTCGTCTTCGTCAAAAAGGACCGAACGCAGCTCCGCGCGCTGGTCGGCGACGGGGTCGGCCTGTATCTCGTCAGCCGGCGCTTCGAAGGTGGCCGCCTGCAAGCGCTGCTCTCGTTCGCCGAGCAGCCCTCGGCCAACAAGATTTCGACGGCCGAGCTGTCGTTGCTGCTCGAAGGGGCCAGCTTCACGGTGCATCGGCGCGCGCGGACGTGCAGAGGTACGTGAAATCGACCGAACGCGCTGGGTTTCGGTCGGATGAGTCTTGACTGAGGTCGATAGTCGCGATCTTACCCTGGCCGTGAGCGAAGGGGTCGCCGTCAGATTGAGCCGCGAAGAGCGCGAGCTGGTCGTGGCGTGGTTTGCGCGCCATGAGGCGACGCTGCCGCCGCCCGTGCGCCTGCTGCTCAAAGAGCCACTCGCGAACCTGACGGCGTCGGGGCTAACGCAAAAGGCGTTCAGCCAATACGGGCGCCAACTGGCGCGAGCCCTCGGGCTCATCCCGTCGAGCGAACGTCGACGGCCGAGTGGTCGCCCGCTCAGCGACGCGCGAGTCGCGAAGGGCAGCAAGGGTCGGGCGGCGCGCCCTGCGCGCAGACAAGGCAACGCGGACGAGGCTCAGCTCATCGTGAGTCAGGCCCGTTGCCACAACGGCCTCGAGCACATCGAGGACACGAGCTTGGAGGCAGCGTCGATGCGAGATGACGTGGACGGGACTCGCAGGCGAGTGAGCAAGCTGCCGTGCGTGCCGCGCCCAGGAAGCTATCGCCGCAGAAGCTGGCTGAAATCGAAGCACAGAGCGCCGCGTTCGCAGCGCGGGCGAACCTCGGAGGCGGCGCCGAGACGGCGCTGGCCTCGGCGGGCGAGGACCTGATGAACGCGGACGTCGTGTGCGTCGACGAGGACTGGGTGCTCGTGCCGGCCGAGCTGCCTCGAGACGTTGCCGAGGCCGACGTGGTCAAGACGCTCGTCGAACCGCGTGTGCGCTATGACTTCGCCGTGACGGTGACCCGGCTCCAGCTCGACGTCGAGAAGAAGATCGTGGTGACCAAGGACGGCGAGCGCCGAGTTTTCTCAGGCAGCGTGCACGAGCACGGCCCGAAGGGCTTCGCGGTAACCTGGCAGGCTCTGGCGACGTTGGCGGTGATGGTCGGTCAGTTCGCGATGCCGCTCAATCGCTTGGGGACGATGCTGTCGACGGCGACGAAGAAGTTCACCTCGACGAGCCTTGCCCGGATGGCGCACTACGTCGCCGAGCGCCTTCTGCCTATCTACCTCGTGTTGATGGAGCAGCTCGCCGACAGCGACATCATGTCCGGCGACGACACGTCGAGCCGAGTATTGGAGGTGTCGACGCACTATGCACGGGCACGCGAAGGACGGCAGGCATCGGATGAGAGACCGCCTTGGCGCGACTACGGCACGCCGAGCGAGGCCAACGAGACCTATCTCGACTACTGCAGGCGCAAGGCCGCGCTCCTCGCGGCTCGCGCCGAAGGTGACCGCGAGGCGAAGAAGACGGCGGTGCAAGAGCCGCCGCTGAAGGTGCTCATCGGCCGCGAGCTCGCCTTCGAGTCATCGCGCAAGAGCGGCGACGGTCCCAAGCAGTCGCTCAACACCACGGTGGTCACCGGACGCACCGACGCCGACGACCCATCGAGCCTGGTGGTGTTCTATCGCAGCCACTTGGGCTCTCTCGGCAACCTGCTGGAGATGCTGCTTGCGCGACGCAGACCCGACAGGCGCAAGCTCATCATCCAAGCGGACCTGAGCACGACGAATCTGGTGACGGATCCGGCGCTGACCTCGCGCTTCGATATCGAGCTCGTCGGCTGCGCGGCGCACGCGCGGCGCCCGTTCGCGCAGTATGAGGACCAGGACCCGAAGTATGCGCCGATGGTGCTCGCGCTATTTGGGATGCTGGCGATCCACGAGGAGGCGTTGGACCGGCACGGCCGCAACCGCGAAAACACGCTGGCGGTGCGTGGCGTCGACTCGCGCCCTATGTGGGAGCGGCTCAAGGCCGCCTGCACGGTGTTGGCACAACGCTGGACGAAGGCGACGCCGCTCGGGGTCGCGGCGCGGTACATCATCAAGCACTATGACCGGCTGACGGCGTACCTGAGAGATCCGCGACTCCCAGCGACCAACAACCTTCGGGAGCGGCTCTTGCGTACCGAGAAGCTCATCGAGAAGAGCTCCATGTTCAGGCAGTCGATCGAGGGACGCGCGGTCCTCGACATCCTACGCACGATCCTGCAGACCGCGGTCGCCGCTGGCGCGGGCCCGCACGAATACCTGGTCGACGTGCTGAAGGCCGCGCCCGAGGACATCGAGGCTCACCCCGAACACTACACTCCGGCGGCCTGGGCGAAGCGGCGGCGACAAGCGCGAGATGAAACCCTCGCTGCGAACCCGGCGGCTTGACGCCGGCTGGGGTCCATCCGCCCTGCAAATCCTCGCCTGTCGCCAGGCGCCACC
>JAFGIS010000312.1 GCA_016929495.1 Polyangiaceae bacterium | reverse complement strand
GTCGGAGGGTACTCGTGTCCAGCATCTGTGCCAGCGTTCATTTCGATCAAGAGGGATCGCGCCTCAACGCCGTCGAGATCGTTCGCACGCGGCGTGCGCCTGTCATCGCGTCGCTTCACCGCGCCCTGTTTGCTCTCGGCATCGTGGTCTCGTCGTACAGCGTCCGAACCCAGGCCACGGAGATCGTCGAACGGATCACGGTCGAGCGAGTGGACGGCAGCTGTGTCGACGGTGAGCTCGCCGACGCGACCAAGGCAGCGGTGTTGCCGATCGCGTTCGCCTAGTGCCCTGTCTCCGAGACAGGCGGTCCTGCGATGGGTTCCGAGGGTGACGTCCGCCGGGTCTCGGCTATATTCACGCCCGATGGCCGACCACACCGTAGTACTCATTGCAGGCGATGGCATTGGTCCCGAGGTGAGTGATGCCGTGCAGAGCGTGCTCGAGGCGGCGCGTGCCCCGGTAGCGTTCGTGCAGAGGTACGCAGGCCTCGCCGCGCTCGACCGCAACCTACCCGGCACGTTGCCCGAGGAGACCTTGTCGTCCATCCGCCAGCATCGCGTGGCACTGAAGGGACCCTGTACCACGCCGGTGGGCGGCGGCTTTCGTTCGGTCAACGTGGAGCTCAGGCGCACGCTCGATCTGTACGCCGCAGTGCGTCCGGTGCGCTCGCTCGACGGGGTGACCACGCGTTACGACGGGGTCGACCTCGTCGTCGTTCGGGAGAACACCGAAGGCCTCTACAGCGGCGTCGAGAACCACATCACCGACGGCGTCGTCGTATCCATGAAGGTCGCGACGCGTCACGCCTGCCACCGCATCGCGCATTGGGCGTTCCGCTACGCGACACGGCGGCGTCGACAGCGCATCACTCTCTTGCACAAGGCCAACATCATGAAGATGACCGACGGCATGCTGCTCACCGAAGCCCGCAAGGTCCATCAGCTCGACTATCCCAATATCGAGTACAGCGAGCTCATCATCGACGCAGCGTCGATGCGGTTGGTGCAGTCGCCGTCGCAGTTCGACATTCTGCTCTGCGAGAATCTGTACGGGGACATCGTCTCCGACTTGTGCGCTGGGCTCGTCGGCGGCCTGGGCTGCACGCCGGGCGCGAACATCGGTGACGAGGATGCGGTCTTCGAGGCCGTGCATGGCAGCGCGCCGGATATTGCCGGCAAGAACCTCGCCAATCCCCTGGCCATGCTGATGAGCGCGACCATGATGCTCAAGCACCTGGCTGAACGGAAAGATGACCCCGAGTGCAGCCGCGCTGCCGAGCGCATCAAGGTCGCCTACGACCGCGCGTTGGGCGAAGGCCAGAAGACGCGCGACCTCGGGGGCACGTTGGGCACCAGGGAGTTCGCCCAGGCGGTCATCGACCGGATCGGGTAGGACTGCGATACGTGGCAGCGGGTCCCCCGCCCCAGCTCACCGGACCGCCCCGCCGCCGGCGGATCCTCGCGCCCGCTCGAGGCATTGGGCAGCATGGATGACATAGGGGTGGTTCGCCGGCACTTGGCGCAGAAGCTCGCGTGCCTGTGCTGCCGACCCATTCTGGAGCCGTGCGCGACCCAAGAAGTAGACGAAGCTGCCGTACAGCTCACGCTGCATGGGATTGTCAAGTGGCTTCCCTTCGTCCGGTGTGTACTGGGCGATGGCCGTGAGATCCACGAGCTCCGGATGAGCCGGCGCGAACACCAGCAGCCAGAAGAGTGTTTCCCGATGTTTCGCGTGCGACACGGTTCTCGCAATCCGGCTGAACACGGCGCGCGCTTCGCGCAATCGGCCCAAGCGATAGAGCGCAATGGCCGCACGGTATTCGGCTGTCTGACGATTGCCCAGATCGTCTCCGGTCTCTCCGGCGGCCACGCGTTGCAGCGCTTGGAGCGCGCGAGCCCAGTCTTCCTGGTCGAACAGGCGCAGCGCCGCCGCGGCTTGTTCTGTCATCGGACCTGCGACGACGGGGGGCTCGCTCGATGGCCCCGGCAACGCAAGGCGCGGCCCACGAACGCCCTGTTCGCAAGTCAGTGACGCCGGAAGGGGCGCAAACGGGACGACCGAAGCCCTAGGACCGTCCGGTGCATAGAAGAAACCGACCGAAGACGAGCCATGCGGAAGGAAGAAAAGCCGCGGGGCGATGGCCGCATGCTTCTGTGCAATGCAGGAGGTCACCTGCGCACAGTCGAGCGCGAAGCAGGGCGCAAACGAGCTCCAGTAGCCCTCGCTCATCAGCAGTCGCAAGCCATTGCCCGATGAATCGAAGCCGAAATCCTCCCCGCAGCGCTTGCCCTTCGCGGCGAGTTCGCGATCGAAGCCCTGCATCGAGTCGAGAGGAGCCAAGCGCCCGGCCACTCGATCTTCACAGCGCACGGTGCAAGGGTCGGATGCTGCGCATCGCATGAGATCACCGAGCGCATCGCTCCTGATGACCTCGCGCACGCCGGCCTCCAGACCCACGCAGGCGTCGCGGTCCCGCTTCGCCTGAGTCGACGAAATGGATGCGCAACGCAGGTTCCGCACGACGGCTTCGTCGCACCACTGGACCCAGGATTGCCCTTTACGGGGTTGGGAAGGTGGCCGATGTGCGCACGAGCCGAGGCTCATGGCGAGCAGGAACAACGTCACTGCTGACGCGAAGTGCGTGCGTGTCGACATCGGGCGTGTTGGCATCACCTTGAGAGCTCCTCGGGCACGTACAGGACGAGAGTACGCCCCGCCACCGAACGTTCAAGGGGTGACGGTCAGCGGCGACTGTCGAGCGGCGGCTCGCAGGACGTCTGCTCGCGGTCGACATCCAGGACTGGCGGCACGCGGTGCGGGGGACCCTGGGCGAAAAGCGCCCGAGCCGAGTCCCGGAAGCCGAGTCATGCACCCGCAGCCCTTGCGCCTGTGCGTGGTTGGGCAGCCCCATGCCGTCGCTCCGGCATCCTGTCTGCGTGGTTCGCCGGCCCGAGCCGGGACAAGCGTCCAATCCATGTGCCCTGTCCTCGAGACAGGGCACTGGGCGAGGGCGAATGGGACGGGCGTGGTTGTCCCGGCTACTGCAAGTGGGCGCCCGCCACCTCCGCCTCCGTCCGGTCCGGTCCCACGCGGGATGCTCGATGACGAAACGCCTGCCAGAGCGTATCTTTCGGCCATGGATGACACGGAAACCGAGCGTTCCGTGCACGCGCCGCTGACACCAGAACGTCTGCAGGCGTTGGTGCACCTGACCCACGACACCATCATGGTCCGGGATCTGTGCGATCGAATCGTATTCTGGAATCGAGGAGCAGAGCTGCGATACGGATGGACAAGCCAAGAGGCGCGGGGACGCATCATCCACGAGCTGCTGGAGACCACATTTCCTGCTACGCTCGATACGATTCGGCAGCAGTTGCTGGCGGTCGGGCACTGGGAAGGCGAGCTCCAGCACAGCCTGCGCAGCGGGGAACGCATCACGGTGTCGACTCGGTGGGCGCTCGAACGTGACGCGCAGGGAGAGCCATGCGGCATTCTGGAAATCAACAACGACATCACCGCGCGCAAGCAGGCCGAGGCTGCGCTGCAGCAGAGCGAACAGCGTCTGCGTCTGGCCATGCGCGCAGCGCGCCTGCTCACTTGGAACTGGACCCGCGAGCGCGGTGCCCTCGAGTGGGAGGGCAATCAGGAGTTGCTGGCAGCTCTCCGAGACCGCGACGGAGATATCGCGCGACCTCAGGCGCTCATACACCGGATACATCCCGATGACCGCGAGTTCGTGCAAGCGGCGGTGCGCGGCTCCGCGGTCGAAGCCGGATACGCGGACGTCGAATTCCGCTTGCTCACCGAAGGAGGCAAGTCACGATGGTGGGCGCTGCACGGACGCGCCGAGCAGAATGCACAGGGGGTTCTGACGTCGGCAACGGGTGTGTTGCGCGACATCACGGAGCGACGAGCCCTGCAGGAACAGCTGCTCGCGGCGCAGAGGCTCGAGGCGGTTGGACGCCTGGCGGGCGGCGTGGCCCACGACTTCAACAACCTGCTGACGGCCATTCTCGGTCTGACCGAAATGGCCATGATGGCGGACGCGACGCCCACGGAGGTATCCGAATCACTCGGCGGGATCGAGAACGCAGCCAGACGCGCGGCGTCGTTGACCCAGCAGCTCCTCGGATTCGCGCGCAAGCAGATGATTGCCCCGCGCGCGCTCGACCTCGACGCGGAGCTCGACCGAGCGCAGCAGCTGCTGCGACGCTTGCTGCCTACCAACGTATCGCTGACGACGGTTTCCGCAGCAACGTGGCCCGTCCGACTCGACCCGGGGCAGTACGAGCAGATGCTCATGAACTTGGCCATCAATGCCCGCGATGCGATGCCGCAAGGCGGCCATCTCACCATCGAGCTGTCGAACGTCCAGGTCGACGCCCAATTCGCGGCGCGTTTCCCCGAGGTGGCCGTTGGCGACTACGTCGCGACCGTCGTGAGCGACACGGGGTCCGGCATGGACGCTCAGGTCCGAGACCACGCTTTCGAGCCTTTCTTCACCACCAAGGGCGCGGGCACGGGGCTCGGGCTTGCGACGTGCTACGGCATCGTCAAGCAGAACCGCGGCACCATATGGATCGACAGCCAGCCAGGGCACGGAACCCAGGTCAACGTCTATTTCCCACGGGCGCACGAGGAGAGCATCGTGCCGTCCGAGCCCAGCAAGCCGCCCGAGTCCGCCATCCCCGATGGCCTCCGTGGACGCACGGTCCTGGTCGTGGACGACGAGGAAGGCGTGAGAAGGATCGCGGCGGCCGCGCTTCGGCGAGCAGCTTGCACGGTGCTCGAGGCGAGCCACGGCGAGGAGGCCGTGAGCATAGCGGGGCGATACGAGGGCCCCATCGACCTCGTCCTCAGCGACGTCACCATGCCCGGTCTCCAGCTCAGCGACCTCGTCGCTCGCTTACGAGCGGAGCGGGACTCCCTCCGTTTCTTGTTCATGTCGGGGTATTCCGAAAACGCGATCGCGCACCAGGGCTTGCTCCTGCCCGGGGTCGCGTTCGTTGGCAAACCCTTCACGATGGATCGCTTGTTGAACGCAGCGGCGGCCGCGTTGCGTGAACCTGAGCACTCGTGACGTTCGGCTGGAAAACGAACACAGACGAGGGTTGCAGCCCTTGGCAGGCTGCAAGCGCGACCGACGAGTCGGAACCCACCCAAACGGCGACGCGGAGCCTTTCGCCACGGGCTGCCAGTGCATCGTTTCAATCGAACCGATGCCGAGAAACCAGGAGTGCCGCGGGTCAGATCGGTGGGAAGCGGCGGGTTTCTCGCCGCCGCCGCCGGTTGGTCCGGCCGCAGCACCCCCGATGGCGGCACTCGCACCGCCGGAGGTCGCGGCTCTTCCCTTGGCCGAGACTCCTCCCCCGCTGGGCCCCGTGCCGCCGGAAGCTCCGGATTGACCGCTCGCTCCAGAAGAACCGCCCCCGCTCCCGGATGAATCGCCGGGCCTGTGCGACGAGCCGGAAGACGCGGCAGCGAACGCGCCGAGCAGGAGGACCAGTACGCGAGCGCTGAAGGGAACGAGCCTGTCCATGGTGCGAGGGGATCTTCGGCCGGTGCGGTCCAACGGTGTCCGGAACGCGCGACGACCCGGGCGACCGGGGCTGCTTCCTGGTGCTCGTCGCAGGCAGGCACGAGCAGGCAGGGCTCCTTGCCTGCCATTCCAGTCCGGCGATCCAGGTAGTCGAGCAGGCCGAGATCGGCCCGACGACTCACGAACTCGTGGGAGCAAAGCGGGATCGCCTCAGGCTTGCCGTGCAAATCGAGCGTACCGCCACGAGCATCTGGCTACGTCGGTGCTATCGTGGTCCATGACCGACGACGACGATCCGGCCAGGTTGCTGCGTGACGCATGGAGCATCGTTAGGCTCGACGCGATCCGAGATTTCGTCGCCGAGACGATCCGGCGGTTGGGCGACATAGACCCTGAATCCCTGTTGAGTCGAACGGCTGCGGCCGCCGATTTCCCGACGCCAAGGGATCCCATTGGGCGAGCGCTCGAAGCGTGTTCCGACGAGCTTCGCTTCGAGTGCGGCTCCCCATCCAACGGCGAGGCGCTTCCGGCGCGGACCAGAGCTATCCGCGAACACACGCAGTCACAGGACGGCTGGACGGTCATCTACGAGCACGCGCTGATCCAGTACCGTGCCGAAGCGGCCAAGGCGATCCGCGGATGGCTCGACGAATTCGATTCACGGGCGCAGGCCACGAGGTCCAGCACGTGAAACAGGCCGTCCATCCACGGTCGCGATGGTCGGTCGACGTGAACACGCTCGGCGTGACGTGCATGGCATGACACAGACGGTGCCACCGGCGGTCACCGTTCGCGTCCGGCGCGCCACGGCAGACGACGCACGTGCCATTGCGGCGGTGCACGTGCACGCGTGGAGATGGGCCTACCGCGGCCTGCTACCGAGCTCCCTGCTCGCGCGAATGTCGGATGCGCCTCGCGAAGCAACATGGCGCGAGACGATCGTTGCCGACGGGGCAAGGCGGGCCAGCGTCTGGGTCGCCGAGCTGAGCGGTCGCATGCTGGGTTTCGTCGCGACCGGGGCTCCGCAGCAGCCGGGGTATGCCGAGGATACGGCCGAAGTCTACGCCATCTACCAGCTGCAGGAGGCCGCCAAGACCGGGGTTGCCCGCAGGATGCTGGCGCGGGCCCTGGACGACCTGCGGGCGCGTGGGTTCCGTTGCGCCATCCTGTGGGTTCTCGAAACCAACGGCCGCGCGCGTGACTTCTACGAGCGAAAGGGATGGTGCATCGATGGCGGCGCCAGAACGGACGCCGTGGGCCGATTCGTGCTGCACGAAGTGCGCTACCACCTCGATCTGGCAAGCGGCGCGTCCACGAACGCGCCCCGCGCGTAGACGGCCACCGCCCCTCGAGCTCGATGAACTGGTGGCCGAGATCGCGGTCGATGCGCTCGACCTGCACACGGTCGGCGTCGCCGACGAAAGCGACGGCGTCATGCCCCAACATCGACTGGACACGGACTACTCACGGACAGCGGCCACAACAATCCGATTCTTCCCGTCCCCCTTTGCTCTGTAGAGGGCCCGATCCGCCCTCTCGACAAGAGCTTGAGGCGAACGGGTCCCCTGGTCGCATACGGCAACTCCACCGCTCACAGTGATCGCCTTCTCTCCGCAGACTATGGTCATGGCTTTCTTCCGGATTCTCTCGGCGATTTCCCGCGCTTCGGCGGGACTGCCGGTGAATGGGAGAATCGCGACGAATTCCTCGCCACCAAGACGACAGCAGATATCCGAGTCTCTCACTTGCGTCGTCAGTATCCTGGCCAGCTCAATCAGCACACGATCTCCCTCCTGATGGCCGTATCCGTCGTTGACCAGCTTGAAGTCATCGACGTCCATCAGGACCAACGACATCCCCGCCCCGTACCGTCGGTGTCTTCTGAATTCGAGCTCCAACAGCTCACAACAGGTCGAGTGGTTGTAGAGGCCGGTCATCCCATCGCGCATCGAGAGGTTCGCGATCTCGGCCGCATAGGTCTCGGAGATCAAAGTCGGGGACGCGATCTCAGCCGTGACGTTCGACAGGTAGTCCAAGGTAGCAACGGTGATGCGTACATTGCGGCCGAGCGTCTCCGACATCAGGTGCTTGTGTAGGAGCACCTTGCCCCACAAGATCTCGGCGACCTCAGGAGCGAAATAGTGATGGGAGACTGCATAAAGCAGGTCCGAATAGAACACGCCGCCTCTTGCCTCGAGTTGCGTGTCGACGCGGGCCCTTTCGGCCTCGGTCATGTCACGATCACCGGCAAAGGCTGAGACGAACTCCACGCTCAGGGCATCCGACGCGACCGTTCTACGCAAGCGGTCGCCGTTACTCTCGAGCCTCGCGGCGGCCCGCGTCTTCTTGCCGTCGCTACTCATCGTCAGCTCCGCGCGAGGAGTCCCTGTCACCATCCGTCCTCGCACGCGAGACGCGTTTGGCCGTGACCTGCTTCGCTTCCTCAGCCCCCCTGTTCGGACCGGCTACGTTGCCGCCCCGTTGCATCAGGGACTCACCCAGCTTGGTCTGTTCGAACCGAAAGTCTCGGCTGCGTGGTGAGCCGCCGCCAGGTCCCATTGGCATGCTCCGGCCACGCCACAGGGTGCGCAGTCGCCGTCGCAGCGTCCCTGGAATCTGCTGGAACCGTCTCGAGCGGGCCTGCATCTCGATCGCGGCCTGTTGTGTCGTCAGCCCGGCAGAGCCGGCCACCAGAACCGTCGAGGTGCAGTCGTTCCCGTCCCGGTCAACCTGGCCGAGGCGCACACGACCTTGTGCCGCCGTCTCATACCGCAATCGGGTTCCGGGTCGGCGCGCAACGTAGCGAACAGCCTCTGCGCGGCTGGACGAGACCTCGCGTGTTCGGGCCTCGGTCGCATTGTTCCTTTCGAGCTGCATCGTGCGTTCTCGCGCCGTTTCACTGCACGGGCCCGGCGAAGGCAGTCTGGCTTCGCGCCAGAGCGACAGTCAGTCTGCCACCAGACAGACTGGCTGTCGCAGTCAAACGAGCAACGTGGGCGTCTACGCTGGTCGAGCGGCCTGGGGTCGCGAGCGCATTCGGGGCGCACTGCCGAAGCTCGGCAGCAGGGTTGCCAAGCGGGGCATCTCACGTCGAGTGCGCGCAGCCCACTGGCCCAACTCGCCTTGCGGCCAGAGCTGGACGACGTTCCTTCGGTCTGCGCGTGCGACGTCCCGCTGGCCCACAGCCAGATGATCCCAGACTCGACAAACGCATCGCTGGTGCAACAGACGCTCCCACCGGCGGGGGCGGAGGCCACCTGACGACGCCAGGTTCGACGACTTCACTGGCCAATGCGACGAGCCTACCGGCTAGCGGGGCCGCCAGCGGGGTCTGCTGTCGGGCGCACGAAGCACATCGTCCGCTCGCTCTGGCGGCGGTTTCCACCGCGAATTCGCACGACTTGCGTCCTCGGGCCCGGACGGATCGCGAGTGCCGGCCGGAAGGTAAGAAACGGACCCTCGGGGCGCGAGTGGGCGGCCGCGTTTGATGAGGCGAGGAACGGTGCTAGGCCCCTGGACGATTCGACCTCCCAGCTAGCCCGGTCGCGTCGCCCTCACAGCCGCGGCGGCAAGACGGTTCGCAGAGGGACGATCCCATGGCACTCATGCTTGTCGTCGCCGATGATTCCGCGGTCTCTGCCAGGATCGCCACCATCGTGCGCCGCCTTGGGCATGAGGCTTCGCTCGCGTCCTCGTGCGGCGACGCGCTTGAGCAGGCGGCCGCCCGAAGCGTCAGCGTTGTGCTGCTCAGCGTGGAGCTCCCGGATGGCAACGGCTTGGAGCTGCTCCCGCAGCTGCGGCGCAACTACCCGTGCCCGGAAATCATCATCATGACCCGGGCCGTGAGTGGTGACGAGGCCGAACAGGCCATCACGAGCGGCGCGTGGGACTACATCGAGCATCCGTCGACGAAGGATACGTTGACCCTGACGTTGACCCGTGCGCTGCAGTATCAGGAGGAGAAGCGAAACCTGGGGGTACCCATCGCGCTGAAACGCGAACGGATCGTGGGTAGCAGTGCGGCGATTCGAGAGTCGTTGGACTTGGTTGCGCAGGCTGCAGGTTGCCAGGCCAACGTCCTGATCTCCGGCGAGACCGGCACCGGCAAGGAGCTCTACGCCGCGGCCATCCACGAGAACAGCACACGAGCGGCCGGGAACTTCGTCGTCGTCGACTGTTCGGCGCTCCCAGCCAGCATCGTGGAGAGCGTCTTGTTCGGTCACGAGAAGGGCGCGTACACGGGGGCGGATCGCTCTCACGAGGGCCTTGCCGCCCAGGCACACCGGGGCACGCTCTTTCTCGACGAAGTCGGCGAGCTACCACGAAACGTCCAGAACAGCTTCCTGCGCGTTGTACAGGAGCGCCGATATCGCCCGGTCGGCGCAAGTCGCGAAGTGAACAGCGATTTCAGACTCATTGCCGCGACGAACCGCGACCTCGACGCCATGGCGGAAAGGGGGGAGTTTCGTGCTGACTTGCTGTACCGCCTGCGGACGATCATCCTTCCGCTCCCGCCGCTCCGGCAGCACAAGGAGGATATCAAGGCCCTTGCACTGCACTATGTTGCCAAGACCTGCGAACAATACGGGCTGGAGATGAAAGGATTCGTACCGGAGTTCTTCAACGTGCTCGCCGCCTACGATTGGCCCGGAAATGTCCGGGAACTGAGCCAGGCCTTGGAGCGGTCGGTGGCCTCTGCCGGCAGCAGGCCGTTGCTCTTTCCCAAGGATCTGCCCACGGACATCCGCGCCAGGCTGGCACGGGCGTCGGCGGATACCCTGCACCCGCCGCAGATCAGTGACGCCGAGAGCACCGAGGATCCAGCGCGCGAGCTCCCACCGCTCGACGTGGCGCGCGCAACCGCGATAGCGGCCGCTGAGCAGGAATACCTGCGCGAACTGCTGGCAGACACCGCGGGTGACATGGTTCGCGCCTGCGCCGTTTCGGGCCTTTCTCGGTCGAGACTCTATTCTCTGCTCAAGAAGCACCGGATCCCGCGCCCAGGTTCGCCCCGCCGCTAGGCCTGTCCCCAAGACCCCCGACCGGGCGAGGGCGGCGAAAAACCCGCCGCTTCCCGCCGATCTGACCCGCGGCACCCCTTGTTTTTGGGCGTCGTCTCAATGAAAACGATGCACTGGCTCGCCGCCGGCCCAGGAGTCGTTCTGGGAACAGGCAAAGCTGGCCTGGAAACTGCTTTGCCATTCGGTACCGATCACAGGGCGGGCCAACCCGCGGGACGTTTTCGATGGACTACCTCTTTGCATCCGAGTCACTGGGCCCATTGCTGGAGCTTCGTCGTGAGATCGCAGAAGCGCTGGGCGGGAGTGACCGGTTCGAGACATACCGGAAGATGGCGGACTTCTCGGCGAGACTGCGACGCCACAATCGCCCGGGAATCATGATCCTGCTGCTCGCGAACCAGAGCGACCTGGTCGAGATCAGCAGCCAACGGGATCTCGTGGCCGATGCCGAGACCATCCTTCTGTTGCCGGATGGCGCAGAGCAGACGTTCGCGCTGGCCCACTCCCTCAGGCCCAATTTCTTGGGCAGCACCGACTGTGACCTCGACACGGTCGTCTCGGTACTCAGACGGCTGGTCGAGAAGCGCGCGCGACAGTCTGGTCAGAGCGAAGTCAACTGACGCGTTCGTTTCTCGGCGCCAGCCGCTCTGCCGCTGTCGGGCCCTGCGCAGGCCCGCCTGGCGCGCATGCCGGCTGTCTCGCCCGGCAGGACTCGATCCTGTCCAGTGGGACAATGCGCGCCAGTGCCGCACGGCCGGCCTTGACTTGCTGCCGATGACGCGCTATCGCTGGCTCTCGGCCGCGACTGGCCCGGTTCCTGCCAGCACTCGGCCGCGCCACACGTGCGCTCCTGTTTCTGGGGTCCGCAGCCTCGCCTCGAACGGCTCGATCTTTGCACCGCCGCCGGATCCCGTGGCTCCATCGCCGCCGCGTGCGAGCGGTGCGCCCCCGTCCACGAACCATGCACGCCTTGCTCGCCTACCCCGAATTCCCTGACACCTTCTGGAGCTTCAAGCACGCCTTGGGATTCATCCGCAAGAGCGCGGCCCATCCGCCTCTCGGCCTGCTGACGGTCGCAGCGCTCTTGCCGCCAGCCTGGGAGGTGCGCCTGGTCGACATGAACGTGAGGCAGCTCGGCGACGACGACCTGGCCTGGGCCGACGTCGTCTTCGTGAGCGCCATGGGTATCCAGCGTGAATCCGCCCGGCTGCTCATCGCTCGCTGCCGACAACACGGTGTCCGGGTCGTGGCCGGAGGCCCCCTGTTCACCGCAGAGCCCGACCAGTTCCCCGACGTCGACCACTTGGTCCTCGGCGAAGCCGAGGTGTCCCTGCCACGGTTTCTCGCAGATCTCGACGGCGGACACCCTCGGCACGTCTACCCCGCCACCGAGTACGCCGATCTCCGGACGTCACCGTCCCCGAAGTGGCAGCTGCTCGACCTCGAGCGCTACGGCACCATGAGCATACAGTACTCGCGCGGGTGCCCATTCGACTGCGAGTTCTGCGACATCACCGCCCTTTTCGGCCGGCGACCGCGCACCAAGAGCAGCCGCCAGATCCTCGATGAGCTCGACACACTCTACGAGCTCGGGTGGCGAGGAGGCGTCTTCTTCGTGGACGACAACCTGATCGGGAACAAGAGCCGCCTCAAGTCCGACCTTCTGCCCGCGCTGATCGAGCGGCGGCAACGCAAGCCCGGGTTCGAGTTCAACACCCAGGTTTCGATCAACCTGGCAGACGATGCACCACTGATGAGCATGCTGGTGGCGGCCGGGTTCGACATGGTGTTCGTAGGCATCGAAACTCCGAACGAGGAGAGTCTGGTCGAGTGCAGCAAGCGCCACAACCTGGGACGCGACATGAAAAGCGACGTTCGGCGCATGCAGCGCGCCGGGCTCCAGGTGCAGGGTGGGTTCATCGTTGGCTTCGACTCCGACACGAGCTCCACTTTCGAACGATTGTCGGAGTTCATCCAGAGCACGGGTATCGTTACGGCCATGGTCGGCCTGCTCCAGGCCATTCCCGGCACTCGCCTCTACGAACGCTTGAAGCGAGCCGGCAGGCTGGTGGAGCAGGCCTCCGGCTATAGCGTCGACGGCACAACCAACGTCGTCCCGGTCATGGATCTGGCACTGCTGCGCGCACGCTATGCCAAGCTTCTGCGTCGCTTGTACTCGCCCAAGAGCTACTACCAACGGATCAGGACCTTCCTCCGGAGCTACGAAATGCCGAAGCTTCGCATTCGCTGGAGCCTTCGCTATCAGCTGAGACAATGGAGGGCATTTGTGTTGGCAGCCTGTCGCCTGGGCATAGCCGGCAAAGAGCGGGTCGAGTACTGGAAGCTTCTGCTCTGGACCGTGCTGCGTCGCCCACGGGCGTTTTCACTGGCCGTGACGCTCGCCATCTACGGATACCATTTCCGGCTCACGTCGGAGGCAACACCGGGCTGAGATGGCCGCACGCCCGAATCTCTCCGGGCTTCATCGCGGACCCGTTGCCGGCGAGGCCCGCCAGGAACGACGTCGCGCCGCCGGTCATCCCTGCTTTCGTGCGGCGTGCGCGGCCAGGTGGCCGCGTGCTGCTCGGGTGCGTCAACTCCGTCTACCCGTCGGCGAACCGTTGGTCGCTCTGACACCGATCGGCCACGACGGCTGTGACCGGGCGTTCGTGAGGCCGACGCGCGGGGGCCGTCGTGTCGCTTGCCTCGGGTTCACGCAGATTGCGCTCGAGCCAGCGTTCCTCTCCCTCGCTTTCGATCTCGGCCCGCTGCAGGCGCAGCTGCTCGTAGCAGTAGGGCAGCATGGACTGGAAGTGCACGTAGAGGACTGCCAGAGTCGCCAGAGCTTCCAGACCGCGCGGGTTGTTGAAGACCACCGTCCAGACTGCCTTCCAGAAGGGGCCACGGGTCTCACGGCGCAGCGTCATGGCCACGCACAGGCGCAGGAATGTCCGTACGTTGCGCAGGAAGACCCGCCAGCCGGGCAACAGGTTCGGAATGGTGTTCAGGAGCACTGCCACTCGGGTGCAGCGCTCGAAGTACTTGGTGGGGTCGAACGAATGCTGCATGATCCGCAGCAGATCATCGAGCACGTCCAGAGCGGGTCGCTGTGTCTTGAATTGGATGCCGGCGGAGATCTGGTCGCGTGCGCTGGTAGGCACGGTTCCACGAGCTCTCGGAAACAACCGCCCCTCGCGGTCGAGCCGCAACGAGAGCTGGGTGCCAGGCAGGGGGAACACGACGCCGGCCATCACCCACGGAATGCAGGCCTCGTCGATGCAGCGGATGATCCGATCGCCGATGTCGTCGGACTCACCGTCGAGCCCGAGCAGGAAGCCCGAGTGGATGGTCGCGCCGGCGCGCGTGTAGAACTGGCGGGCGGCCTCCGGGATGGAAAAGCCGGTGTTCAGCCCCTTGTGTGCGATCTTCAGCGCGTTCTCATCCGGCGTCTCGATCCCCACGAGCATGGCCTTGAACCGCGCTTCGCGCAGAAGATCCATGATCTCCGGGTCCCTGGCCACGTTGATGGTAATGGAAGTCGACAGAAAAAACGGGTAGTTGTGGGCCTTGAGCCAATCTGCGAGCCCTCTGAGCAGGGGCTTCGCGTCGTTGAAATGCCCTATCAGGTTGTCGTCGAAGAAGTCGACTTGGCCCCGATAGCCGAGGCTGTAGAGCAGGTCGAACTCGACCAAGACCTGCTCCAGCGTCTTGGTCCGGTACTTGCTGTGGAAGAGATCGACGACATTGCAGAACTCGCAGTGGTGCGGACAGCCGCGCGAGTACTGAATGCCCACGTACAGGTAGTCACGCAGGTTGACGAGGTCAAAACGAGGTGGGGGCGTATTGCGCACATCCGGCAGGCGGTCGCAGCGATAGGTACGTCCAGTGACCCCCTGAGCAAGATCGGCCAAGAGCATCGGTACCGTCACTTCGCCCTCGCCCACGCAGAGGTAGTCGGCGCCGGAGTCCTCGTAGTAGCTGGTGCTCAGCGTCGGATCGGTACCTCCAACGGCCACGAGCTTTCCGCGGTCCTTGGCGCGACGAATCACCGCCAGCGCACGGGGCCGATGGATGATCTTGGCACCCACCAAGACGAGCTCGGCCCAGTCGATGTCCTCATCGGTGAGCTCCCTCACGTTCTCGTCCACCAGCCGAAGCTCCCAGTCCCTGGGAAGCAGGCTCGCGACGGTCAGCAAACCGAGAGGCGGCGTGATGTACTTGACCCCGGCCAGTTCATAGACCTTCTCGAAGTGCCAGAACGAGAAGCTCTCGAACTTCGGCCAGACAAGCAGTGCATTCATCGCGGGTCACCTCCGGGGGTCAACGAATATTCTGACAGCTGTCCACGCAGCAGCGCCTCACCGTGAACAGAAAGGCAACACGCGTTCGGTAGCGACAGACACAGAAGTCATACAACCTCCACACGAGAAACGCGAGCCGCATTCTTCGGTCTCGCTCCGAAGGTGATGGCGTGACCCCGCGGCGGGTCGCGAGCCTCTGGGCGGTCGTGTGCGCATCGGGTGCGCACCGTCCGCCACCGCGTAGTCGTGATGGCGCCCGCCATGCGTCAAGTGTTCAGCTCTTCCTGGAGGGAAGCTGCTGGATGGAACGAGCGCGATCCACGTCGGCCAGCTCCCCGGCATAGCTAGCGCGAACAGTGTACCGCAGAGTACGCCCGCACTCTGCAGAGCCGAGCTGGCCAGGACACGCTTCCTGGCCGTCGAACAGCGTACGTCCGGCTTTCAGCGCGCGCATGATCTGGTACGTCAAGTCATACCCGCCGCCCTTGCAGCGCTCCTCAGTGCACGGGATCTCGAAGAGCGCCGGTGCGTGCTCGAGCACGATGCGCCGCGTGTAGCGTGCAGCCAGGAAGGTGCCAGCGCCCCGATACTCGTCGATTTCGATGGCAAGAGAAGCGAGCTGCCGGACCTCCTCCCGCAGGCGCGGGGCATCATTCTCGCGCTGGCGCCGCTCTCTGCAGACGAGCTCGGCTTCTGTAGCAAAATGTCGATTTGCCATGGCTAACGGGCCTCGCATGACCGCTCACGATCACCCGTCGCGACGGTCGCGCGCCGCACTGACGACGATGGAGTGGCCCTTCAGCCCCTGGCCATCGAGAGCCCGTTGGGCGCGAGCTGCGTCGTCACTCGAACGGAACTCAATGAACCCGAATCCGCGCGACTGGGAGGTTTCCCTATCTCTCACGAGGGTCAAGGATAGGAGCTCTCCAAAGGGAGAAAAGGCGTTGCGGAGGTCAAGTTCCTCCGTCGACACAGAGAGATTGCCTACGAACAGTCTGTTCTTCATGCTGGGTCTTCAACTGGTGCGCCGAATCCGGATACGGACAAAAGGCTTCGGCCAGCGCTCTCGCCGGTGCCTCAGCGAATGAGGCGACTGGCACACAGGAGCGGCTCGCGCGATTGAGGAGCCTCTGAGGACCAGCCACGAAAGCATACCACGCGCCGGAGCAAGACGTGTCCAAAGACTCGGGCCATCGCCGGCATACAGTGGAGCTTGAATCGTCCCACGTGCCCTTGGCTCTTCGCTGCGAAGGGACGTCCTCGCCTACCTCGACGCAGGGCCCGACCGGCGCGGCAGTATCGGAGCAAACGCGTCTCGCCACTCGCGGGGTGCGTCCACGTTGTCCAAGGTCCGGAGTGGTTCGTGAGCGTTCCGCTGACGAGCGTGCTCACTTGGACGAGACCGCCAAGGAGCCCGAGCGTGTTTCCCAAGGAGGGAGGCGGCCGTGACTGCCAGCATGCGCCATTCTCAGCGGACGCCCCCCTCCGTGCTGGTCGTGCACGACGGTGAGCTGACGTGCCAATCGGTGGCAGTCCTCGCGCGTCCCAACCCCGCGCATGGAGAAAAATCCAGACAAGCGCACGAGAAAGGGGGGCGACTCACGTCGACTCGTCATCCTCGCAAGGCTGCGGACCCGGTACGATGTGTGCAATGGTGGGGTCGGTGCCGTCGTTCGAGGCCTCTCGATTGCCTCGCTCCACGCGACGCTGTCCACGTCGCTCGGCTTTCTCGCGCTTGCGGACGTGACGGGCGATCTCCTTTCTACGCTTCTCGGCTGTGGGTCTCGCTCTCACGCAGACTCTCTCCAAGACACGTCCGGATGACGTGTCGTTCCGGACTCCAAGGCGCGCGTCGGACTACCAACGCCCGCGTCGACCGCCGCTCGGCCCGGCATCTGCGCCCCGGCCACGATTGCCGTCGCGTTCGCGTGCCAGGCTCACGCTGATTTGGCGACCATTGAGCTGAGCGCCGTCGAGCGCGCTGATGGCGCGCTGCGCGTCGTCGGCCGACTCGTATGCGACGAAGCCGAAGCCGCGTGACCGCCCCGTCATTCGGTCGAGCACTATGTCCGCGCTGGCTACGCCGCCATGCTGGGCGAAGAGAGCCTGAAGCTCGGCTTCGCTGGTCGAGTAGTCCAGATTGCCAATGAACAGTTTGCTTGCCACCGTGAGGATCCTTCCGGCTGCGCCGAAACGTGTCGGATTGCGCTCGGCGCCGTTCATCAATCCGATGCTTCCCGATGGTGGAAAGCCCCGGGTACACAGCGTCAACTCGGCCGAGATCAATCAGGCTGGCAGCTAAACTGAGGACCAGGTTCGCCAGGCGTAGCACAGTCGGGGAGCGACGCCCTTGAAGACCAACCCCGGCCTCCGAGTCGACCCGAACGTCCATGCCGAAGCCCCTGGATCTCGCGTGATCGAGGCGTGCACGCATCGCCACGGTCCCGAGTTGACGACACCCTATCGCTCGACCGGAAGCTCAGGCACCCTTCCGCCGCCATCTGCAAGGCCGCTCCCATGCACCTTTCGGGGTGATTGCACGCCGCGCGCCGGCGGCGCATCGGCTTCATCATTTCTCTGGGAATCGCCAGAAGGGAGTCGCGGTACTAGCCGGCGCTTCGTGCGCGCCAGCGCTGCGCGAACCGGAGGACAAGAAGCGCCAGCACCGCCCCGAAGGCTGACACCATGACACCCGACCCCTCCGACGGCGGCTGCGACGAGCCGTAGATACGGTCTAGAAAGCCGGCCACACACGAACCTGCGATCGCGACGAACATCGTCGTGTGGAGACCGCTGCGGCCCCGGCCCGACTCAAGCCAAACGGCTACCGCGCCGACAACAAGCCCGACAACGAGCATCCAGAAGACATACATGACCTGTAGGGCCTTTCTGAGGTGTTTGCGTGGAGTCGGCGCCGTCGTGCGTGCCACCAGCTCGCCGCTGCGTGCGGTCAGCAGCGGCATTGGGCGCCCACTGTGTTTCTGGTTTCTGACCCTGGTTCTTCTGTAGCGCTGCGCCCGGCCCGCGACCACCCAGGAAGTCCCGACACGCGACGTCGCAAAAGACGACATGTGCTCGGGCCGATCCGTCCCCCGACGCCACGGTCGACAGCTGCGAAATTGCGCGTGATTCTGCGAGGCCAGCACGCGGCGACGGGCACGTCTTGGCACGGAGCCGCTCCCGACATCGAGGACGCCGAAGCGCTCCTCTGCGCGACGTCATCGGTACGCTTCCCCCAACGTTCGCGAACAGCGAGCGACGCGAGACCTATCCGACCTGCGATGCGCCCAGGACGAGGACGCTCGCCCCCTCCGCGCCGTCCATTCCGTCGGAGACGGCTCGGACAAGAAGCGCCAAAGGCGCGACCCGGGAAGACAGGAAACGAGACACGAGCGAAACACCGAGCTCTGGTGGCACGACGACTCGTGTCTCCACAATCGCAGGTCGGCCTTCTCGGGAATCGTTCCACGTGCCATTGACGAACCTACGGCTCCTGCACAGCATTGGGTGAGTGTGTGTGTCAAGGGTGCCTCGCTTCGGTGCGCGGCGCCCCGCGAAGAACACTGACACGTCGGGCTTTCAGCCTCTCCCCTCCCCCCACTCCGAACATGGCATCCGAGCCGACGACGTTCGCCCCCGAGCGTTCGTTCCGGATCACGAGCGCATGGGCCGCCGCGCCACAATCGCTTCGTACCGTAACCGGCACCTCCTTCTCCACCATACGTACAGCCACGAACTCCCCGGGAGCGTCTTCAGGGAGCATGGTCCACGTGGGAGGCAGGTTCGACCCGGGAAGCGAAGAGCTCCGTCGACCCGAGCTCGTCGTCGCCGGCTGGTTACCCGGCCTCGATGATTGCGCCGCGCGACTGTCGGGTCACTGCAATGAACACCGGATCCGGGCCCGTTCGCCAAAGGGTTCCGAGTCTGTTGCCGATTCCGCATGTCCATCCCCAGAACGTTCCGTTGCCAATTCGGAAGTCCGGGAGTGAAACGCCGAAGAAACCGGCGTATGGTTCCGGGGTGGAGTGGCTCAACTACCACCATCTGCTCTACTTCTGGGTTGTCGCCAAGGAGGGCAGCATCGCCCGGGCGAGCGAACAGCTCCGCCTGGCCCACCCAACGATCAGCGGTCAGATCCATCGCCTCGAACAGGTTCTGGGCGTCGGATTGTTCGAGCGCAAGGGCCGGGGGCTCGTCCTCACCGAAGGGGGACGCGTGGCGTTCCGCTACGCAGAAGAGATCTTCTCGCTGGGCCGTGACTTCCTCGAAGAGATCAAGGGACGACCGAGCACGCGACCGATCACTCTGGTGGTCGGGGTCTCGGACGCGCTGGCGAAGTCCATGGTGTACCGCATGCTGGAGCCTGCCTTTCACCTCGACGATGACGTGCGCGTCATCTGCCGGGCGGACCGTTCCGCGGAAGCGTTCATGGGCGAGCTCGCGGTGAACGCCCTCGATGTCATTCTGTCGGACACGCCGGCCGGGCCCGGCGGTCCAGTCCGCGCGTTCAGCCATCCCCTCGGCGAGTGTGGCACCGTACTGCTCGCGTCACCGCCACTCGCCAACGCCTGCCGCCGCCACTTTCCCGGCTCGCTCGAGGGAGTTCCCTTCTTGGTGCCGAGCGCCGCCTCGACGCTGCGTCGGGCCTTGGACGAGTGGTTCGATGCTCACGGCGTGCGACCCAGGATTGTCGCCGAGTTCGATGACACGGCCCTGGCCGCCGAGCTTGGGGAACGGGGGATCGGCGTGTTTGCGACGCCCGATGTCGTCGAGAAGGAGATCCGTAGGCGCCACAAGGTCCACGTCGTAGGCCGTGCCGATGTTCGACAGCGGTTCTACGCGATCTCGCTCGATCGAAAGCTCAGGCACCCGGCCGTCACGGCCATCTGCGAGGTAGCGCGCACGCACATCTTCGGCTGAGTGGCACCAGAGCGCTGGCCGCGCCCCGCTCCGCGCGGCCCATTCTGCCGGAGATCGCCAGCGGGGTTCCGCCCCAGCCCGACAAGTCATGCTGCGGTCTGATGGGTTGCGCTGACTGATGCGCCGGAGCCCCGCGTCGACGGTCGAGAGTCTTGAGACGACAGCAGGGCATCCGGCCCAGTCCCACTCTGGACTGGCGACTCTCGACTGTGGACCAGGGGTCCTTCGGCTGCGCTGCTCGTTCCTCGGGCTCAAGACCCGAGTTGGTCGCTCACCCACTGACGCGTCTGCTGGAAGGAGTCCTCCAGCTCGCCAAACGACTCCTGGATGCTGCCCTTGACGTCATCCCACGTGGCCTCGCTGGTGCTCTTCGCCTCTTCGAGCTGCTGCTTGACCCGAATCGCTTTCTCGCGAAGCGACCGAACCTTGGCTTCCGCCTCGGCCTTGGCGACGCCGTGTGCCGTTGCCACGTCACCGCTCAACCGATCCACTTCGTTCTGAATGTGGGCCAGCGCGCCCTGCATGTCCTCGACGAATTCTTCCCTCTGCGCGTAGGTGAAGTCCTCCGCCGCCTGCTCGGGCCGGGTGGATTCCTCGTTGGAGTTGTTGCGCTGCGAGGCCGTACCCTCTCGGGTCTTCGCAGCTTCGGCGGGTCGGTC
Organism: Polyangiaceae bacterium; assembly: GCA_016929495.1. Taxonomy (GTDB): domain Bacteria; phylum Myxococcota_A; class Polyangia; order Polyangiales; family Polyangiaceae; genus JAFGIS01. Next base: position 3,292 of record JAFGIS010000312.1, on the reverse strand, counting down.
CGTACTCGACTGGCAGCCGACCACGAGCGCTGCGAAGAAGACACAGGTCTTGACAAGGTGTGGTTGTCTCATGCTCGTGATCTCACTTTCTTCGTGCCGAGCGGTCGGCATGGCCGCTGTTCCATGTCGCGTTCGCGCTCGAGTGCACGGGCGACGGATCGTCCGGCGTTGGCTGCGGCCCGATCTACGGCCAAGAGCGCGTCGCTGTGCGTGGCTGTAGCTTTCACGCTGCGTGCCAGCCCCACGTCGATTTGGCATCGCGTGTCGATGCCACCAGGGTGGCCGTTGCTCTTCGAAATTCTCACGATCACGCTGACCACCTTCTCTCCGAACCGACTCAGTGCGAAGCCGAGCCGTCGAAGCACGTGGGCTCGCAGCTTCGGCGTCATCACGGTGTCGCGTTCTCGAATGCGGATCTTCATCTCCGGGCACGGCGTTCTCGACACCGAATGGGCAGCAACTCGCTGAGCCCACCTTCCGATGTCGTCACCATCTACTTGGGCCCAGCCGGGCTCCTGGACCATTAGGAAGTCCGAGCGCCTGACGTCGCAAAAAGCGACGCTGGGATGGTTGCCCCCCGAGAGCGGGAGCTGGTCGGCGGCGACTCGGTCCTGGCGGGCATCGGAGGCGAGATCGGCATCGTCTTCGGCGATGCCTCGCGCCTGCTGCGGGTCGTCGGCAACCTTCTCACCAACGCCATCGAGTTCACTCCGCGCGCGGGCCACGGTTCGGTTCGCCTCGAACGGATCTGGTGGAGGCCCATCAAGGGGGGATCCACGCCGAAAGCTCCAGCGAGGGAAAGGGCTTCACCTCGATCGTGACGCTTCCGCTGGAAATCACCCACTGGGGAGAAGATGCCGGCCGAAACGGGAAGCGACGGCGCGCGACATCCGAGGTGTCCGCTTCCTGCCGGTCGAAGACGACTGCGACACCCGAAGCCTTCGCCACGATGCCTACGAAGCTCGGGGTCGAGGTGCGCGCGGGACCCTCCGCCGCGGCCGGGACTCCCCGCTCTTGGCGAGTACCATCCACAGGCGCGCGGCATGGTCGGGCCGGAGTCCTGCGTCGCATGACTCAGTCCTGTGATTCAGGACGACGCAATCCACCGGACCGAATCGGTCTGAGGCCGCTCGCGTGCGACCTGCGCGTCCGGGATGCCCTGGAGTTGGCACGGTTCGTGCTTGAGTCCAGCGCGAGCCTTGCAAGCCCCGATGGGTCTCCTCGGACATCCTGGGGTCTGTCCCCGTTCTGCACCTCCAGAGGATCCCGAATGGACGAGTTCGCTGTCACCCTCCCGCCGGCAGGGCCCACCGCCTCTCAGAACAAAGAACGGGGCCGTACGCATGCCCTGCCTTTCATTTTCTGGCTGCTCGAACAGCGCGTTGTGGTCCTGCTCAGTGTGCCCACGGGCGTGGCGCTCCTGGTGGGACTACTCACCGGCATGAGCTGGCTGGCCATGGTCGGCGCCTGGTTGGCGGTGCCGCTGCTGTCGCTGATGCTGCCGCTGCTCTACCTGGTCTCGAGGTCCCGCGGCCATGATGCAGGCGCCGCCGACTGGCGGGGCTCAATCGCGTGGCGCAACGAGTCGGACGCGAGAGCCTGGCTCGGGAAGAAGATTCCGATGGAGGTCGTGTACGAGGCGTACATGGCCGAAAGGCTGGACTTCGTCCACGACGTCCGCGACACGATGGTGCGCCGCAACCAGCTGTTCCGCTTCTGCTTCACTTGGGGCGACGTCAGGTTCTACTTCCGCGAGTTTCTCCGACAGAACGTCACGCACTCTCTCAGGAGCGACGAGGGCGACATCGCTCACGTCTACAATCGAGGGAACGACTTCTACCGTTGGTTCCTCGGGGACACGATGGTCTACACGTGTGGCATCTTCCGCAACAAGGACGAGACGCTGGAAGCGGCCCAGGAGCGCAAACTGGAAACAGTGTGCCAGTACGTGCACATGAAACCGGGCGACCACCACCTGGACATCGGCTGTGGTTGGGGCCCTCTGCTCGTATACGCCGCACAACGCTACGGGACCGTGAGCACCGGCATCACTCTGGCGCAAGAACAGGCCGACTGGGCTCGCGAGAGCGCAGCACGAGCCGGCGTCTCGGATCGAGTGAACGTCATCGTCGACGACTATCGCAACCTTCCTGCCAAGCAGTACGACAAGATCACGTGTCTCGAGATGGCGGAGCACGTTGGCATCAAGAACTTCCAGAAGTTCCTGCTGCAGGTGCGCAGCATGCTGAAGGACGACGGGATCTTCTACCTTCAGATCGCTGGCCTCAGACGCTCATGGCACTTCGAAGATCTGGTTTGGGGCCTGTTCATGGCCAAGTACATCTTCCCCGGCGCCGATGCCAGCTGCCCGCTCGGGTTCGTGGTGTCTCAAGCCGAACGCGCTGGCTTCGAGGTACACCGCGTGGAGAACACGGGGGTTCACTACGCTGTCACGATCTCCAAGTGGTACGAGAACTGGAAGCGCAACGAAGCCGCCATCGTCGCCAAGTACGGTCAGCGTTGGTTTCGCATGTGGATGATGTTCCTGGGCTGGTCGGTCATGATCGGCGGCCAGGGCAGTTCGACCGTATTCATGATCACGCTGACCAAGAACACCAAGAACGACAAGTCCACCGTCGGCCCCGAAGAGGCGAGGTGCGTGCCCTTCAGCCGTCAAGACCGATGGATCGGGCAGAACCCGATCGCCACGCAGCAGTAGCTACACCCATCGGCCCCGTTCGGCGAGCTTCTTTGCTGCCAGTCGACCGAGCGCCAAGCTGCCCGCGTATCCAACGCTGCTCGGCTTGTAGGTAGCCAGGGAGGGAACGCGCGTCGATGCACTGGCCGCGGCGCATCGCGCGGCAGGACAAGGATCTCTTTGTCCTGTGCACCCGAGCCGGGGAAGCGCGTGTGCCGCGTTCGGAGATGCACGAGGCGATCCGGACGGCCTTCGAGAGGGTGCCGCCGCGCGTGAGGATGCCGCTCACGTCTGCATTGGCGAGCGCGCGGATGCGGCCGTCGATGAGGCCGAGGTAACCATCTTCGACACCCGTGACCTCGAGACCCCCACTGAGCGCTGCCTTGGCCACGGCTCGAATGACGGCGTTGAGGCCAGGACAATCGCCGCCGCCCGTGAGAATACCGATTCGTGCCACCGTTCTGGTCATGCCTCGCTCCTAGCACTACTGCCGGAATCTTTGCCGCCAGGACGCCCGCCGATCTCGGCTTCTGGCTGCGTTTCGCTGCGCTTCCGGTGCTCACGTACCCTACGTACGCTCCGCTCCGGTTCTCG
>JAFGIS010000311.1 GCA_016929495.1 Polyangiaceae bacterium | reverse complement strand
GTTCGAGGATAGGTGATGCCCACCCCGCGGCGGGAGCCCAACCTATGCTGCGCTTCGCTCCGCAGGTTGGGGTCCCCCCAGTCTGCGAAGGCGAAGCCGAAGCAGAGACTGGGCGGCTCGGCGGCTGACGCCGCTTGCGCGTGCGGGCCCCAGACTCTGACGTGCGCAGCACGGCAGCCAGTCTGGGGAATCCGCCCCTCCCAAACGTCGCGCTGTGCGCGCCGAGGGAGGCGCCGACAGTGCTCGACAGTCGTCTAGTAGCTCGTGTCGTCCCGCAGCTGCGGAAAGGCTGAGCGAACTGAAAGCATTGGGGCAGGCGCGTGCCCGCTCGGCAGGTACACGGCCTGCGGCCGCGTACCTGCCTTGCCGGGCGCTGGTTCTCGGCAAGGGTGTCAGGATCTCGGGCCGGTGGGTGAGCGGCCGAGTGAGTTCTGACGGTGGGACGCGAGTAGCCGCGGCGAATAGCGCTCGGCGAGGAAGGTAGACCGTCTCGCCGAGCGCAATGCCGGCACGACGACGGGCTGCACCCATTCGGGCTCGGCCACGGCGGATGCTTCTGACCGTAGATCGGACGCCCGATCGGTGCCGCAAGGTGATCGCGTCGACGTGCCGGCCTCACCCCCGCGCTCGCCGCGACGCTTCGGCCGGCACGTTCCGACCTCGAGAGCCACGGCTGGTCGCCGTCGCGTGCGCGTGGTACTGCTGCCAAGTATGACAAGGTCAGTCGGTTGCAGCCCAACGGTCCCTTGGCAATCTGTCGGGGCAGTCTGCGGCTTGACGTGCCTTCTCGGGAGTCAGGCCTGCGGCAAGGAATCGCGTGCCGAGCCAGGACGCGATTCGCCGGTTCCTGCCGTGTCGACCGTCACCGGCTCACAAGGCTCCGGCGCTGGCGCTCCAATCAGCGGAGCATCCACGCCGTCTCGCGTGCAGGAACGACATTTCGACCTGAACATGTCGGCGAGAGGTCCGTTCAAAACAGGGGCGCGGGCCGAAGCAGAAATCGTGCTCTTGGCGCTCGGCTCGTACAAGGTGAACCAGGAGTATCCGATCAAGTACAAGCTCGAGGACAACGCGGGAATGGACTATCCGATTCCCGTGGTCAAGCGGGACCGAGCGAAGCTTGGGCACGCGCGTGCGACGATGAATGTGCCATTTGTGCCTCGTCAGGCCGGGGACCAGAGGGTAGTCGGTGAGCTTGCCTTCTCGGTATGCACGGACCAGAAGTGCGTCATGGAGAAGCGAACGCTGGGCGTGAAGGTTTGCGTCGACTGAGTGATTCGATGATCCGTTCGAGGCATCGACCCGGCCCGACGAGGGCATGATAGTCTGGGACAATGACTGTTTCGCGTCTGCTGGGTGAGCTCGACGAACTGGCTGGACAGGTGAGGCGCGAGTACGCCGAACAACGGCGGAGACTGTCGTTTCACGAGTACCTGCAGCTGTTTGCCTCGGATCCGGTTCGGTACTCGCGGGACGCGGCCCGATACGTTCGGGACATGTTCGACTTCTACGGGACGAACGTCGTGGAACGGCCCTGGGGTAGTGCCCAGGGATTTCGCCTGTTCGTTCTGGATTTCGCGCCACTGCGAGAGCGGCAGCGAGCACTGGTGGGGCAGGAGGGCGCGCAGGCTGAGCTCTACAGGGTGCTCAACAACCTGGTGCGCGAGGGCCGTCCCAATCGTCTGCTGCTGCTTCATGGACCGAATGGCTCGGCGAAGAGTACCGTGGTGGCGTGCATCCTGCGCGCACTTGAGCACTACTCTACGCTGGACGTGGGCGCGCTGTACCGGTTTCACTGGGTCTTTCCAAAACAGGAAATTCTGCGAGGGACCATCGGCTTCGGCGGACGGCGAGAGGATTCACTCGAGAGTCGCAGCTACGCCCACCTGTCCGACCACGACCTCGACGCGAGGCTCGTGGTGACACAGCGCGACCACCCTCTGTTCCTCCTGCCCGTGCCACAACGAGCTGCCCTGCTCACCCGTGCCTACCGCGAGGCGGGCGTCGAGGGGCAACTTCCAGCCTGGATCGAACACGGCAGTCTGTCGCTCCAGAATCGTCAGATCTATGAAGGGCTGCTCCAGGGCTACGACGGCTCACTGCTGGAAGTACTCCGACATGTGCAGGTCGAACGCTATTTCGTTTCCAGACGGTACCGCACCGGGGCCGTTTCGATCGGGCCCCAGCTATCCGTGGATGCGAGCGAGCGGCAGCTGACTGCGGATCGCAGTGTTGCGGCGCTTCCTCCGTCGCTGCAGGCGTTGAGCATGTTTGAGGCGTACGGCGAGTTGGTCGACGCGACGGGCGGAGTCATCGAGTTCTCCGATCTCCTGAAACGTCCGCTGGAGGCCTTCAAGTACCTGCAGACCACCGTGGAAACGGGGGAGGTGAGCTTGGCCACACAGAACATCGAGCTGAACTGCGTCATGCTCGGGAGCGCCAACGAGGAGCAGCTGATGGCATTCCGCGAGCATCCGGAGTTCCAGAGCTTTCGGGGAAGACTCGAGTTGGTGCGCATGCCCTACCTCTTGAGTTGGGTGGACGAGCAGCGCATCTACGACGGACAGATCGCGCCTCAGGTACGCCGTCACGTGGCCCCGCACGCGACGGAGATGGCCGCGCGGTTTGCGGTGCTGACGCGCCTGCGCCGACCGGATGCTGACTCCTATTCCGGGAAGCTTGGCGCCGTCGTCGGCTCGTTGACGGCGCTGGAGAAGTGCGATCTCTACGGTCCGGGTACGCTCCCCGGGAGGCTCGACGAGGAGTCGTCCAGTCTTCTGCGCGCTGCGATCCCGTTGCTGTACCGGGAGTTCGACGTCGGGTGTGACTATGAGGGTTCGAACGGAGCGAGTCCGCGCGAAATGAGGGGCGTCCTGCTGGACGCCGCGCAGAATGCGCAGTACGCGTGTCTGTCCCCGTGGGCTGTCCTGGACGAGTTGGATGCGTTGTGTCAGCGAACCAACGAGTATGCCTGGCTTCGGGAGAGTCCCGGGTCAGGCGGCTATCACGACCACGCCGCGTTTCGGGCAGCGCTTCGGGAGAAGCTCTTGGACGAGGTCGAGGATGAGTTCAGGATGGCGAGCGGTCTGGTGGAAGAAGACCAGTACGCGGAGCTCCTGGAACGCTACATCCTCCATGTCAGCTACTGGGTGAAGGGAGAGAAGCTCGTTCACCCGCTGACACGGCAGCAGGAGCCCGCCGACGAGTCTCTGATGAGGGAGGTCGAGGCGCTCATCTTCCCAGGAGAGGACGGGCGGCAGTTTCGCCAGGGCGTGATTGGCCGGATCGCGGGCTATACCATCGAGCGGCCAGACCGGCCGTTGGACGCCCGTCAGGTGTTCGCTCCAGAACTCGCGCGAATGCGTCAAGCCGTGTTCGCACAACGTCGGGAAGCGCTGGCGCGACTGTGCGACGGCATCTGGATCCTCTTGCGCGAAGAGGGCAGTGGCCTCGACGACGGAGCAAGAAGGCGCGCCCAGAGTGCGACGGATCGGCTCAAGCAGATGGGCTACGACGAGCATTGCGCGGCGGATGCCGCCCGGGTCTTGGCGCGAGAGCGGTTCGCCGACGTGCACCGCTAGTACCGAACCCGGAGCCGAGGCGGGTGACCGACGCTCTGGTCGGACGAACCGAAGCGCGGCGGGTTGTGTTCCCCGGGCGGCGGGTCGACGGAGCTTGACAGCACAAACGCCGTCTTTCATAGTCCCTGCCTTCTCGGCGAAGTAGCTCAGCCGGTCAGAGCACGCGCTTCATAAGCGCGGTGTCGTCGGTTCAAGTCCGACCTTCGCCACTACGTTGGGGACGGTGGTCTGCACCTGCGAGGGCGGGAGGCCACGGCGACATCGGCGGGACGATGCTGGCCCGCAACCGGATTCAGTTGTCCCCGAACAGATCCTGGATTCGGCTGTCGAGCGCGACGGCGATCTTGTAGAGGCTCGAAATGGATGGGCTGGACTCGGCCCGTTCTATCTGTGAAAGCAGAGATATGCTGAGCCCCGTACGTCGGCTCATCTGCTTGAGCGTGAGCTCCTTTTCCTTGCGAGTCGAGCGGATGGTGTCGCCGATGATCTTGTGAAGCTGCTCCTCAGGAGTCCGAGCCAGACCCTTCTTCTTCATGACGCGCGCTAGGACTTCGCGGAACTCGTCGACGTTGAAGGGCTTCTTGATGTAGTCGATGGCGTCGAGCTTCATCGATGCTACGGCGGAATCGAGGTTGGGATGCGCCGTGAAGATCACGACCGCGATATCGCTATCGATCGCGCGGATACGGCGGAGGACTTCGATGCCGTCGAGCTTCGGCATCATCAGGTCGAGGATGATGACGTGAAACGAGTTCTGGCGGACTTCTTGCTCCACCAGCGTCGGATCGCTGAGCGTGCTGACGACAAAGCCATCCTTCTCGAGCAGCGTGCGCATGTACTCACAGATGGCGGGATCGTCATCGACAATGAGAATCTGGACAGCGGGGACGTCAATGGCCACGGTGGACTCCTCCGGGAGCGCGTTGGTCGGGGCTTGGGGAGCGTACTCGGATTATAGTGTCACTACAATAGCACGGATTCGCAGCATGGTGGACAGATCTGTTGGAAGCCCATTGGCCACTCCTTCGATACACTGACCGGCCAAACGACCATGCTTGGCGGACGCGACGACGGCGCCCGAGCCACAAGCCGCGTTCGGCGCACCAGGCCGAAGGCCACACCGCCTCGAAAGGCCTGTCCCGGCTCGCGTCTCAGGTGCCCGGAGACTGCGGGCACAGCCGAAATCAACAGAACGCGACAGCCCGCGTCTACTCGCAGGCGCGAACCTGGGTTGTCTTCTGCTTGTCGGGGCGGGCAGATTCGAACTGCCGACCTCACGGACCCGAACCGTGCGCGCTACCAAACTGCGCTACGCCCCGTCCACGCGGGAGGGCGCGGGAGAATGTTACCGGATGGGGGCCCTGTCAAGCGCAACCGGCGCTTCGAAGCGTATCGAAGCAGATCTCACCCCTGACGAGGCCGTCGACAGCGTGGCGACGCGCGAGGCCCAGTGGTGAGCCGCTGAATGCTAACCAGAACAGCCGGCCGGTTCTTTGGCAGTGGGTGCGGATGGATCGGCCGAGGCCGCGGGCCGTTTGGTTGGTCGATGCCGGACCGACGCGGCCTTGGGATGCGGGGCGGCGGCCACGGATTGGCCTGGAGTCAGTGCGCGCGTGCACGCGTTTCCTGGTCGGTGGAGTAGGCTGCGTGCCATGCGATTCGAGACCGACTATCTCGTGCTCGGCAGTGGCGCTGCCGGGCTGACGTTTGCCCTCCGTGCTGCGGAGTACGGTGAGGTGCTTGTCGTTACGAAGCGAACGTGCGAGCAGAGCGCGTCCTCGTTCGCCCAGGGCGGGATCGCAGCTGTCATCTCTGACGGCGACTCCTGGGAAAAGCACGCAGACGATACGCGCCGCGCCGGTGCCGGGCTGTGCCACGACGTCGTCGTGGATCTCTGCGTTAGGGAGGGAAGGGATGCGATTCGTTGGCTCCGAGACATCGGGGCACAGTTTTCCGAGTGTGACGGAGCTCTCCAGCTCGGTCGGGAGGGTGGTCACAGCGAGCGTCGAGTCGTGCACGCTGCTGACGCGACCGGCCGCGAGGTGGTTCGGACTCTGCTCGAGGCGGTCCGCCGGTGTCCCAACGTGAAGATGTTGGAGTGGCACACGGCGGTCGACCTGATCACCCTGACGAAGTTCGGGGGGCCAGACCGGTGCGTTGGGGCCTATGTGCTGGAAGAACACAGCGGCGCCGTTCACACATTCCTCGCGCGCGCGACCATCGTCGCAACGGGAGGTGCTGGCAAAGCATACCTCTACACCTCGAATCCGGACGTCGCTACGGGGGACGGTGTGGCGATGGCCTATCGCGCCGGTGCCGAAGTCGCGAACATGGAGTTCTTCCAGTTCCACCCCACCGTTCTGTTCGAGCCGAAGGGGAGGAGTTTCCTCATCAGTGAAGCCTTACGGGGAGAGGGCGCTGTCCTGCGCCTTGATGATGGCGAGGCGTTCATGCAACGTCATCACCCCATGGCGGACCTCGCGCCACGCGACGTAGTCTCCAGGGCGATCGACTACGAGATGAAACGTACCGGTTCCGAACACGTCTGGCTCGACATAACACATCGAGACCGCGCCTTCCTCGACGAGCGGTTCCCGAACATCGTGGCCGAGTGCGCGAAATATGGCCATGACATGGCTGCCAATCCGATTCCCGTCGTCCCAGCTGCGCACTACATGTGCGGCGGAATCACCTGCGACCTGAACGGTCGCACGAGTATGCCCGGCCTCTGGGCGCTCGGGGAGTCAGCCTTCACCGGGCTGCACGGGGCCAACCGGCTGGCCTCGAATTCGCTCCTCGAGGCCCTGGTCTTCGGGCGGCGTGCCGCGCTGCGACTGGGCCGCGGCATGGCGAGGCTGCGCAGCGAGCCTATTCCGGAAGTTCCGGACTGGGAGACTGGCTCCGCGGTGCCGAGCGACGAGGCCGTGATCGTAAGTCAGAACTGGGACGAGATCCGACGCCTGATGTGGAACTACGTGGGCATCGTGCGCAGTGACGCTCGTTTGCGCAGAGCGGCTCGTCGCGTCGCGTTGCTCGAAGAAGAAATCCGCGAGTACTACTGGAAGCACCTTGTCACGCGAGACCTGCTCGAGCTCAGGAACATCCAGACGGTCGCGGAGCTCGTTATCAGCTCCGCGGCCAGTCGCAAGGAGAGCCGTGGACTGCACTACAACATCGACCACCCGGAGACCGAGAAACGGTTCGTGACGGACACCGTCGCGAAACGGGGGTTGATGCCGTATCTGCGTGGGCGATGAGGGGGCGCTCTTGAGCATCCTGGCGGCCTTCCTGTGGACGTTCGCCGCCACCGTGGCGCTCGTCGCCGGACTGCAGCTGACGGGCAGTGCACAGCTCGGTGCACGGATCCAGCCGATGGCCGTGGCCGCATGGGAAGCGCTCGTCTATGTGGCGATGGCAGCGGGCGTGCTGCGCGTGCATGCTCGGGGCGAACGGCCCTCGAAGGCGTTTGGACTCGAACATCTCGACCTCCGCCTGGTCCTCCTCGCGTCGCTCATCGGTGGGGTGGCGCAGCTTCCCGTGGAGACGCTGCGACGCGCGGCGCAAGCGCTGTCTCCGGTTCCGACCGAGCTTCAAGCCGCCAGGGCTGCGCTGCTGGCCCATTCGACGCGGGTCGACGCGATCGCGATCCTGATATCATTGGCTGTCGTGGCGCCTTTGGCCGAGGAGGTGTTCTTCAGAGGCGCGCTCCACGGACAGCTAAGACGCCTGCAGGGACCCGTCGCCTGTGGTGCCATCGTCGCCCTCTGTTTCGTCATCGGTCATCCGGACACACAGAGCTGGTTGCCGTTGGCGTTGGTGGCTGCGATGTTGAGCCTCGTGCGCGAAAGGACGCACTCACTGTGGCCAGGCTTCGCTCTGCACGCCACTTTCAACGCGGTCACGGTCGTGACGGGCATGACGACGGTGGCCAGCGCGCCAGCTGGGCTCCCGCTCCCCTGGCCGGTCCTTTGGGCGGGCTGGCCGGTGAGTGCCGGTCTGTGCTACATGCTGTACCGAGCGGCCAGGCGTTGAGCCGTGGTCGGAGGATGTGCGATGAGCAGACCCAAAATCGCCTTGTGCCTGGGAGGCGGAGGCGTGACCGGTGCCATGTACCAGATCGGGGTGCTGGCGGCACTCGAAGATGCGGTCGAGGGCCTACAGGCGAATGACTTCGATCTGTACGTGGGGGCGTCCAGTGGTGCGAGCGTCGCTGCTGCCCTCGCAGGGGGCAGACCGGTGCAGCGCATCTACCGCGCGGTCCTGGACCCTGCCGACGACTACTTCCCGCTTGAGCGGAAGCACCTGCTGCGCATGGACCTGCCGGAGTGGAGACGAGCCATTGCGACGACCTGGGAGGTGATTCAGCAGGGGACAGAGAGCCTGCTGTCGCGCACACCGGGCCCGTCGCCGGACGTGCTCTGGGAGCAGCTGGATCGGTTCTACGATTCACTGCCCGCTGGCTTTCTCACGCTGGATGCCTATGAGCGGTTCTTGGAGGAGTTCTTCATTCGGCGCGGTGTGCCCAACCATTTCGCGGCGATGCCACGGCGCCTGCGAGTCATGGCGCACGATCTGGATTCGGGCGAAGCAGTGTTCTTCGGCAGTCCGGGATTTGACCATGTGCCCGTGACGCGGACATGCTGTGCGTCGCTTGCCTTGCCGCCGTTCTATTCGCCAGTTCGCATCGGCGGGCGCGACTACGTCGACGCTGGCGTCGCTCAGGTCGAGCAGCTGGACGCCGCCGTACGGGATGGCGCTGACGTCGTCGTTGTCGTCAATCCAGTAGTGCCGGTTCGGTCCCCGGGAGGCGGCGGGATGGCAGCCGATCGGCAGTGCGTCCGCGACAAGGGGCTGATGCGAGTGTCGAGCCAGGCGATTCGTATCGCGAGCCACAAGCTGCTCGGCGAGGCATGCAAGCGCGTGCAAGCACGAGGCGACACGGATGTCGTGCTTATCGAGCCGGAGCCGACGGACGCCATCCTGTTCCTGCACAACCCGGCGAGCTTCGCCGCACGACGGCAGATCCTCGAGTATGGGTATCGAACCACGAGGGCTCGGATGACCCGGTGGTTTGCCGTAGGCTCGGCTGCGCTGGACCGCGCTGGGTGGAGGACGAGCACGCCGCCCGGGCCGCGGTCGAGCCCGCCCCCACCGGAGGCCGATGCATCACGGCTGGCACGCTGACGAGGCAAGTATGACTCGTTCCAGCGGCAGAGGTAGAACAGCACGCGCCGTCGCGCAGGCTCGTTTCCGCGGGCGCGGTGTTGCGCGCTCTCTGGTAGGCGTCGTGGTGCTGCTCGGATGCAGGAGCTCCTACCGAGTCGGGGAACACATCTGGGTCGACAACGATGCCGGAGTCTATCCGGCCTTCGTGAGGGAGGCGCGCGGCGGAACTCGGCTTCTGGTACAGTATCAAGGTTGCGACAAGACGTGGGTGCGGGAGGTGACACTCGACCGCATCAAGGGGCGCATAGCAGCTGAGACCCCGGTTTCGCGCGACAGGTACGCGTGCCTCAAGGATGCGGCAGCTGACGGCGACAAGGTCGTCGCGGCAAGCACACCGTTCAAGGTCGGCGACAAGGTGAGGGTCAGATGGCGAGGCTCCGTGTACCCGGCCGTCGTCGTAACCGTAGTGGCCGCGGATCGGTTTGCCGTGCACTACGAGGGATACGAGGCTGCTTGGGACGAGACGGTCTCGATCCAACGTATTGTCGGGCGGCGTTGACTGTCGCGGCTGGCTGTGTCGCATATGCCGTCCGAACGGGACGTGCGTGAACAACGACCCCGGCGGCTTACCCTCATCCCGCACGCGCTACTGGGACGAGGCTTCGAGTCAGTGCAGCCTCGGCTTGGAAAGGCACGCGGGTTTGTCTGCAGTGTGCAGGGGGATTCGTCATGGTGGCGTTTCGCCAGGCAGGTAGCCCATGCTCTGCCAGGCAACCAACAGCTGTCCCTGCGCCTGTGCGTCCAGCACTGTCGGGTCACGATCCCACTCTCGCTTGACCAGGGCGAGCCAGGTGTACGCTGCGCGGACGTCGCCAGCAGCCAGGTGTGCCATGCCCCGGTACAGAGCATAGCGTGTTCGCACGTGCGCGCCCGCCTTGGACGCTGCAGGCTCGACCCGACGCAACTCGTCGAGGGCTTCCGGGTAGCGCCCTGCGTCGAAGGCCTCCAGCGCCGAATCGAGAGGTCCCGCGCATCCGAAGAGCCCGAGGGACAGAATCAAGGCGGACAGGGTGTGCGACACGCAAGTCCATCGGCCATGCGGCGGCTCGGTTGCGCGTGGGCTGAACGCATCCCCTGCCGTGCCAGGGATCCGCGCGGACCCCCAGGTCCGGTGCGGCGCGCGGGGCGCGAGCTCCACAGTCGCGAGGGGCCGGACGAGCGGCCGATATCGGAACGTGCAGGCTGGTCGCGCTCGCCCGCAGAGTACGCGTGACACGGACGATGCCCTCGGATAATGAGACCCGGGCGAGATCGTTCCCGTCTCTCCCCTTCGGATCCCTCGAAAGATGGCAGGCTATCGCATCATTGGTTCGGGGCGCCATTTGCCCGGACGGCCGTACACCAATCATGACCTGACGAGGGTCATGGACACGAGCGATGAGTGGATCCGTCAACGCACGGGCGTGGTCCAGCGCCATTTCTGCCCGGAAGGACTTGGTGCCTCCGACCTGGCGCTCGTCGCGGCGCAGGAAGCGCTCAAGAGCGCTGGGCGTGAGCCGCAGGACGTTGACTACGTGCTGTTCAACACGATGACGCCGGACTACACGTTCCCCGGCTCCGCTCCGATTGTGGCGGACAAGCTGGGATGCGGGAACGTGCCGGCATTGGATCTGCGCACTCAGTGCGCGGCGATGCTCTTCGCGTATCAGGTTGCCGATGGCCTTCTGCGTGGCGGCGCAGCGCGCTGCGTTCTGATTCTGTCCGCGGAAGCCCAGGCCGGTTTCATGCCTTGGCAGGATTGGGACATTCTCGAGGAAGCCACCGACCGACGCCCCTCAGTCGAAGCATGGGACCGCGCGAGCCGCCACCGAGGCTACGCGGTCATTTTCGGCGACGGAGCCGGAGCGTTGTTGCTGGAACGGTGCGACGACGACGCTGCTGGACTGCTCAGCATCGACCTGCATAGCGACGGCAGGTATGCTGATCAGCTGCATCTCGGGCTCGGTTTCCGAAGGCGTCCTTTCTGCAGCGAGAAGGCGCTGGCCGCGGAGCATCAGTTCCCGACCATGAACGGACCGGAGATCTTCAAGCATGCGGTCACCAAGTTGCCGCGGTCGGTGCATGCCGCGTGCGCGCAGGCGCGTGTCCGGCTCGACGAGGTTGACTGGTTCATCGCGCATCAGGCCAACTGGCGCATCAACGAGGCTATCCGGGAACGGCTCGGAGTGCCGGCGGACAAGATGCCCAGCAACATCGATCGGTACGGCAACACCTCGAGCGCGACCATTCCCATCCTGATGGATGAGATGCGCCGCGACGGACGCCTCAGGCCCCGTCAGCTCGTCTGTTTGACGGCGCTGGGCGCTGGGATCCATTGGGGCAGCGCGATCGTTCGGGTGTAGCCGCCAGCCGCCCTTCCATCGGCACGCGCCGTAGCCTCACGGCGCGGCAGAACCCAGATCGCTCACGTCGACGTCCGGCGCCACCCCGGCCGGCACACGACTTGCGCCACCAGCGAGCATGCCGGCTATGCGCCGCAGCAGACCGTCTGTCGCGCCGCGCTCCAGTGCGCAGACGCAGACGGCATCGGCTTCTCGCTCCAGCGCATCGCGCTCAACGTAGGCAATGCGGTCGACCTTGTTGTAGACGCGAAGCCGCGGGATCCCGGTGAGGCGCAGCTCGCTGAGTACTCGTTCGGTGGCCTTGAGGTGTTCGGCGTACTCGGGATCGGCCGCATCGACGATTTCGAGCAACAGGTCGGCCTCCGCTGCCTCTTCGAACGTCGCGCGAAACGCGGTGAACAGCTCGCTCGGCATCTCGCGTATGAATCCGACCGTGTCCGTGAGCACCACGACGGTGCCGTCGGGCAGACGCAGTTGCCGCGCGCGTGTGTCGAGAGTAGCGAACAGACGGTCCTCCGCGAGCACGGAAGCCTCGGTCAGAGTGTTGAGCAGTGTGCTCTTGCCGGCGTTCGTGTAGCCGACCATGGCCACGACCGTGGCGTGCCGACGTCCGCGGCGAGCCCGCCGTTGCGCGCGCTGCTTGCCAACCACTTCGATCTCGCGCTCGAGACGAGACAGCCGTTCGCGGGCGCGACGACGGCCGATTTCCAGTTTGGTCTCCCCCGGGCCGCGGCCGCCGATCCCGCCCGTCAATCGGCTCAGTGCGTCATCACGCAGCCCGAGCTTCGGGAGCGCGTACTTGAGCTGCGCCAGTTCGACCTGCAGCTTGCCGTCACGTGTCTGTGCCCGCTGCGCGAATATGTCGAGTATCAACTGGGTACGGTCGATGACGCGCAGGTCCGTTCGGGTGGCGATGCCGGCGACCTGAGCAGGGGTCAGATTGCAGTCGAAGACCAGGGTCTCGGCGTCCAGCTCGATCGCCCGGATCACCACCTGTTCGAGTCTGCCGCGTCCGAGAACGAATCTGGCGTCGATGCGATCGCGAAGCTGTATGACTTGGTCCGCGACTTCGACACCGGCGGTTTCGGCCAGCCTCCCGAGTTCGGCGAGACGCGACTCGGCGCGCCGCGTGCTTCCGGGCCCTTTCTCGCCGACGTGGACGAGGATGGCTCGGCCGTCCTTGCCGCGGACCGCCCGGGTCTGAGAACAGCGCGCGAACTCGGTCTCGAGTGACGAGATGAGCGCACCGAAGTTCGGCTGAGGCTGCCCGTAGGGAACCGGATCGACCACGAAGTACGACTGCGCGTTCGGCTCGAAAACGGGCACGCTGTAGGCCCACGTCATCGACTTGGGCTCGCCGTCTGGCCCGAGGAGCAGTGCCGCGACCAAGTCGAGCCGTAGCCGCGTGAGATCTGTCAAGTCGTCGCGGGTCAGCGTTTCGTTGAACAAGTGAGTATGGACAAGCCGAAGCGCTCGGAATCGTCCCTGGGCGGCGCGGAGCCGACCGATGTCTGGCAGCAGCAGGCCCGTCGGACCACCGACGATGACGGTATCGACCGTGCCCATTCGGTGCACCAGTGCGCCGACCTGGCGACGCGACTCGCGCGACGCCTCTGCGAGGGAACGACACAGTTCGAGCGTGGCGATCTTGTCCGGGGGCACGCGTCGTCGATACACGCGCCCGAGTGCTTTCAAAGCGTTGGTCGACAGGCCCGTGGTGTTGCCGAAGATCTCGGTCATCCATCGGAGATGATTGTCGCTTCGCAGCGAGGGCACCACCCAGAAATAGCGCGACGGTCGATGGGCCGGCCGCTTCGGGTGCAGGCTGTCCCGATTCGGTGGGGCGAGCCTGCCCGAACCGCTTGCTTTCGGCGCGAACGGGTCATACTCGCCGAGCCATGGCCGTCTCTGCTGTGCTCACGCTCGAGGACGCGGGCACGATCGTGGGCCACTACGGACTGCGTGTCGTGCGGGCCGAGCCTGTGGACGGTGGTCGGGTCAACTCCAATTTCCGGCTGTGGACCGGAGAGGAAGAGTCGTTCTTCCTGCGCATCTACGAACAGCAGTGCGCTTCGGCCGTACAAGACGAGTTGCGCCTCGTGCGAGAGCTCGAGGGGGCGGGCGTGCCTACGCCGGCGCCGCTCGCGCGGGTCGATGGCGGTTGGGTATGCGAGCACTCCGGGAAGCCGGCAGCGGTGTTCCCATGGATCCGCGGCGAGTGGATCTGTCAGCGCTCGGTCACTCCCCAGCTGTGCCGCGCGGTTGGCACCGCGCTGGCCCGTCTGCACGAGGCAAGCCGGGTCTGCCAACGGGCACCGCCAGGCCGCTACGACGTCCAGGCGCTGCGGGGACGGTTGGATGTTGTGTCCGCGACCGGTACGCACGAACTCGCTTCGGCGGCTGCTGCCGTGCGGCGCAAGCTTGAGGTCTACGCTGCAGTGCGTGACGTCGGGCTTCCGAGCGGCATCATTCATGGCGACCTCTTCCGGGAGAACGTACTTTGGAATGGGGACAGCGTCGCAGCGATGGTCGACTTCGAGTGCGCCTGTTGCGGGCCGTTTGCCTACGACCTCATGGTCAGCGTGCTTGCGTGGTGCTATGATTCATCCTTCGAATGGCCGTTCGTTCGAGGAATGCTCGAGGGCTATGCGGCGCATCGGCTCCTATCTCGCCGTGAGATCCGAGCGTTGGCGGTAGAAGGAGCCGTGGCTTGCCTACGATTCGTCACGACGCGCATCAGCGATTTCTCGATGCACGCAGGGCCCGCGGGCCCGAAGCGAGACTACCGCCGCTTCCTGCAGCGGCTCGCCGAGCTCGAGGCGGGCGCCTCGCAGGAGTTGGCCAACATCGCAACAGAGACACGAAATGCTGGCGAGACGCCCGCAGCACAACAGGAACGAGAGCCATGACAATCTCAGGTGGTGGTCGCCTTCCCGAGACCCTCGACGAAGCGATGGCAGAGCTGAACGCGAGCGTTGATGTCGACTCCGAATTGTGGAGGGAAGATATCGAGGGGTCTACGGCCCACGCACGCGAGCTCGCGCGCATCGGGGTGCTTTCCGCCGATGAGCTCGACAGTCTGCTCGGGGGACTCGACACCATCAGAGAGGAGATCCAGAGCGGTGCGTTCGCCTGGGATCCGGCGTTGGAAGACGTGCACATGAACATCGAATCGCGATTGACTGCGATTTGCGGGGCGGTCGGGGGCAAGCTGCATACCGGCCGTTCACGCAACGATCAGGTGGCGACCGACCTGCGACTCTGGGCTCGTCGGCGCAGCCGGGAGCTGCTTGACGCGATCAGTGCCATGGCCGGCGTCATCGTTGATTTGGCCGAGCGAGAGCTCGATACCCTGATGCCCGCCTACACGCACTTGCAGCGAGCGCAGCCCAGCCGCCTCTCGCACCACCTGTTGGCGTGGCAAGAAAGCCTGTGGCGCGACTACGGACGGCTCGCGGATGCAGTCGAGCGTTTGGATGAGTGTCCCCTCGGGGCTGGCGCTGTAGCCGGCTCTGGATTCCCGTTGGAACGTGCGCGGGTCGCGTCGGACCTCGGTTTCGGTCAGCCGATGCGCAACTCGATCGATGCCACAGCCAGTCGCGATTTCTTGATCGAGATCGCGTGCGCTCTGGCGATTCTGGGCGTCCATCTCTCGCGCATCGGGGAAGAGGTGGTGCTGTGGTCCACGCGGGAATTCGGCTTTCTCGAGCTAGACGACCGGTTTACCACGAGCTCTTCCATGATGCCTCAGAAGAAGAACCCCGACGTCGCGGAGCTCGTGCGGGGCAAGAGTGCGTTGGTGATCGGCGCTGCAACGAGTCTGCTGGTTCTGGAGAAGGGGCTTGCGTACGGGTACGGTCGGGACCTTCAGGAGGACAAGCGCCCCATCTTCGATGCGTGCCAAGCGGTCTGGCAGAGCCTTAGGGCGCTCACTGGCGCGCTGGCCACTGCCCGATTCCGCCGTGACCGCCTGCAGGCTGCCCTGGGCGAGGGACACCTATGCGCCACGGACGTGGCCGACTGGCTTGCGTGTCGAGGCGTTCCGTTCAGGCAGGCACACCAAATCGTCGGGCAGCTGGTGCGAGAGGCCGAGGTGAGGGGAGTCGGTCTGGAGGCGTTGCCGACGGAGGTCATGGCGCGAGCGCACGCCGATCTCGTGTGCCCAGAGGTGCGGGAGGTGTTGGCTCCGGCCTCGGCCGTGGAGCGCCGTCGGGTCCACGGCGGACCCGCACGCGAACGTGTCGTCGAAGCCATCGGAGAGGCCCGAGAACGCTGGGCGGCAGCGAGAAACGCACAACCAGCCCGCTAGTGTGCTGTCTCCGTGATTCGCTGCGGGATTCGACGGCCTCGAACTGGGCGAATCCGTCGAATCCTGCGGTAAGTGTCCCCCGTCTGAGCCAGGAAACGCGCTGCCACTTGTGTGCCCTGTCTTGGAGACAGGCCACTAGCGGGCGCCGGGCGTTGTGCGCTAGTCTTGGATGGCCACAGATGGAGCTCGACTTCAACGATGACGCGGAGCAAGTCCGGTTCGCTGCGTCGTGCGACTCACGAGGGCGCGCGGGGCGGCAAGCGCGGTGTCTGGCTCGCTGCAGCGGACGACGGTGCCCACATCGGGCCTCGCGGGCCGGGCATGCCGTGGCTGTGGCGGACAGTGGGGCGTCGCACTGAGTCGCAAGGTGAGTGCCGTGCAGATTGACTTCAGCATACGCGAAATCACCATCAAGCTCGTCTTCTACGGGCCCGCGCTGAGCGGCAAGACAACCAATCTCCAAGCGCTTCATCGAGCGGCGGATCCCACTGCACGCGGACGATTGATGACGCTCGAGACTCGAGACGATCGAACGCTGTTCTTCGATCTACTGCCGTTCACCTTCCGTGACCAGAGCCTGGCCGTTCGTCTCAAGGTGTTCACCGTGCCCGGACAGGTAATCCATGCCTCGACGAGGCGGCTCGTCGTGCAAGGAGCCGACGGGATCGTGTTCGTCGCCGATTCTCGCGTTTCCGAGACCTACGCCAATGCGGAATCGTTCCTGGATCTCAAAAACAACCTCAAGGTCCACGGCCTGGACGTGAACCATATGCCGGTCGTGATCCAGTTCAACAAGCGCGACCTGCCGGACGTCAGAAGCGACGCGGAGCTCGCGGAGCTGGCCGCGCAGGGACGCGAGCCAGTGTACACATCGGTCGCCACCACCGGCCAAGGCGTTGTGGAAACGTTTCTGGGAGTCCTACAGATGACCAGCGCCAGTATCGAGCGAGAACATGGACTGCGCGCGAAGTTCGGCTTCGATTTCTTCGTCTTTCTTGCAGAGGTCGCCAGACGTCTCGGGGAGACGCGGTGCGTCGCGGAACTGGTCGGGACCCGGCTTGGAGGCGGCGAGGAGCCGTCCGGCAAGGGAATCGGTCGGCAGTGATGGCAGGAAACGAACGCAGCTTGGATGAGCTGACCCAACCCAGCAAGCTCCGGTTCGACGACCTCGTTGATCGGTCGTTGCTCGGGGAGATGGCGCGCGAGTTCTTCGCTGTCTTCGAGGTGCCGTTGCGCATCTACGGCTCGGAGGGCGTCCTGCTGGCCGAGGCGACCGACGAGATCGCGCTCTACGCCTATCTCGATTCGATACCAGCGCTGCGGTCGAAGGTCGGAGAGACGATCCGGGCGGTCAAGACGCTGCCCGTCGGGCCAACGGGCGAGGCACGATACGATTGCTTCTCCGGAGCGGCCTATCGGATCGTCTCGATCGACTACGACGGCAGCCCGTTGGGGCGCGCAATCCTGGGTCCGTACTGCGCGGCCGAGTCCCAGGGTTCGCTGACTTCGCTTGCGGCTAGCGGGACAAACGTGGACCTCGGGCGCGCGATCCACCACTTGGCGGAGCTCAAGTCGCTGGACCACGTCAGTGTCGCCCGGTTGGGTCGCTATCTCAAGCGCAACCTAGACTCGCTCTTGTTCGCCGGCCATCGCGCGCTCCTGACGAGCAGCATGCATCTGGCATCGGTCCGAGAAAGCTACCGCGAGCTGAGTGACAAGAACGCCAAGCTCCAGCATGCGTACGACCGGTTGCGCGAGTTGGACCGTCTGAAGAGCAACTTCCTCGCGACCGTGTCGCACGAGCTCCGCACACCGCTAACGTCGGTCATTGGGTACAGCGAGATGCTTGCTGCCGGGATTGCCGGGGACCTGAGCGCTGACCAGCGTGAGTTCGTCGACACGATTCGACAGAAGGGCGAGCAGCTGCTCGAGTTGATCAAGGGGCTGCTCGATCTATCGAAGCTCGAGAGCGGAACCCTGAACCTGCGCAAGGCTCAGGTCGATGCTTGTCCGCTCGTTCGCGACGTGGTCGAGACGTTGCGGCCCATGGCGCTGAAGAAGGGCGTGGCGCTGTTGGCGAACACGGGTGACGAAGGGATCCCGCTTTGGGCCGACGCTGGGCGACTTCGCCAGGTTCTCCTGAACTTGACCGAGAACGCGATCAAGTTCACTCCGCCTGAGGGCAGCGTTCAACTCAGTGTCGCTCTGACCACAGTGGCGATGAAGCAACGAGACGAGCCTGGGCACGCCATATTGGCGGCTGCCGAACGCGAGGCCGTTGAGTTCCGCGTCGCGGACACAGGCGTCGGGATAGCGGAAGCAGAACGGGAAAGAGTCTTCGATACCTTCTATCAGATCGACTCGAGTGCGACTCGGGAACAGGGTGGCACGGGCCTCGGTTTGTCGATCGTCCGTCGCCTGGTTGACGCGCACGACGGAATGATTCGGATCGAGTCCAACTTCCCGCGCGGCACCATCATTATCGTCACCGTTCCGTCACGCAGGGTCACGGACGGATGACGGCCGATCGGGGTTCGCCCGCGGCGAAGCGCGGACGCAGGGTTGGCGAGTTCGAAGCGATTGGACTCCTGCGCAGCCTTCTGGCGCCGGGTCGGCAGCCGGGCATAGCAGTTGGCATCGGCGATGACGCGGCGGTGCTGAACGGGAGGCGGTCGCGGCTTGTGTGGACGGTGGATGCATGCGTGCAGGACGTGCATTTCGACCTGCGCTGGCTCTCGTTGGAGGATGTAGGCTGGCGGTCGTTCCAGGCTGCCGCGAGCGACTTGGCCGGCATGGGAGCCACGCCGCTGGGAGCGCTCAGTGCGCTCGTATTGCCGAACTGGTTCGGAGCACGTGAGATTGGCGCACTGGGGAGAGGACAGGCGGAGGCTTCGGTCGAGCTCGGATGCCCCGTCGTGGGCGGCAACATCACGCGAGGTACGGAGCTGAGCATCACGACGACGGTGCTCGGGGAAGCGGATGCGGTGCTGCTCCGGTCGGGTGCCAGGGTCGGCGACCAAGTGTGGCTCGTCGGAGACGTGGGACTCGCCGCAGCCGGGCTCGAGCTGCTTCGAGCGAACGCGCTAGAACGCCGCGGCGCGCGTGGACAGCAGGCGCGCGCAGGTGCCGCTGCGCGCGAGGTCTGTCTTCGAGCTTGGCGTCGGCCCCAGGCACTGCTGCGTCGTGGGCGTGCGCTCGCTGCGTGTGCCAGCGCCGCCATCGACGTTTCCGACGGCTTGTGCGGCGATGCGCATCAGCTGGCCGCCTCGAGCGGCGTGCGCGTGGTCATCGAAGCTCCCGCGCTAGCTGGAGGGTTGCGACCGGAGCTGGCCAGTGCTGCGTCGGTGCTTGGAGAGTCGGCGCTGCACCTAGCTCTTCGGGGCGGTGAAGACTACAGCCTCTTGGCGACGGGCGATGCGAGACAGCGGCCGCGGTGGGCCCGCAGGATCGGGCGCGTCGAGGAGGGCGTCGGCGCGGTGCTGGAGGATCCGTCGGCGGGTCGCGTGATCCCGCTCCGTCAGGGATTCGATCATCTCGTGCCGACGGGGGGTGCTGGGGTCATACCAAAGCTTCGACGTGTTCGGCGTACATGACACGAAACAGGCACCCAAACACCTCTCGGAGCCGTGGAACAGGGCCGAACGTCCCGGGGACGCTCCGCGCGTCGTTTCACCGTGTTTCTATGGGCGGAGCGCTCCGGTGAGCAGAGCTCTAGCGACAGGGTCCGGGCAACGGGGCCCCGCCGAGTGCGCCTCGGATTGCGGCCATGATCGTGCCTCCCTGCTGGCCGGAGGCCACGAGGGCGCTGCACGTGGCTGCGGCCTGCTTCATGTAGGTCGCAGTTGGTTCTGGCGCACTCGCCGCATTCTGCTGCAGGGCGTCGCAGCAGGCCTTGAAACTGGCCCGCGGTTTCCCGACCCCCTTGGCCTTGGGAGCCTCGGCGTCCTGTCCGGCGTCCACCGGCTGCTCTTCGTCCGGAACAAGTGCCACCGTTTCCGGGGGTTGCGGCGCGGCAGTTGCAGCCGGCAGAGGAGGCGGCGGTTCGCTCTTCTCGCAGCCGGCCGACGAGGCCAGCCCCGCCAGACCCACAACACCGACCGCTACCCAACTCAGTGTCTTCTCCATGACGATGCTCCGTTCCCTTTCTACTAGACATCCGCGTGGATGCATAACCCGAGCTAGTCTTTCGGTCCCAATTCGGCCTATGGGCCGAATTGGACACATAGGCTCACACCGGTAGCCATCGGCCTCAGGCCGCTCGTGCGCGAGCCGGGCAGGACCGGGCGAGGGCGGCGAAACCACCGCCGCTTTCCAGCGATCTGACCGGTGACAGTCCTGGTTCCTGGGCATCGTCTCAATCGAAACGATGCACGAGTGTGCTGTCTCCAAGACAGGGCATATGACTAGCGGGGCTCCGCCCCAGCCCGACGAGTCATGCTGCGACCTGACAGGTTGTGCTGACTGATGCGCCGAAGCCCCGCGTCGACAGTCGAGAGCCTTGAGTCGAGACTCAGGGATCGCCCTGTTCGACCTTGACGCGCAGGGCATAGAGCATTCGAGCCACTTCGTCGATTTCTGCGGCGATTGGTTGGTGAGCTTCGTTCGACAAGTAGCCGAGGTCCAAGGCCAAGAGCAGCAGGTACTCCATTTCGGCCAGGGACGCTTCGGCGATTGTGAGGCAGCGGGCGTAGTCGGCATTGGTCTGGCGCTTGGTGCCTTCCACGATGTTGGTGGGCACGGAGATAGCGGCCCGCCGCAGCTGCGAGCACAGACCAAGGCGCTCATCGGCCGGAAAGCTGGTGGCCAGCCGATACACGGCCAACGTCAGGGCGTGCGTCCGCTGCCAAACCCGAAGCTGCTTGCACGACTACATGGTGGCGAGGCCCCAGCCCGGTACATGAGCCGCACCGTGGCGGCGAAGGTCGAAAGACCAGGTCCCGAGGGACACAATCCGGGCTGGAGCCAGT
>JAFGIS010000310.1 GCA_016929495.1 Polyangiaceae bacterium | reverse complement strand
CTCGAGCTGGCGATCCAGACGGACAAGCCCGTCATCATTCACACGCGAAAGCGGGAATTGCGGGCGCTCGAGATACTCGAAGAGCTCGGTGTCAAACGGGCAGTCTGGCATTGCTTCGGTGGGAAGGTCGCTCTTGCCCGAGATATCGCTGCCCGCGGCCACTACTTCTCGATTCCCGCCAGTGCCCGGCGTTCCGAGGCGTTCACACGGATGCTCCAAACCTTGCCGCGTCGGCAGATCCTCCTCGAAACGGACTGTCCCTATCTCGGTCCAGACAAGAGCCGGCTCAACGAGCCTGCCAACGTGACGCACACGGCAGCCTATGCCGCCGAGCTCTGGGGTCTCGCAGCGGACGAAACGTTCCGGCAGCTCGAGGAGAACTTCGTTCGCTTTTTCGGCGTGGCGCCCTAGGTTCAACTCCGAACGCCCTGAGGAGAGATGAATGTCCAGAGCTCCCAGCTCCACCGAGAACGCCCGAGCAGGGGTGTCCGCCGCACCGGCCGCGGGCGCACACCCAGCCGGGGATCCGAACGCGCAGCAGAGTCACACCCAACGACTGCTCCCCCTGTCGGTCGCTGCTCTGGGAGTCGTGTACGGGGACATCGGCACGAGTCCGCTCTACGCGGTCCGCGAGTGCTTCCAGGGCGCGCATCGCGTCCCGCCAACGCACGACAACGTGCTCGGTGTGCTCTCCTTGGTAGTGTGGGCGCTCATCATCGTCGTCTCGCTCAAGTACCTCCTGTACGTGATGCAGGCCAACGACAACGGCGAGGGTGGGATCATGGCCCTGATGGGGCTGGCGTCCGCCCGAAGCCGTCGCTCGGCGCGCATCATACTGATGCTCGGCCTGTTTGGATCGGGCCTGCTCTTCGGCGACGCCGTGATTACGCCGGCCATCTCCGTGTTGAGCGCCGTCGAAGGGCTGGAAGTGGCCACACCGCGGCTACAGCCGTACGTCGTTCCTGTTACTGTCGCCGTGTTGATCGTGCTCTTTTCGTTCCAGCGACGCGGCACGGCGAAAGTCGGAGCTGTCTTCGGCCCTGTGATCGTCCTGTGGTTTTTCGCAATCGGCACCTTCGGGATGGCGCGGATCGTCGACTATCCTGCAGTCTTCCACGCGCTCAACCCGGTCTACGGCATACGGCTGCTCCAAGAGCATGGTTTCCACGCGTTTCTGGTGCTCGGGGCGGTGGTCCTGGTCGTGACGGGCGGTGAGGCGCTCTACGCGGACATGGGGCACTTCGGGTTGCGGCCCATCCGGATCACCTGGTACGCCCTCGTGCTCCCCGCGTTGCTTCTGAACTACTTCGGGCAAGGGGCACTCATACTCGTCGATCCGGACAAGGCCCACAATCCGTTCTACGGCGTGGTGCCGGCTTGGGCTCTGCTGCCCATGGTGGCACTGGCCACCGCCGCAACGGTCATCGCCTCGCAGGCGGTCATATCGGGCGTCTTCTCGCTGACTCGCCAAGCGATCATGTTGGGCTTCTGGCCGCGCGCTCAGGTCAATCACACCTCCGACACCCTGGTGGGCCAGATCTACGTTCCGGGCGTCAACTGGGCGCTGATGCTCGCCACCATCGCGCTCGTTCTGAGCTTCAAAGCATCGACCAACCTCGCCAACGCCTACGGCATCGCCGTGACCGGCACGATGACCATCACGACGGTGCTGGCTTTCGTCGTGGCGCTGCGCCAGTGGCGCTGGTCGCCGTGGCTCGCGGGCCTCGTGACGGCGGCGCTCCTGGTGGTGGACCTGGCGTTCCTCAGCGCCAATGCGGTCAAGATCCTGGCAGGCGGCTGGCTACCCCTCGCGATCGCGTTACTTCTCTACGTGCTGATGACGACCTGGAGACGCGGCCGTGAGGCGCTCGGCAAACACGTGCGCTCGAACCTCGTGCCGCTCGACGACTTCTGGGAACTCATCCGCATCGAGCGTCCTGCACGCGTCCCGGGCACGGCGGTCTTCATGACGAGCAATCTCGGTTGCACGCCGCTCGCGTTGCTGCATAACTTCATCCACAATCGCGTGGTCCACGATCACGTCATCCTGCTCACCGTGACGACGCTCGGAACCGCCCGCGTGCCAGCGCACCAGAAGCTCGTTGTGGAAGACCTCGGCCACCACTTCGTTCGGATCCAGATCTACTGTGGGTTCATGGAGAAGCCGGACGTGCCGGCCTTGCTGCAGGCGGCGCACCTTCCCGGCTTCAGGCCGGATCACACGACGTACTTCCTCGGGCGAGAAGCGCTGATCTCGGAGAGCGCACCGGGCGTCGGCTGGCGGATCCGAGTGTTTTCGGCCATGTCCCGCAACGCGCTCGGGGCCACGTCCTTCTACGCGATTCCGCCCGACCGCGTGTTCGAGGTCGGCTCTCAGCTGCAGCTGTCCCTCGAGCTCGGCCGTGGCGACTGGGCGTCCAATTGGGTGTCGGACCGCACTCGGCGGGAGGCCAAGCCAACTGCGTCCGCGTAGCGCCGCGTTTCGATTGAGACGAGGCCCAAAGACCGCGGGTGCCGCGGGTTCTTCGCCGCCCTCACCTGGTCGGGGGTTGACTCGCTCCTGGCACCGGAGCGTCATCGCTTCGTCACCAAGGGGTCCTAGTCCTGGCGAAATATGGCACGCATTCTGATCATAGAGGACGAGCTGGATCTGCAGAAGGTTCTCGCTTTCAACTTGCGTCAAGCCGGGCACGAGGTGCTGTCGGCCGCAGGTGGACGCGAGGGGCTGGTCCTGGCGAGTGAGCGCTCTGTCGATCTCGTCCTTCTCGATCTCATGCTGCCAGACATCGGCGGCACCGAAGTCTGCAGAACGCTCAAGCGAGAACCGAAAACGAACCAGTTGCCCGTGATCATGCTGACGGCCAAGGCCGAAGAGGTGGATCGCATCGTCGGTTTCGAACTCGGGGCCGAGGACTACGTGGTCAAGCCGTTCAGCGTTCGCGAGCTCCTGCTGCGCATCGATGTCGTCCTTCGGCGCTCGAGGACGAATGCGACGTCGCCAGCGACCGTGAGCTTTGGAAGGCTGCGTGTCGACCGTGAAGCGCACCGAGCGTTCGTGGATGATCGGGAGACAGAGCTCACTGCGATCGAATTCAAGCTGCTGCTCACGCTGTATGACCGCCAGAACCGCGTGCAGAGCCGTGCTTCGCTGCTGGACGACGTATGGGGCGTCGATGCGAACGTGACCACCCGAACGGTTGACACGCACGTCAAGCGGCTCCGAGAGAAGCTGGGGCCGGCCGGCGATTACATCGAGACGGTTCGGGGCGTCGGCTACCGGTTCGCCGACTCACCGGGTGAGGGTCCTGCATGAAGCTCGGCGTTCGCTCGAAGCTGTTCTTCATGGCGCTCGTCCCGCTCACGCTGTCGGTCGTGCCGGCGAGCGTCTATCTGAGCTCCGTGCTGAGTGCGGACCTCACCGAGACCGTGCGTTCGGACCTGTTCGTTCGGCTTCACTTCATCGAAGGCGCGGCCTCCTCGTTCGGTGCGTCGCTCGAGGACCTTGGCGCCTGGGATCGCCTGGCGGGCGACCTCGGCCATCGCGGAGAGGCTCGGGTCACCATCATCCGGCGCGACGGAATCGTGCTGGGAGACTCCAAGGTCAGTCTGAGCGAGCTGGAGCACCTGGAGAATCATGCCGACCGACCGGAGGTGGTTCAGGCGTCCTCCGAGGGACAGGGTTCTTCGATGCGCTGGAGCAAGACGATCAAGCGACGCCTGATGTACGTTGCGCTGCCCTTCCAGAGGAATGGAGCTCTAGCAGGTTTCGTACGTCTGGCGAAGCCCCTCACGGAGGTCGAACGAGCACTCGGCCGCGTCCGCATGCTGGTCAGTGTTTCGACGGTGATCACTCTCGCACTGGCGACCATCCTGGTGCTGCTCACTTCTCGCAGGCTATCCACGAGTGTTCGCCGGCTCACCCTGGCGGCGCGACGCATGGCTGCCGGACATCTGGAGGCGCGCACGCGCGCGTCCGGGCGCGACGAGCTGGCCGAGCTCGGACGAGCCCTGGACCATCTGGCCGCGGGGCTCGAGGACGCTCTGGGCACGCTGCGCAAAGAACGCGATCTGCTCGCAGGCGTGCTCGAAGGAATGCGTGAAGGCGTTCTGCTGCTCGACCAGCAAGGACGCGTGGCGCTGGCAAACACGACACTCCGCGCCACCCTGCTGCTCGGGCCCGAGTTCGTCGGCAGGCCGCTCAGCGAGCTGGCGCACAACCCCGAGCTCGAGCAACTCGTCGGCGAAGCCGCCTGCGCCAGCGAGCCGGTTTCCGGGGAGCTCGAGATAGGTGACCTGCAACCTCGCCGTCTGCTGGTGCGCGCCGCGGCACTGCCCAGCGAGCCCGGCGGCGTACTGGCAGTGTTCGTGGATGTCACGGAATTGCGCAGACTCGAAACGATGCGACGCGACTTCGTCGCGAATGCTTCACACGAACTGCGGACGCCGGTGGCCTCTGTCAGGTCGGCCGCGGAAACCCTGCGCAGAGCGATCGAAACCCAGCCGGAGGACGCGGCCGAATTCGTCGAGATGATCGAGCGCAATGCAGCGCGACTTCAGCAGCTCATCGAGGACTTGCTCGACCTGTCGCGCATCGAGTCGCGGCAGTATCAGCTTGACATCGAGGCGCTCCGGCTCGACGATGTCATTGCCCAGTCGGTCGCCGCCTCGCAGGACCGCGCTGATGCCAAAGGCCTGCACATCACTCTGGCGGTCGATCCCGCCCTGCCGCCGGTGTGCGCGGATCGACGAGCCTTCGATCAGATCGTGACCAACCTGGTGGACAACGCCGTGAAGTACTGTCCCGCTGGCGCCACCGTGACGCTCAGCGCCGAGCGCGCGGAAGGCGGCCTACGCGTCCTGGTCGAAGACACCGGCCCGGGCATCGCGCCAGAGCATTTGTCTCGCCTGTTCGAGCGTTTCTACCGAGTCGACGCCGGACGTTCGCGCGCGCTGGGTGGAACGGGTCTCGGCCTGTCCATCGTGAAACACCTGGTCGAGGCCATGCACGGTCAGGTGAGCGTCGAGAGCACTCCCGGGAAGGGGTCGTGTTTCTCGTTCACTCTGCCTTTGGCAAAGGAGATCGCGGCATGATTCGACGCGGGCTCCAACCCGGCGCGTGTCCAGATTCCTTCGTACGGTCACGTCGACGGGCGTTCATGGGGCCAGCGGTCATGACCCGGCAAGCCCTGCACCTGATAGCGGCAGCAGCTCGCCGCAAGCTGCTCGGCCACAGACAGTACGATGGCACCGCACGCGAGATCTGCGAGCAGGTCGTGCACGCTTGCTTCGAGCCGCGGGCTCGGTTCTTCAGGGCGAGCCCCGGCAGCTATGCCGAGTTCTGGGCGCGGGACTTCGGTCGCTGCGTGCCCGCGTTGCTCGAGCTCGGCTTCGAACGCGAGGTCGGCGACACGTACTGCTACGCGTTGAGCCAATACGCGAGCGCCGGTCACTTCGCGCTGGTCATCACTCGGGCGGGACACCTGTTCGATTTTCCGGCGTACGCCTCGGATGGGCTCGCCTTCTTTCTCCACGGACTCGGCAAGCTCGGGGACGGCGCGCTCGTCCGCCGGCATCGCGGTTTTCTCGAAAGAGAAGTCGAGCGCTTCGTCGATCTGGTCATCGATCCGGGCACGGGGCTCGTCCGCCGACGTACGCTCTTTTCCGAGGCCCAGGACTACGCGATCCGCGACTCTTCCTGCTACTCCAACTGCCTGGTGTACGTTCTGCGTCAGGCACTGGACCGTCTCGGCTTGTCGAACCCGCTCGAGCGGTACGACTATCCGACCCTCGTCGTCCAGCGCTTCTGGGACCGCGACCACTTTCTGGATGACCAGGGCGGCAGCTCGCACCCGGCGGGCGACGCACAGGTCCTTCCGTTCTGGAGCGGGCTGTTCGGCCGCGACACCGCGGCACGCACGCGCCTCGGCACGGTCTTGCGTTGGATGGACGCCGCGGGACTCAACCATCCTCTGCCCTGCCGCTATGGGGTTTCGAAGAGCACGGGGCCCCGCATGCACGCTTTGCACCGGATCAACCCGTGGCAACGCGACACGGTATGGACCTGCCTCGGGCTGCACCTACTCGAAGTTCTGCGCGATTTCGGGCATCCGCGGCTGCCGGTCGAGCTCGAGCGCTATCGGACCATGGTCGAGCGGGTCGGTTGTTTTCCCGAGATACTCGATGGGAGGACTGCAGAGCTCTACGATGGTCCGCTCGTCATGTCCGAGGACAGCATGCTCTGGGCGGCCAGTCTGTGGAACCTGCTCGCCCCCCGCGGTGTCGGCACTGCTGGCCCGGGCCACCACGCGAGCGAAGCACAGGAGAGTTAGCCCATGACCGTTACTGAACTTGGCTTTCGCGAAACGCTGAAGCGTGATCTGGCGAGCTTCGTCGACCAGCAACGCAGGCGCTTTGCCGAGGATGAGACGCTGGTCATCGACCTGCACTGCCATGATCGCAACAGCGACGTACCCGATGAGCTGCTCGGTCGCATTCTGCACTGGCCCGAAACCTGGGTATCGACCGACGAAGTCCGCGAGGTCTTGGCCGCAAACGGCGCCAGTGCGCTCACCATCACGAATCACAACAACGCGCGCTCGTGCTACGAGCTGCGCGATCGCGGCATCGACGTGCTCGTCGGCGCGGAATTCACGTGCGTCGTTCCAGATTTCGACGTGCACGTGCACGTGCTCACCTATGGCTTTACCCCGGCGCAGGAGCAGCGGCTCGGCGCCTTGCGCCCGGATCTGTACCGCTTTCTGGCATACGCCCGTGAGCAGGACCTCGTGACGGTGCTCGCGCACCCGCTGTACTTCTACAGCACTCGCCGCGTGCCCACCCTGCCCCTGCTCGAGAAGCTCACTCTCTTGTTCGACAACTTCGAGGTCCTGAATGGCCAGCGCGACACCTGGCAGAATCTGCTCGTCATCGCCTGGCTCGAAAGCCTCACCGAAGAGCGGGTGGCCGAGATGTCGGCTCGCTGCCTCATTTCGACTGAACTGTGCAGCTGCCGCCCCGTGCACAAGGCGATGACCGGCGGCTCCGACGACCACATGGCCTTGTTCGTCGCGGCCACGGGCTCCCGGGTGCGCGTCCCCGATCTGGCCGCAAGGCTCGAGACGACGACGCGCTCCGCGCTCGTGCTCGAGGCGCTCAAGCGCGGCGATGTCGCGCCCTTCGGCGGCTATGCCTGCGAGGAGAAGCTCGGCGCCTCTTTCTTGGACTACTTCTGCCAAATCGTCCGGCACGCCAGCGATCCGGGACTGGTCCGAATGTTGCTCCATCAGGGCTCGACACGGCAAAAACTCTGGGCGTTTCTCATCGCCAATGGCATGGCGGAACTGCGCCGACATCGCTACACCTCGCGCTTCATCGATGCAGCTCACGAAGCTCTGCACGGCAAGCACGTGGGCTTCATGCAGAAGTACGTGTTTGCCGGAGAGTACCGATCCTTGGTCAAGGAGCTCGACCGAATCGCCGGCACCCGAGACGACGGTCCGGGCTCCACCGAGGCCCAGCTGCGCACATCGGTCCCAGCCATTTTCCGTGGGCTGAACCAGATCCTCGCCTCTCGCATCGCGGCCAAGGTGCAGCGCTACGAGCAAGATCACCCGGACGATTCGGTCCCCGGACTGCAGCAGCTCGTCGAGCGGCTGGAGCTACCGGCCGATCTGCGGCGCATCTTCGGCGGGGCGGACGAAAGCCGTTCCCGCCGCATGAGCAGCATCGACCTGCGTTCGGTGGCCGAAGGCCTACCATTTCCGGCGATGGCGGCACTGGTCATCGGCGGCAGTACCTATGCGAGCACGAAGGTGCTGTTCGCCAACAGGCCGCTTCTGGACGACTTCTCGAGAGCGATCCATCGCTACGAGCATCCGAGACGGGTCCTGTGGCTAACCGACACGTTCAGCGACAAGAACGGGGTGGCCAGCGTCCTGCAGCTGATGCATGGACAAGCCGTGCGCAGGGAGCTACCGATCGATTTCGCGGTGTGCCACGGTTCGGCGAGGCCTGACGGACATCTGAAGGTCCTGCGGCCCGTCCTCGAGCTGCCCCTAGCGTACTACCCGGACCAGCCTGTCCGGGCGTTCGATCTGATGGAGCTGCAGCGCCTGTTCATCGACGGCGCCTACGACCGAGTCGTGTGCTCGACCGAGGGTCTGATGGGGCTCGCGGCCCTGTACCTCAAGAACGCGTTCTCGGTTCCTGCGTTCTTCTACGTGCACACCGACTGGATCGATTTTGCCCGCCGCACGCTCAAGCTCGATGTACACAACACGGACCGCGTCCGCCGCCTGCTGCGCGCCTTCTATCACGGCTTCGACGGGCTGTTCGTACTCAACTCCGAGCAGCTCGGGTGGTTCGCCTCCGACGCCATGGGCATCGGTCGGGAGCGGCTGCGGCAGACGGCGCACTGGCCCGACGAGCGCTTCGTGCCGCGGAGTTCCTTTCGGCGCGAGCTCTTGCCCGCCGTGCGCGACGACGAACGGACCATCTTGTTCGTTGGGCGCGTGAGCGAAGAGAAGGGCGCGCTCGAGCTGCCCGCGCTGATCGACCGGGTACGGCGCGAAGTTCCGAAGGCCAGGCTGGTCGTGGCCGGCACCGGCCCGGCCGAGGACCGACTTCGGGCCATGGTGCCGGGCGGAGTCTTTCTCTCCTGGCTCGACATCGACAGGCTTTCCAAGCTCTACTCGAGCGCTGACGTGCTCGTGCTCCCGTCGCACTTCGACACGTTCGGGTGCGTGGTGGTCGAGGCGCTAGCCTCCGGCCTACCCGTCGTCGCCTATGCGACCAAGGGGCCAAAGGACATCATCGAGGACACAGTCTGTGGTTTCACCGTCAGCACCGAGCAGGAGCTGGCAGCCGGCGTCGTGCGCGTCCTGAGTGACCCGGACACTCGCGCGAAGATGAGCGTCGCGGCTGTAGAACGTGCCAAGGCCTATCGTGCGGACAAGATCATGGACGGTCTTCTGCAGAACCTCGGCGTCACCGCGAACACGACCGACGCCGCGGCCGGCGAGCCCTTCACCGTCCACAGCCCGGTCGGCAACGACGAGCTCGGCGCCTGGCACACCGAGCCCCCCGGATCGTGGAACAACTGAGTATTTCGAGAAGAGTGCCACCGTCCGAGACTTCGTCACGAGGTGTTCTCGAAATCTTTGCTTGCACAGGCCCAGCTTCGTCACACGGGGGTGCGACACTGCTGCGCATGAATGAGGTGGACATCCGGATCCGGTACTCGAGCCCCACAAGCCCGGTCGAGCTCGCGATCTCGACCCCACTGGGCGTCGAAACAGCGGCGCACGTGTGGCGCGTGCTGCACGCTGTCCGCGTTACCCCTGCCTGCTCGCGGCTCTCGCGCGAGGGGAAGCGACTCGTCCTCGCCGCCAGCCTGACCGAACACGACGGCCAGCAGCTGTCGCAACCGCGCACGGCGGAAGTCCTGGAGGCGCTAAGAACGACCTTGACCAGTGAGTCACCGGTCCGGTTTAGGGAGGAGAA
Source organism: Polyangiaceae bacterium (assembly GCA_016929495.1). Taxonomy (GTDB): domain Bacteria; phylum Myxococcota_A; class Polyangia; order Polyangiales; family Polyangiaceae; genus JAFGIS01. The sequence continues at coordinate 7,846 of JAFGIS010000310.1, read as the reverse complement.
GACAGCGTCGCGGTCCGCAGTGGGGTTCGCACGGCCGCAGGTGGGGGACGGAAGTGAAGCCGGCGGTTGCCAGGCGTGTGCGTGAGGGGGTTGCCGGCCGCCTCTCATCAGCGCTGAGATCGCGTTCGTGTCTAGCACGCATCTCGTAGCCGCTGGGGGCTTTCGAGCGCCGAGCTGCTCTTGCGTCCTTCAAGAGTCCGTCTACATTCGCGATCAACTCCTCACGGCCGCCCTGTGTACCAGGTCGAAGCATGGCTTCGGCCAACAGCGCCTGGAACCGACGGGGCCGCAGCGCCTCTGGCTTCGCGCCACCGTTGCTTGCCCGCGACAGCTGGTCGCCGCCACGTTTCGGGCCGCCCTGTGTCCTGTCGGCCTGCGTCGCCCGGCCCCACGCGGCTCAGACGCTGACCGTTGGGCTGACGTTGGCCGTTTCGAGTACCTCCTGCAACCTGTGGCGTGGTTCTTCGCCCAGATCGGTCCAACAGAGTGTGCGATCGACCCCCCAGCACCAGACGTGCTAGTCTGGTCAGAGCGTTGGCTATGGGTCGTCGCGTGTACCTTGAGACGTCCGTGATCAGCTATCTCGCAGCACTCCCGAGTCGCGATGTGGTTGTTGCAGGGAATCAACAGGTGACCAGGGACTGGTGGGCCCGACGGGATCGGTTCGAGCTGTTCGTATCCGACGCGGTCGTCGAGGAGGCCCGACCGGGTGATAGCGACGCGGCACGACGACGACTCGCGTTGCTCGACGGCGTCCCTGTCCTGACGGTGCATGCCGATGCGCAGGCCCTGGCCGAGAGATTCCTCTCACAGGCGACGCTCCCCAGCAAGGCCGCGATCGACGCAGTACACGTCGCTCTGGCCGCCGTTCATGGGATGGACTTCCTCGTGACCTGGAACTGTGCGCACATCGCGAATGCAGTCATCCGGCCTCAACTTGAAGTCCTCTGCTGGAGGGCGGGCTATCGACCCCCGGTCATATGCACGCCACTCGAATTGGCCGACGAGGACCAAGAATGAAGCGAGATCCCATTGTCGAGGAGGTGCGCACGATTCGGGACGGAATCGCGCGCGAGTACAACTACGATCTCGGGGCGATCTTTCGAATGCTTCGAGAGGTCGAGGCGAAGTCCGGGCGCGAACACGTTTCGCCCCCGCTGCCACCAGTCGAGCCTTTGCCGGAGGCAGCCCAACTGGCGGCTGGATCCGACGTAGGGCCGGGAACGCCGCGCGGCGGTTGACCGTAGCCGGCACGTGGCGGCTGATGCCCACCCTGCGCCGGGATCGCGGATCTGATCGAGCGACACGCAGTGGAAGGCGAACCTGGACGGGGAGAATCCAGAGACGGTTGCCGTGGGGATCATCAACCAAATCAACGCCGCGTTCATCGAGCACGGGGCAGAGTTCGTAATCCAGGTGGGCGATCTCGTCGACAAGGAAACGGACAGCCCCAACGGCAATTCGTCCAACCGCATGGACACCCGGGCCGCCGCCGCGCAGGCCTTGTACGACGCCGGCATCGGCTTTTTCCCGCTGCGCGGCAACCACGAAGGCTCGGCCACTGCCGCAGCGGAGCTTCCGGTCCTGTTTCCTCAGACCACCGGCACCGGGCCCCAGGTCGGCAGGGCCACCAACTTCACCAGCCCGTCCGACCTGCTCGCCGGGCTTTCGTACTCCTTCGACTACAAGAACCCTCGCTTCGTGCTCCTCGACCAGTTCACCAGGCCGGACAACTCGAACTACCTCGGCAGCATGAACAACAACATCGTCGACCAGCTCGACTGGATCGACGCGCAGCTCTCCTCCAAGGGAAGCGACCGCCATGGGTTCCTCTTCAGCCACAAGAACCTCATGGGGGCCAATCACATCGACATGCTTTTTGGCAGCGATCCGAGCACGAATCCGGAAGCTCAAGATACCTACTTCGAGAGCCTGTTCAACAACGGCGTTCGCTATCACTTCGGTGGACATGACCACAACCACACAAGGTCGCTCGTCACCAGTCCCAATGGCGAGTTCTTGTCGACCTGCACGTCGCCCACACGCCCGAAGTGGTCGCCGGCTACCCCACCGCCGCAAATCGAGCCGAGTTCCCGGGCGGGTACACGAGGTCGGGCTTCAGTGCTTCGCAGGCATGGGCGTGGATCAGATCGAGAACGCCGGCCGACAGAGGCGTGCCGTCCTGGTTGGCCACGTACAGCCGGGCTCGCAGAAACCCGTTGACGGCGCAACCCTCCGAAGACACTAGCTTGGTGCCCAGCGCGCACAGCCGACGGTGCAGGCTCGCCAGCATGGGCAGCGACTCGTCCGTCTCGATCTCGAGCACGGCCCCGGATTGGTTCGTGTTCAGTAGCCGTGATTGTAGACTGATCATGAGTCAAGTTCTTGTCCGGCCGAGTGGCAAACGGACAGCGCCTCCGTGCCGTTGCTGCAACATCTCGCCCGGCGAGGCCTGGATTCGGGTGCTCAGGCGGCGGCGGTCAACCGCAAGAGGCCGAAAGCTTCATGGCTGGCCTTGCGACGGGACGAGCACCCAAGAGGAAACCGTACCCCACGGCGGACCAAAGTAGCTCCTTGCCCCGCTTCAGAAGCACGAAGGCAGCACCCACGTGAAGCGCGTCCGGCACTCCCAGCGCCCCGAGAAACGACACATACCCAAAATCCTGCACCCCCAGTCCTCCAGGGGAAGCAAAAGCCAGGTGCCTGAGAAACGACATGCACACCTCGGTCATGGCGACGGCCTCAAGCTCGCAACGCACGCCGAGCAAGTGCAGCAACAACGCCGTTTCTGCCGTCTCGCAGCACCAGGCTAGCAGGAAGAGCACGGCCGGTTTGGCCCAACGCCGCCGCGGCACACTGAACACGTCCGCAAATTGCCGATCGGTTGCCTCGAACGCGCGGCTGCGGCGCATGACGGCACGTCGGACCCGGCGTAGCGGTATCTTGGCTAGTCCGCGCAAGAACCACCGAGCTACGTGGCCGCGACTGAGCGTGGCCTGCATGCCGACGGTGAGCAGCACCAGCACCACGACGGCACCGACCGCCGCCACCTCGAGGTACGCGCCCCCGGTGAGCGTCTCGGATACTCCGTGCAGCACGGCGCCACCCAGCACCAGCGCCCCGCCGAAGTAGAGGACCTGGGTCGCGAGCAGGAGGTACTTGCGTACGGCCATCCCTGCCAACGCTTCGGGAACACCAAGACCGCAGCGTTGAACGAGCAGAGGGGGACTGGTGCTCTCCGCAACGAGCATGCCGAGCGGTAGTGTCTGTGCGAGTGCCTCGCTGGCGAGACGGATGCCGAGCAGTGGGCGGAGCGCGGCGTGCTGGCCAAGGACCTGGAAACACGCGCGCCACGCAAGCGCTTCGAGCAGTTGGGCACAACCGAACGGCACCAGTCCGACGCAGACCCAGGGGCCCGCTTCGGCCAGAACTAGGGCAACGCTCGCGCCTTCCGCGCGGCGGAAGGTCCAGATCAGGACAAGCGCCGCCAGCACGACGCCGAACGCGCGTACCAAGCCGGCAGCCCGGTTGGAGCTCGAGGCCATTTCGCCGAAGTGACCACCTTCAACGTGGCGTCCTGATGACGTTGCTGCAAACTGTTCGTGGATCGTCGCCGGGGTGCCGGCGTGTGAGCAAGTCGGCATCTCTCTGCGAACCAGCCTGCCCGGCCGAGAGTCACGGAACTGACGCCTTCGCGCAGCATGCTCGGGCTCAGTCCTCCGAGCATCGCGAGGAGTTCGAGGACTTGGCACTCAAATGTCGCAGGCGCTTGCTAGGTTCTCATCGTGCCTTTCAGCACAACCGCGACGAGGGCCCTGCAACATCCTCTGCCCGGCCTCGCGCCTGGGTCGGCAAGGTGCCCGCATGGGCGATCCCGAACGTTCGTTGCACCTCGCGGCGTTGCCTACAGTCACTTTCGGTTTCGCGGGTTGCTCTCGATTGACGTCGGGCGGGTCCGCACGGAGACCGTGCCCCTGGAGGTCACATGATATTCCGCAGCAAATACTGGGTCCCGCGCGTGCTGTTCATTTGCGGTTCGCGCAATCAGACGACTCAGATGATCCAGGTGGCCGAGGAGCTGGCCGAGTGCGAGCGTGCCTTCACTCCATACTACGGCGCTGCTACGTATCGCTTTCTGAGCCGATTGGGGTTGCTCGAATTCACCATCGCTGGACACAAGATGCGTCGGCGCTGCGCCGATCTACTGCTCTCGCAAGAACTCCCCATCGACATCGACGGTTGGGCGGGGGGCTACGACCTGGTCGTCACCTGTTCGGACGTACTGGTTCCCGAGAACCTCGGTTCTGCCCGCGTCGTGCTCCTTCAGGAGGGGATCATGGACCCCGCGACTTTCCTCACCCCGATCGTCCGCCGTTTTCCAACTGTTCTGCCACGCTGGCTGGCCGGAACGGCAGCCACCGGCTTGAGCCGCTGCTACGACCGCTTCTGCGTCGCAAGCGAAGGCTACCGAGACCATTTCATCGCGCAGGGAGCGCCCGCGAGCAAGCTCGTCGTCACCGGGATCCCCAATTTCGACGACTGCGAGCGCTACCGTGTCAATTCCTTTCCCTGCGCGGGCTACGTACTGGCCTGTACCTCGGATGCTCGCGAGACGTTCAAGCTGGACCGCCGTCGCCGATTCATCGAGCACGTGGTCGACATCGCACACGGCCGCGACCTCATCTTCAAACTGCACCCCAACGAAAACGTCCGGCGCGCAACGCAAGAAATCGAGCGTTGGGCGCCCGGGGCGCGTGTCTATGCCGACGGGTCGGCGGAAGAGATGGTGGCCAACTGCAGTGTGCTGGTCTGCCAGTACTCCTCGCTCGCGTTCGTCGGGCTTGCCCTCGGCAAGGAAGTGCACTCCTACTTCCCACACGAAGAACTCCGGCGCCTGCTTCCAATACAGAACCGTTGCGCCGCGCACAAGGTGGCCTCCGCGTGTCGCAACCTCCTCGGCCTGCCCGCCCGTCCGCAACGGTCGGCCCAGCCCATGAACGAAGTGCGTCCCGCACGCGGGCCATTCGTGCAGCAGGAGGCTTGCGCGTGAAGATCGTCCTGGTCGTTCAGGCGCGCACGGGCTCGACCCGCTTGCCGGGCAAGGTCCTGCTCCCGATCGCGGGGCAGCCTGTGCTCGCCTGGATGATTCGACGGCTCCGGGCCGCGCACTCGGACTTCCAGCTCGTGGTCGCCACCACCGACGAAGCGCGAGACCGCCCCATCGTCGACCTGTGCCAGGAGCTCGGCGTTGCGTGTTTCACGGGCCATCCTACCGATTGTCTGGATCGGCATTTCAGGGCCGGCGAGGCGTACGGCGCGGACTGGGTCGTGAAGGTACCGTCCGACTGTCCCTTGGTCGATCCCAGAGCAATCGACCGCGTACTCGGATTCGTGCGCGAGGATTTCGACCACTACGATTTGTTCACCAACCTGCTTCCCCCCACGTGGCCGGACGGCAACGACATCGAAGTCATGAGCATGTCCGCCCTGTACGCCGCGTGGCGCGAGGCGACCGCCCCGTTCGAGAGAGAACATACGACGCCCTTTATCTGGGAACGACCCGGACGCTTCCGGATTGCCAACATCGTATGGGACGCCGGGCCCGACTGCTCGCACTCGCATCGACTGACTCTCGACTATCCGGAGGACTTCGCCGTAATTGGCGCAGTTTTCGAGGGCTTCCTGGCGGAAGGAAGGATCGACTTCAGCGCGCTCGACGTCGTGCGCTGGCTCGACGCGAGACCGAAGGTGCGCGACTTGAACGCGCGTCACCGCGGCGCGTGTTGGCAGTGGAGCGAGCTCGGCCACCTTTCGACGTTGCAGGACCGGAGCGGCGTCTTGTGCTGGAGCGGAGCGCGGCCATGAGCGACGCCTGGGACGACTTGTACGGACTGTGCCGTCGCGTGCGTTGTCACGTGCTCGCCATGGCCACCCACGGAGGCTGTTTCGTGGGATCGGCCTTCTCCTGCGTCGAGATACTCGCCTACCTGTACGCCCGCCAGCTGCGGCTCACCCCCGAGAGCATCGGCAGCGAAGATCGCGACTACTTCTTCCTTTCGAAGGGTCACGCCGTACCGGCCTTGTACGGTGTGCTCGCCGAGCTAGGCTACCTGGACCCGGTCCGGCTCGAGCACCACCTCGACCCTGAGGACGACATCTACTGGCACCCGAATCGAGGCATTCCCGGGGTGGAGTTCCATTCGGGATCTCTCGGACACGGACTGCCGGTAGCTCTCGGGGTCGCATGGGATCTGGCGCTCCGAGAACGCGGGCGTCGTTGCTACGTCCTGTGCGGGGACGGCGAGCTCAACGAGGGCTCGATGTGGGAGGCTCTGCTGGTGGCCGGCCGATTCCCCGAGCTCCCACTCACGCTGGTCGTGGACCGAAACGGGTTTCAGGCGAACGTGAGCACCGAATCGCTCAATCCGCTCGAGCCGCTCGTCGACAAGCTCACGAGCTTCGGCTGGGACGCGGTGCGCGTCGATGGCCATCGCTTCTCCGAACTGAGCCGTGGATTCTCGGGGCAAACCCAACGGCCGCGCGTCGTGATCGCCGATACCGTACGGGGCAAAGGGATCCCGAGCATCGAGGCGCGGGCCGATCGCTGGTTCGTCTCACTGAGACCCGAAGAGGCCGCGGCATTGCAGCAGGAGCTCGAGAGAGAGTCTCCTGGTCCTGTCGCCCTGGCTTCAGCGGTCCAAGAGGTCTGCTGCCGTGTCTAGCTCGGTGACCACCTACGAGAGCGCGCTCGAACAGCTCGCCATGCAGCGCCCGAACCTGTTCGTGCTCACTGCCGAGAACCGGGCTGCGATCCGAGGGCTGCCGGCCCGATTGGGCCGACGTTTCATCGACGTGGGCATCTGCGAGCAGACGCTGGTGGCCATGGCGGCGGGCCTGGCGCTCAGAGGGCGCGTGCCCGTCGTCCACGCGTTGGCACCTTTTCTGACGCTGCGCGCATTCGAGTTCATCCGGACGGACGTCGGCCTGCCAAGGCTCGCCGTGAAGCTCATCGGCTACGTGCCTGGGCTGCTGTCCGACGGCAATGGGCCGACACACCAGTCGCTCGAGGACGTAGGGCTCATGCGCCTCGTTCCCAACATGCAGGTGTTCTGCCCCGCAGACTCGACGGAACTGCTGGCTGGTCTTGCGGCCGTGATCGATTCGGACCTGCCCTGCTACGTGCGCTTCACGGAGCGACCCCCGCAAGTCGAGCACGTGGAGCCGCCGCGACCGGGCAGAGCGGAATGGCTCGCCCGCGGCCGCGATGTCGTGCTGCTGGCCTACGGTCTGCTCGTGGCACCCGTCCTGGAGGCAGCCCGCTTGCTCAACGAGATGGGGATCTCCGCCGGCGTGCTCAACCTGCGTTGGCTGGCGCCGCTCGACGAGGCCGCGCTGCTCGAGGCGGCCCTAGCGTCGCGGCTGCTCGTGGCCGTAGAGGACCACTTCTCGACCGGGGGTCTCTACACCGCTGTTCTGGAGCTGCTGAACCGACACGGCATCTTTGCCAGCGTCGCGCCGTTCAGCTTCGACCAGCGTTGGTTCAGGCCGGGCCGTATCGACGCCGTGCTCGAGCGCGAATGGCTGACCGGCCCCAAGCTCGCCGAGCGGGTCATGACGCTCTGGTCTCAGCGCCGAAAGGCAGGATGCGCGTGAAGCACGAAAACGCCGCTGGCTACCCCAAGATCGAGCAGTCCGAGCGTTACTTCCAGCGCGCGCTGGGCTTGATCCCGGCGCTCACACAGACCCTGGCCAAGGGCCCCACTCAGTACGTGCGCGGCGTCGCACCGATGTACTTGGAACGCGGACGCGGGGCCCGTGTCTGGGATGTCGACGGCAACGAGTACGT